>JBFLVN010000184.1:0-7593 GCA_040758475.1 Bdellovibrionota bacterium
CGTTCATCACCGGAGCTTCGAGCGGCATCGGCGCGGAACTCTCCGCGCAACTCGCCCGCCGGGGCTGGAGCGTTGGGCTTTTTGCCCGGCGCGAGTCCGAGCTCTCGGAGATCGCCAAACGGATCGAAGGGGCAGGGGGGAGGGCCCTCGTTCTCCCCGGCGACGTGACCCGGCGGGAGGACGTCCTCCAGGCGGCCCAGAAGGTGAAAAGCACCTGGGGCCCGGTGGACCTCCTGGTCGCCAACGCGGGCATCGGGGCTTCGGCCAAGAGCCACAAGGCCGGCGGCGAGCCGGCCGAACGGACGATCCGGGTCAACGTCCTTGGAGCCATGTACGCCATCGACGCCGTGGTCGAATCCATGGCCGAGCGGAAATCGGGCCAGATCGTGGGCGTTTCGTCCCTGGCTGGCTGGCGCGGGCTTCCCGGATCGGCGGCTTACTCGGCTTCCAAGGCGGCTCTTACGACTTACCTTGAAACCCTCCGGATCGACCTGGCGCGCCACGGGATATCGGTTACGACCGTCCACCCCGGATTCGTCAAAACGCCGCTTACAGCGAAGAACAAGAATCCCATGCCGTTCCTGGTCGAACTCGAGGATGCTGCCCGGATCATCGCCGACGGCATCGAAGCCCGGCGCCGGGAAGTGAACTTTCCGCTTCCGCTCACGCTTGCCGTGCGGCTTGCCAGGAACCTTCCGAACTTCGTCTACGACGCCATCATGAAAAGGGCCGGGACAGGGATCGGATAAAATGGTGCTAGCGGCTGCCTAGGCTCTTTTTATCTACAATGTCTGATAACATATATTATGTAAAGTAAATTCGATACGCCTCCAGGGCCGATGATTCGGGAAAAATCAAAAAACCCTACTTTGCCAGGGAAACGTTCGCGGGCTCCGGCTCTTTGCCGGGCACGGTTTCCATTTTCCAGACCTGGAGAATGGCCCGGTCCGAGAGCGCGGCCAGAAGATCGCCGGAAACGCTGACGGCGGAATAATTCCCGCGCAGCACCTTGGAGCGCCAGAGAAGTTTGCCGGAAGCCGGATCGATCACGGCGATCGAGCCGCTGCGGCTATACCAGTGATCGGCTTGGGTCGTGCCGACAGCGAGATAATCCCCAAGCCAAACCGGCTGGGACGCGATTCCAAGGTCGGGCTTAAGGCCGTCCTGGCCCCAGGCATCATCCAGCAACTTGGCCCCCACGGTGGCATCCAGGGCCGCAAGGCCGCCGGTGGCGAGCGGAACGTAGACCCGCGATCCGTCGCTTGCCGGTCCCGCGCTGGCCGGGGCGTCCGCGGTTTGCCAGGAGGCGATTCCATCATCGAGATTCAGCTTGAAGGTCGGGCCCATAAAGATCGAGAAATAAAGGGAATTTTCGGAAAGGAATAGGCCGATATCCGTGTTCCGGAAGCGCCGGTCGCGCCCCCCGTAGGACTGCTTCCAGAGAACCCGCCCGGCGGCCGTATCGAGGGCTAGGAGGACCCCGTCCCACCGCCCGACATAGAGCCGGGTTCCCTCGTCGTTAATGGCGGGCCCGCCCACACCCCGGGCAATGAGTCCACGCGGCTCGACGCCCGCCACGCTCCAGAGGGTCTTTCCAGTCGCCATTTCGAAGGCGAGCACTTCCCCGTGAGTGTCCTGCAGGTAGAGCCGCCCTTTGGAATAAACGAGCGGTCCGGCAATGGGGGCCGTGAGCTTTCGGCGCCAGCGCTCCTCGCCCGTTTCGGCGTCGAGGCCCGCGACGACGGCCTCCTGCCCCCCCACGGCGACGATCCCCTCGCCCAGGGCCGGTTTGCAGGTGATGGGATCGGGGGAAACCCGGGTCCGCCAAAGTTCATCACCCTCTTCGGCGGTCAGGGCCAGGACTTTTCCGGAAGAAGTCCCCACGTAAATCCGGCCGCCTTCGAGGAGCGGTACCGAAAGCTCTCCCATCGGAGAGACGCCGGGCACGGTGTATTTGAGATAAGGGATTTTGTACCGCCAGCGGGCCACCTTGGGGAGCTGGCGGGTCCACAGGCGTTTGAGGCGCACCGGGCTTTTCCAGGCGTGGGTGCCAACGGAAGAAGCATCCACCCAAACGCAGGCGGACAGCACGGCAAGCGAAAGGATCGCAAAAGCCAAAAAAGACAGGGGCGGACTATTGCCGCCCCTGCCCTGTTTCTCCGGTCTGTGGGCCATTACTTCCCTTTTTCAGGAGCCGCGGGCGCCGCCGGAAGTTTTGCCCCGAAGGCGTCGGGGAGGCCCTGCGAGAGGGCCGCTTCGATCACGCCGGTTCCCAGGCTGTCGGCCGCCACGGTGTAATTGGTATCGAGTTCCTGAAGGGCCTTCTTGGCTTCTTCGGGCTTCCCGAGCCGGGCATGGCAGAGGGCTTCAGAGATCACGATGCTCTGGCCGATTTTCCCAAGCTCCTGCCCCTCCGGGACCGCCTTGCGGGCTTTTCCGAGGCTCTCCAGGGCTTTTTCGTACTGGTCGGCGTCCATCTGGGCCACGGCCACGTTGTAGTAAGCCAGAGGGCCCAGGAACGGATCACTCTTTACTTTCTCCGCATAGGCCTCGAAAGCGGCGATGGCGGCATCGTTATTCTTGAGTTCCCGCTGGGCTTCGCCCTTGTAATAAGCGGCCATCCACTCGGCCGACTCGCGGGAGAGCTTGGGTTCCACTTCGTCGATGGCGGCGGCGACGGCCTTCCACTTCTCTTCTTCGGTGTCGAACCGGGCCGGGCCTTCTTCCTCCAGTTTTTCGAGCTCTTCCAGGGAACTCACGGACTTGGGGCCCACTTCGGCCGTCATCACCCGTACGACCTTGTCCAACTGGGCGAAATTGCGTTCGAGTTGCCGGCGCGTAAGGGCCCGGCCGCCGTAGACGAGGACGATGGCGAGAATGAGGCCCCCGATGATCCCCAGGAACCACATCTCCCGTTCTGCGATCCAGTCGAGGATCTTGCGGCCCTGGCTGACGAATTCGTCGGGTTTCTTGAGCTGCTTGTGTACGGATACGGACAAGTTCGTATACTCCCGGAAAACTTCAATCGTGACGGGCCGTTATAGCGCCGCGGGCCCAGGGGGGCAAGATGCCCAATCGGCCGGGAAGCCCTTTAACCCGGCCGGAACGGCTGAAAGGAGGAAGGTGGCCAAGGCGGCCATGTTTTTTTCGCGGCCATCTTCGCGGGAAGGTTACCTGGGGAACATTTTGAAAGACTGGATGACCGGCGGACTACGCCCCTTCCATGAATGAACATTCATGAAACAGGGGCTTCGATTGACGTATTTTAGCTCGATTGAGGAAAAAAAGAAAGCTGTCAGCTCATGGCCAGCATGCGTTCGATGGGCTCCAAGGCCGCGAGGCGGAGGGGCTCTTCCAGGGTGATTTCCGGTTTTTCGTCCCGCAGGCAGAGGTAGAGTTTTTCCAGGGTGTTCAATTTCATGTAGGGGCATTCGTTGCAGGCGCACTCGTTCGTGGGCGGCCCGGGGATGAAGGTCTTTTCGGGGTGTGCCTTTTCCATCTGGTGAATAATTCCCGGCTCCGTGACGACGATAAACTCCTTGGCCGGGGATTCGTTGGCGTATTTGAGCAGAGCGCTCGTCGAACCGATGAAATCAGCGAGGGCCAGGACTTCCGGGGTGCATTCGGGATGGGCGATGACTTTCGCCCCCGGGTGGCGAACCTTGAGCTGGTGGATCTTCTTTTCCGAGAAAATCTCGTGGACCTGGCACGTCCCCTGCCAGAGGACCATGTCCCTCCCCGTCTGTTTCTGCACGTAGGCGCCCAAGTACTTGTCGGGGGCGAAGAGGATGGGCTGATCCACCGGAAGCTGGCGGACGATTTTCTCCGCATTGCTGGAAGTCACGATGACGTCCGAGAGGGCTTTCACGGCGGCCGAGCAATTGATGTACGAGACGACGATGTGGTCGGGGTGCTTCTTCACCCAATTCTCGAAGACATCCGCCGGGGCGCTAGCTGCAAGGGAACACCCGGCTTCCAGGTCCGGCAGAAGGACTTTCTTCTCGGGGTTCAGGATCTTCGCCGTTTCGGCCATGAAATGGACGCCGGCGAACACGATCATATCGGCCTTGGTTTTCTTGGCGGCCTGAGCGAGCTGGAGGGAATCGCCCACGAAATCGGCCACGTCCTGGATGTCGGGTTCCTGGTAGTAGTGGGCGAGCAGGACGGCGTTTTTCTCTTTTTTCAGGCGCGCGATTTCCTCGAAAAGATCGAGGGACGGATCGATCCGGCCATTGCCGTTCCCGGTCATGGGGGCGCTCTTCTCCCCTCCCCTGCGTTACAAGGTAGTGACGGGGGATTAAGGAAACAAGAAGGATACCGCGTCGGGCGCCTTATCGCTTTATGGCAACAGTTCAAAGGCCCCGCAATGTTTGGGCCGGACCAGCGAAAAGTCTCGCCGATCGGTAGTAGCGATTCGGCGGATACCAAGGCGCTCGGCAATTGCCACGACGGACGCATCGACGAACCCCAGATCGGCGTCTGAATATTCTCGAAGAATCTCGATGCAGCGATGAAAATCTTCCGGCTCAGGCCACACGATTTGAAATGGCCCTTGAGTTAGATCGAGCAGCAAATCCAGTTCGGATTTAGCGCCCAATGCTTTGTTAACCATATAGAGCACTTCGGGAAGGATTGTATACGGAACGAGCAAGGGGACTCTGGTATTTTCAAACAATCGGCGGACGGGCTCTCGCCAGCGGTCATCGGCATCCGCGAAGGCGTACAAGACGCCCGAATCCACGATCATTCGGAGGATTTGCCGAAGCCGCCCGTTAGAAGCTCTTCAAAGCGTTCGGAAATATCCGACCGGCCGCTGGCGCCGGAACCGGAAGAGCGGAATTTCCGTGGCAAGGGGCCTTCGTATTCCTTCGTTTCGATGTTTTTGCGGAAGCCCTGTTCTTCCAGGACAACGTAAGTTTCCGCGTGCTCCGCGAGCTGGAGTGGTTCTTGGGGTTTAAGCACCCCATTCTCGTAAATCGCTTTTACGGACCGGCTCATGGAGGGAAATTGTAGCCTCTTGGCGTGCGACGGGCTAGGCCGCCTTCTGCCCCGCCTTACGAAAGTGTTTTAGCCCGTCGAACCAGATAGTCGTATGCCGGTCTCATCGATCCATCGGCCCGGACAACGCCCCACCAGTCCTCCACGTCGTTTATCAGCCGCTGCTTGTGCCATTCGTTGCCGGGCGCGCCCTCCATCGAGCAGAAGCAATAGATGAAGTAGCCGTCGATCCCCAGCCGCTCCGAACTCTCGATGGCCTGCCGGAAATATTCCTCCTGGCCTTTCTCGGAAAATCCCCGGCCCGTTGGTGCCACGGGATATCCGTCTTCGAGCACGTAGATCGGCTTGTTCAATCCGAGCGACCGGACCCGTTTCACGGTCTCAGCCATCGCGCCGCCGATCCGGATGGGCTTGCCCACGGGGTAGTTCGGGAAAAAGTCGATCCCGATGATATCGAGCAGGTGATTCCATCGGACGATATCCTGCTTCCAGGAGTAGATTCGGGGAACCTCCTTGAGCGCGGCGACGAAATTGTGGCCCGTGAGCGCCTGCCGGTCCTCCCGCTTCACGGCATCATGCAGGCACTCCATGATCCGGTCCTGCTTTTTACGCGAAAGCCAGGCCAGGCCTTTCTTCCATTGCACCAGGAGATAGAGCTCGTTGACGTTGAATTCGTTTTCGAGTTGCCACCGCCGGCAACGGTCCTTGTAGCGGCGGACGGCTGCTCTGGCATAGAGGTAAAGGTGTCCGAGATAGATTTCAAAGGGGACCTCGGCGACGCTGAAACGGGACACGCGCCGCTTCTGGGAAATCAGTGGCGCCTGGGGGTGCATGCTACTTCCAAGGCACAGAAACGGATCGATTCCGTGACGCACCATGGAATCCACCAGTAAGTCTGTCTTCTGCCAGAAAATCCCCTCTTGGTCGCCGCGGGCGTAACCTTCGATCATCGAGTCGGTAACATCTTCCTTCTTCAGGGACGGATTGATGACGACCGGCTCCACCTCGTTCCAGTGGATGTGGGGCCGGAACGACCGGACTCCGGCGGCCTTCATGAGGGAAAAAGCTCGCTCCAGCCGGTCGGCAAAAGATGAAGGGTCGAAAGGAAACAGCGAGAGATCCAGGTGATAGAAGTGCGAGAACCCCAAATCCAGCTGCGTGCCAGAGGCTCCCATCACGCCGCCCTCTTCCCCGCCCGTTTCTTGAGGTGGATGAGCAGGATGGAGAGGGCCGCTGGGGTAACGCCCGAGAGGCGCGAGGCCTGGCCCAGGGAGCGGGGCTGGATGCGGGAGAGGGTTTCCCGGATTTCGTGAGTGAGGTTCGGGATTTCGGCGTAATCGAGGCCGGCCGGAATGAGAATTTCCTCGTTCGCGCGAACCCGTTCGATCTGTTCCCGTTCGGCTTCGAGGTAACCGCCGTAGCGGGCCTGGATTTCAAGCTGCTGGATCACCGCCTGCCGGACGGGCGTGGATAGCGATTCTTCGCCCAAGGTGCTTTCGGGACCGAATTGGATAGCCGATTCGTAGGAAAGCTCGGGACGGCTCAGGAGTTCCCACAGGGATGAAGGCTTCTTGGGCGGAGGCGTGCCGAGGCCTTCCGCGATCCGGGCCGTTTCCGAGGTCGGATAGACTTTGGTCGATACGAGGCGTTCACGCTCTTTTTCAAGCGTCTCGCGCTTCCGAAGGAAAATTTCCCATTCGTTTTGCGGGATGATTCCGAACTTGTAACCGCGCTCCCGCAGGCGGAGGTCCGCGTTGTCCTCCCGCAGGTGGAGCCGCCACTCGCAGCGGCTCGTGAACATGCGGTAGGGCTCGGTCACGCCGCGCGTCACGAGGTCGTCCACCATGACGCCCAGGTAGGCTTCGTCGCGGCCCAGGACGAATTCCCCCTCGCCCCTGGCCGAAAGGGCCGCGTTGATCCCGGCGATGATCCCCTGCCCCGCCGCCTCTTCGTAGCCCGAAGTGCCGTTGATCTGGCCGGCCAGGAAGAGCCCCGGGACTTTCTTGGTTTCGAGCGTCGAAGCGAGTTCCGTCGGCGGCACAGCGTCGTACTCGACGGCGTAACCCGGCCGGATGAACTCGGCCTTTTCCAAACCCTTGATGGTCCGGACGAATCCCACCTGCACGTCGAAGGGGAGCGAAGTCGAGATGCCGCTCGGATAGACCTCGTGGGTCCCAAGACCGTCGGGTTCGAGGAAAATCTGGTGGCGTTCTTTTTCGCGGAACCGATACACCTTGTCTTCGATCGAAGGGCAGTAACGCGGCCCCTTCCCCGCGATCTGGCCGTTGAAGAGCGGCGAGCGGTCGAAGGCGGAAGCGATGATCTCGTGGGTATGGGGATTGGTATACGTCACCCAGCACGGAATTTGCTGCCGCTCGATCCGTTCGGTCGAAAACGACATGGGGACCGGCGGGTCGTCGGGCAGCTGCTTCTCGGTCGCCTGGAAATCGATCGTGCGGCCGTCGATGCGCGGCGGCGTTCCGGTCTTGAGGCGCAGGAGCGGAAAGCCGAGTTCCGAAAGGCCCGCCGAGAGAGTGACGGCCGCTTCCTCCCCTACCCGGCCGCCGGGGGTCTTGGTTTCGCCCGTGTGCATGA
>JBFLVN010000185.1:0-7587 GCA_040758475.1 Bdellovibrionota bacterium
AATAGGAAGGTGGTTTTCCGGAGATTTTTATCTTTAACGGCGTTCCTTTTGGCGGCCGGGTGGGTTCTCGCCCCCGGTGAAGCCCTCGCGCGCCTTGTCTTCGGATTTCTCCCCGCCGCGGGCACGGCTGAAACGGCTGAGGTTCAACGGGACCTTCTCTCCCGCCTGGAACGGACCCGCTGGTACAGCCTCTTTGAAACCGGGCCCGCCGCTTCCTTGCAGGAAGCCTGCGCCCATTCTCGAAAGCCCGACAAAGTGGCGCGGCTCGCCGTTACCAAGGGGAAGAAGTACGAGGGCGCGGTGGAAGTCCTCGACTGCGCCACCAATTCCGCCGATCCCCCCAAGCTCAAGGCTTCGAGCGGGAAACTTTCCAATCTGGCGGGAAGTCTCCGGGCCGATTTCCTCGCCCAATACCCCTTCCTGGCGCTTCTCGAAATCGAACGGGGCCGCCCTTGGGCGAGCGCGGGAAAAGAAGAGAAGATTTTTCCGGGCTCTTATCTTTATAGCTATGCCGAGGAAGCCCCTCGCCAGTACCGCCTCTTGGGACGGTTCTGGGTGAAGAGCTATCACGAAGCCTCCTTCCGTTCGGAACTTGCCGAGGATTTCCGTGTTCCCGGCGCTCCTGCTCCGGCGACGGGAGAGATTCTCTCGCCTAAAAGGCTCGTCGAGAGCGGCTCTCGCGCCCTTGTGCGCCCCGTCCTTTCCGGGATTACCGCCCGGCGGCGGCTTCCCGCGCAGGTTCTCCTTCCTTCGTTCGATCCGCGGAATTCCGTTCAAGGGGCCGGCCTGCGGCTTCCGGCGGGGGCGCACGAACTCGGACTTCCGGAAGAACGGGAAGATGGCACGGGAGAGAGCCTCGAACTGCGGTTCGCAAAGCCCCTTCCGGCGGGGACCGTCCTCCGGTGGCGTTTCGAACACAACCCCCGGACGGGAGAGAGCGGCTACGAAGCGGTTTTGGAATCCCGGCGGATCGTTCTGCGGGTACGGGACGGGAAAAAGCCGCTTCGGGAACTGGCGGAGGTGGCGATGACCGGGTTTCCCTCGTCCCTCGAACTCGTCACCTACGGCCCTTGGGCGGAGCTTTATGGAGATAGCCGTTTCCTGGCGGGCTTCGAGGATTTTTCCTTCGACTCCGGCACCGCCGAACTGGAGTCTTCCAAGGAACTCGATCTTTCCTCCTATTCCCTCTACGAAGTAGGCCCTTCTCTGTGAAAGAACGAAACGGACGAAGCGGCCTCCTTTTGGGAACAGGGCTCATCCTCGTCTTGGGAGGGGCCCTGTGGTGGGCGAGCGGCCCCTCGGAAAAAACGGCTGGCGGTGCTCCCGGTGGGCCTTCCGCGGGCACGGCGGGTTTCCTCGAAGAACGGCCGACGGCCCTCGTGCGTCCCGCCAAAGTGATCGAGCACGGGGGAAAGTATCTCCTCGGCCCCGAGTTCCTCGACATCTTCAACGCCTTCCGGGTCGAGTACATCGAGAAAGGGAGAAGCGAAGTTCTGCGGGCTTTTTCCGAATGGGCCAAGGAAAGTTACTCGGAGGAAGTGGCCGCGTTTCTTTTGCAGGTCTTCGACAAATATCTCCTGTACCTGGAACGCCTCGAAGACCCGTCCCTCTTTCCGGCGGGCGCTACGATGGACCAGAAATACCAAATTCTCCTCGCCCTTCGCCGGGAGATTTTCGGAGAAGAGATCGCCAAACTCCTCTTCCAGCACGAAGACGAGCGCGTCCAATTCGCCCTGGCCCTCCAGGCGGTGAAGAACGACCCGGATCTCTCCGAAGAAGAAAAAAAGAAAAAGGCGGAAGAACTAAAGGCCGGGCTCGATCCGGAAACCCGCGAGCGCCTTTTCCCCTACGACGCCCACCAGGATTACCGGGAGCGCCTTGCGAAACTAAAGAGCGATACGGCCGGCCTTCCACCAGGAGAGCAGGCGGCCAAGGTTCGGGAACTGCGCCTTGAGATGTTCGGGGAAGAAGCCACGGGGCGCCTTGAAGAACTGGACCGCGTGCGGGAAGAGCGGGCCGCCCGGATGGATCTCTACGCCGAGGACCGGGAGAAAATCCTCACCGATTCCACCTTAAACGACGAGCAGAAAAAAGAACGGATCAAGAAATTGCAGGAAGAGCGGCTTTTGCCCGAACAGCTTCGCCGCGTCCAGGCGATCGAGGCCTTGGAGCACCTGACCCCCGAAGAAATCGCGAGGCGCATCAAGGAAGTCCAGGAGGGGGAGCGCGAAGAGCCCGACTGGGAATCCCCGGAGCAGCGGGGGGAGAACGTCCCGGCGCCTGAAGGGAATTAGGTACGATCCCCTGTTTCTGCTTTTAGCCGCTCGTCCCGCGCCCATTCGCTCCAGGAGCCGGCATAGAGGCGGGCCGGAATCCCGGCGGTTTCGAGGGCCAGCAGGTTGTGGCAGGCGGTGACGCCCGAACCGCAGTAGGCGATTACTTTTTTATCCTGGATAATTTCAAACCGTCGTTGGAGATCTTCCGGCGGGAGAAATTCTTTCGTCCGTTCGTTCATGTTTTCCGCGAAAGGAAAAGAAAGAGCGCCGGGGATGTGGCCGGCCCGGGTGTCCACCGGCTCGAATTCCCCCCGGTACCTCCGCCCCTCCCGGGCGTCGAGAAGCGTCCCATTCTTTTCCCCCAGGCTCGCGGCGAGGGCTTCTTCTTTATCCACGACGAGAAAAGGTCTGGGATTTGGGAGAAGTTTTCCCGGTGGGGGAATGGGCGTGGGGTTTGCCGTTACGGGATAATGGAGAGCCTTCCAGCGGGTGATTCCTCCATCGAGCACGGTGGCTCGGTCGTGCCCAAGCCATTTAAGGAGAAACCAGAGCCGCCCGGCGACAGAGCCGCTCGCATCGTCGTAGCAAGCCACGAACGTGTCGCTCGAAATCCCCAGGCGCGAGAGCCGCTCGGCCGCCAGGAGGGGCGAGGGCCAGGGATGACGCCCTGATTTTCGCGAAAGGGGGCCGCAGAGGTCCTGGTCCAGGTCCACGAAAACGGCCCCCGGCAAGTGGCCCCGGCGGTACTCGTCGATCCCCCGTTTTTCCTTCGAGAGATACCAGCGCACGTCGCAGATGCGGAGGGAGGGGTAGCGGAGGTTTTCGAAGAGAGCGGATGCCGAAACAAGCGGAGAAGAGAGCAATCGCATGACGAGGATATAGATGATTCCAAGGCCGCCGGGCAGTACCTGTTCGTTTGCGGCGGAATGGCTATATTTCCTGCCGCGAGCGGAGCGGGCGGCCGCAGGCGCCGCAAGGCGCTTGAGGAAAGTCCGGACTCCGTTGGGGTCGGGCGCTGGCTAACGGCCAGGCGGCGTGAGCCGACGGAAAGTGCAACAGAGAGCAGACCGCCGATGGCCGGTCCGAAAGGGCCGGATCAGGCAAGGGTGAAACGGGGAGGCAAGAGCTCCCCCGGGAGCGCCCCGCGAGGGGCCCCGCGGCAAACCCCGCCCGGAGCAATCGCAAATAGGGACGCGTTTGAGGCGAGAACCCCCGCCGAGGCGTCCGGGTAGCGAGCTTGAGGCGGCGGGCAACCGCCGTCCCAGAGGAATGGCCGTCTCCCCCGCGCTCCGAAAGGGGCGCGGCGAAGACAGAATCCGGCTTACAGCTCCGCTCGCGCTGTAACCTTCCAATCGGCCCGCCCGGGCTAACCGCCTGGGCGGGCCGGCCTGTTTTTTACCTCCTTGCGGGCTTCTTCTTTCTGGGCGATGATCCGGGTTCCACGACAATTCAGGCGGGGCGCGGAGGGAGCTTCATGGAGCGCATCGAGACCGTCCGGCGGCTTTCGATCTTCGACAAGCTTTCGGAAGACGAACTCGAATATGTGACGGGTTTGTGCGAAGAGCGCCTTTACAAGGACGGCGACATGATCCTGGAAGAAGGGGTCCGCGGCATGGGCCTCTTCATCCTCAGCATGGGATCGGCCCGGGTCTTGAAGGCCGTCCGCGGCCAGAAGCAACAGGCCATCGGAGAACTCTCCGCCGGAGACCATTTTGGCGAGATGAGTCTTGTCACCGACCGGCCCACTTCCGCCTCCATCCGTGCGAGCGGCGAGACGACGTGCCTCTTCATCCCCCGCGAGAAATTCCAGGACCTCATGGACCGGCGGCCCATGATCGGGAAAAAAGTCCTCTGGAGTTTGGTGCAGACCCTCTCCGACCGCCTGCTAGAAGCCGACCGCCGGTACGCCCGGGCGCTCGTGCTGGAAGACCGGAAGGCGGCGGTAAAGCATTTGGTCAGCCTCCTCTGGCTCCAGACCCGCATGGTCTTTTCCTATCTGTGGGTGTTCGTTCGCAAGACCCTCCGCATCCCCTTCAGCGCCGAGAAGCTCTCCCGCATCCACCGGAAAAACGCGATCCGCTTCAAGGAGACGGCTTTCCGCCTGAAAGGCGCGAACGTGAAGACCGGCCAGATCGCCAGCATGCAGGTCCACCTCCTCCCCAAGGAATACATCGAAGAGTTCAAGGTGATGCGCGACCGGGTGCCGGCCACCGAGTACTCGCTCATCGCCGGGCTCATCCAGAGCGAATTCGGCGTTTCCCCCCTCGAACTCTTCGCGGACTTCGACAAGGTGCCCATCGCCGCGGCGTCCATGGGGCAGGTCCACGTCGCCAAACTCCATTCGGGCGAGAAGGTCGTCGTCAAAATCCTCCACCCGGGGCTCGAGCGGAGCGTGGCCATCGACCTGTGGCTCACGAAACTTCTCATCAAGGCCGCTTCTTTCTTTTTGAAAAAAGTCGACCTTCTCCAGATTTACAAAGAGTTCGAAGAGCCGCTTCAGAAGGAACTCGATCTTCTTCACGAGGCCCAGGCGACGGAGACGATGGCCAAGGAGCTCGCGCCTTTCGGGGTCAAAGTCCCGAAAGTCTACTGGCGTTATTCGAGCAAGCGGGTTCTCACCCTCGAATTCATCGAAGGGACGAACGTGGACAACATCGCCCAGCTCAAGAACTGGAAGGTGGACCGCCAGAAGCTCATGCAGACCTACCTTCAATGTTTCTTCCAGCAGGCGTTCCTGGGCGGCTTCTTCCACGCCGATCCCCATCCGGCCAACGCCTTTTCGACGCCCGAGGGGAAGCTCGCCCTGCTCGACTTCGGGATGGTCAAGCGCCTTCCCGACCACGTGCGCAACGGCCTCATGAAGGAGATGCTCGGTGGCTTTTTCAATAATCCGAAGCTCTACGTGGATGGCTTGATCGAGAAAGGCGCCATGGGTGAGAAGGACCGGGGCAAGATCGAAAAACTAGCGATCAAGATGTTCAGCGACCCCAACATGCGGAGCGCCATCTTCGACCACGACATCAAGCGCGACGGGGACATGAAGCAGCTCTTTGGCGCCATGAGCGACGTGCTCGATGAGATGGAAACCTTCCAGACCCCCCAGGACAACCTGATGCTCATGCGGGCGCTTGGCATCGTGATCGACGTCTGCAAGGAAGTGGTGCCGGAAGTCCCCGTGAGCCAGCTCGCCATGCCGGTGGTCACTCCCATCTTCCAGGATTTTCTCAAAAAGAACCCCCAATACCTGCAAGCGGGGGCCAAGGCTTGAAGGGTGATTCGTGAAAAGCCCGGCTTCTGATTCCGATTCTTTGTTCAGCCGCTTTCTGACGAAAATCGGCAATCCCTTGGATTGGCCCGTGGCCGACAAGTGTCTCCTGTGGGTCGGCGCCGCCCTCCCCTGGACGTTCGTGGGGCTCTACATCGTGCGCCGGGGGCGCGAGCGGGAGTACTTCGCCTCCTTCACGAACGCAGCGTTCAGCCAGAAAATCGTTGAGCCGTTCTACCTCATCACCTGCGCCACGTTTACTCTTCTCTTTTTATGGGCACTTTTCGTCCGTAAAAGACCGGGCGAACATCGCTTGCTCGTTCACGCCATCTGCCAGGCTTGCGCGGTCCATTCGGCCCTCGTCGTCTATTTTACGGGCACGCTGACCAGCTCCCTTTGGATCGCCGTGGTGGGCGGCCTCATGGTGGGCCTCGTCGTTTTCGGGCTCGGTCCCATGATCGCCGCGTCGGTGACGGTCTGTTCCATCACCTTCGTGACGGGCCTTGGGAGCGCCCTGGGTTATCTCCCTTACGCGCCCTGGCTCTCTTCGCTTCCGTTCTCGGATGGCGTTTTGCGCATTCCCACCGCGGGGGCGGTCCTGCTCCTCCACGTGATTTTGGGGCTTCTCGTCATGCTGGCGGCCATGTCGGTCTACGTCATTTCGGAGTGGCGAAAGCGCGAAGGGCAGGTCGTCGAGTTCTCGGAACTCCTCAAGAAAATGTTCGGCCGCTACCTCTCGCCCGAAGTGATGAATTCGCTTATTCAGAACCCCGAAGCCCTGGAACTCGGCGGCCAGCGCCGCCGCGTCACCATCCTGATGACGGACCTCCGGGGCTTTACGGCCATGGCCGAGCGGATGGAGCCGGAGCGCTTCGTCCACATGCTGAACGCCTACTACGAAGTGATGGTGGAAACGATCGAGAAATTCCAAGGCACGGTCAACGAAATCATCGGCGACGCCCTTCTCGTCATCTTCGGCGCCCCCCAGGAGATGCCCGATCGCGCCAAGCGGGCCGTCGCTTGCGCCATCGCCATGCAGAACGCCATGGGGAAGATCAACGAGAAGAACCGCTCCGAAGGGCTTCCGGAACTGGAAATGGGAATTGGGCTGAACGAAGCGGAAGTGATCGTCGGCAACATCGGTTCGACCCGCCGCAGCAAGTTCACGGTCATCGGAAGCGGCGTTAATCTGGCGAGCCGGATCGAATCCTACTCCGTGGGCGGGCAGGTGCTCGTTTCCCAATCCGTAGCCGACGCCTGCGGCGGCATTCTCCGGATCGACGGGCGCCAGGATGTCTTACCAAAAGGTTCCCAGAATCCGCTTACGATCTACGAAGTGGGCGGTATCGGCGGGGATTATCAGAGCGTCCTCGAACGGCAGGCCGATGAACTCCAAAAACCCCATCGGCTGCTTCGGTTCCGGCTCACGCCCTTGGACGGAAAACACGTGGGGGAGAGCGTTGGCGAGTCGGAAGTCCTGGGGCTTTCGGGCCGCGGAGCGCGGCTTCGCGAGAGCGTTTCAGCGATGGAGGCGGGGGCCAACGTAAAGCTCAATCTCCTGGGCGTCCCGCCCCAGCTCGCCCGGCTCGATTTCTACGCCAAAATTCTTTCCAAGCCGGAAGGCGATGGTTCGATGCCCATCCGGTTTACGGCCGTTCCATCCGAAGTGGCGGCCTACTTCGAAGGACTCATGGAGAGAGGATCATGAAAGGGCTTCGTACGTACCGGGACGCCGTGGCGCTTGTGACCGGGGGAGGCTCTGGGATCGGCCGGGCCCTTTCGGAGGAACTATCCCGCCGTGGGGCACAGGTGATCGTGGCGGATATCCGTCCCGAGGCTGCGGAAGAGACGGCGGCGGCCGTTCAAAAAGCGGGAGGTCGCGCATCGGCCGCGAAGCTCGACGTGAGGGATTATTCCGCTTTCGATTCCCTGGCGGGCCGGATATGGAAGGATCACGGACGGCTCGATTATTTCTTCAACAACGCGGGAACGGGTGTTTTCGGCGACACGCGCTTTTCGGCGCCCGAGGATTGGAACCTCACGATC
>JBFLVN010000186.1:0-7579 GCA_040758475.1 Bdellovibrionota bacterium
GACGGGCCCCCGGAAATTTCCGCCTTTTAGTTGCGGCAGATCCGGGTCCACCGATTCGATGGGACCGGCGCTCCCGAGGCGCTTGTAGACGAGAAAGCCCCGCAGGCCCGCCATCGTCCCGGTCACGGAGAGGGAGAAGCGGATTTCAAAAAGACTCCCGGCGGAAGGCGCGGAGGAAGCTTTCGGAGCGGGCTTGGGCGGTTCGGGGGCCGCCTTTGGGGAAAGGGGCGCCGCGACGGGGGCCCCGCCGGTCACACCCCGGATTTTTTCAAGGAGCGCGGGGGCTTCCTTGGGCGCCCCTTCTTCCGTGCGCGCGTCCACCTGGACCGAAAGCGTGTCGATGGCTTCCACGAGGAGGCCCAGGACTTCGGGGCCGGGCGCCTTGGCCCCCTCCCGGAATTCCGAAAGCATGTCCTCGACGCCGTGGGCGAGTTCCGAAATTTCGGTGTATTCCATCGCCGCCGCCATCCCCTTGATGGAATGGGCCTGGCGGAAAAGCTGGTCGATCAATTCACGGGAAGCGGGGGAGCTGCGGAGCTGGGCCGCGGCGACGTCCATCTGGCCGAGGTGCTCCCGCGCCTCGTTGACGAACATCGACTTGTATTTGGACATGTCCATGGGGAGCGTCCGGCGTCCCTCGCGGGGGCGCGGTCAAATCCCTTCAGGACCGGAGCAACGGAGGAAAAACACCCGGGTCAGAGCGCGGCGATCTTTCGAACCACCTCCAACACTTTCTCCGGAGTGAAGGGCTTCACAATAAAATCACTCGCCCCCGCCTCGATCGCCTCCATCACCAAGGACTCCTGGCCCAGCGCGCTGCACATGACGATCCGGGCCTTGCTGTCCTTGCGGCAGATTTCCTTGACGGCTTCGATCCCGCTCTTGACGGGCATCACGATGTCCATCGTGACGACGTCAGGCTTCAAATCGGCGTACTTGGTGATGGCCTCTTCGCCGTTGGCCGCCTCGCCGATGACCTCGAAATCGCCGTTGGACGAGAAGATATCGCGGATCATGTTCCGCATAAACACCGCATCGTCCGCGATTAGCACCCGAATGGGCATGCAACGTCCCCCTTAACGCTCGAACAAACGGTCGATCCCCTCCACCAAGGCGGAGGTATTGACCCGCGTAACGACTCCGTCGGGTTCGACGAAAACGGCATCCAGGTACCGTTCCGCCGTGCCCCGGCTTCCGGCCTCAACCGGCTGCGGGGCGCCCGTCAGGGGCGCTATCCGCTCGACGCGATCGACCTGGAGCGCAAGCCTGAAATCCGCATAGCTCAGGACGATTAGCCGCGTCAACGCCCCCGTGCCGACGGGTTCCGGCGCCCCGCTCCCCTCGCCCTCCACCTCCGAAAGAAGCACGCCCACGTCGAACACCGGCAGGATGAGTCCCTGGTGCACGACCACGCCGAGACACGGCGCGGGCGCCTGGGGAACGAACGAGATGGGCTTGGGGTCCAAGACCTCGTCCACGCCGTCGAGGGCGAGGGCGTAGCGTTCCGTTCCCTCCCTGAAAATGACGCACAAACCGCCTTCCACGAAGCACCTTAGGCCACGGCTTGCGGCGTTTGCCCTTCGGAAGCCTTGGCCGCATCCCCCAAGCGGAAACGGCTCGTCGCCGCCCGCAGTTCCTCCGCAAGCTGGGAGAGTTCCTGGGCCGCCGTGGTCATCTCGTTCATGGAGGCCGTCTGTTCGTTCGTCGAAGCGGAAATCTGCATGGTGAGGGAGGCCGTCTTCTCGGCCACCTTCTGGATTTCCTCGATGGCCCGCAGGACCTGGGAACTCTGCTCCGCCTGGGCGCGGGAGAGGTCGCTGATACCCTGGGTCTGGATCTGCACTTCCTTGAAGCTCTTGACGATCCCGTCGAGGGAGCCGCCGATGTTCGTGACGTCCGAACGGCTCTTTTCGACCGTATCGACGCTCACTTGCATGACTTCGAGGACGCGGCGGCTCTCTTGTTCCACGCCGCCGATCAGTTCCGCCACCTGCTCGGCCGAACGGGTCGTCGACTCGGCGAGCTTGCGGATTTCATCGGCCACCACGGCGAAACCCCGGCCGTACTCGCCGGCCTTGGCGGCTTCGATCGTCGCGTTCAAAGAAAGGAGCGTCGTGCGCTGGGCGATGCCGCCGATCACGCCCACGATCTTGCTCACCTGCTTGATCTTGTCGGAAAAGGCGATCATGAGGCGCGAAGAATCCTCGACACGCTCGAAGATGGCCCGCATCTTCTCGACGGCCTGATAGGCCAACCGGGAGCTGGACTGGGCCGTCTCGACCGCCTGGGTCGCCCGGTTGGCGCTCTCCCGGGCGCTCGATTCCGTCTGTTCGGCCGAGTGGACCATCTCCCGCATGCCGGAACTCGTGGTGACGATCAGCTTGTTCTGGGACTCGGCGCCGCGCGAAATCTCCCCCATCGTGAGGGCGATCTGGTGGGTGGAAGCGCTCATCTCTTCGGTGAGCGTCGAGAGGTTGTAGGCCGATCCGCCGATGCTCTGACCCGTGAGCTGGATCTGGCCCACGAGGCGCTGGAGGTTCTTCTGCATCTCCTGGAAAATGGCCCGGAGGTCGTCGACCTCGTCGGTGTACTTCTTCTCCCGCATGGCGATGACCCGGTCCAGTTCCCCCTGGGAGACCTGCCGGGCCGCTTCCATGAGGCCCCCGAGATCGGCCCGAAGGCCGCGGTTCAGGAACCACCCCACGCCCCCCGCCACGCCGGCGGCGATGCCGATGACCGCGAGGCTCACGAAAACGGGGTTTTGAATGAGGCCGATCTGAAGAAGGGAAATAATCAGGAGCGACGTGATGGCGGCGCTCACGAAAAAGAAGACCGTGATCTTCTCGGCGATGCTGAAATGACGGCGCCCTTCGCTCATGGGCCCGCTTCTCCCCAGCGGCGGCGCGTCCCCCAACAATCAAGACCGCCCGCTTCGCCCTTCCCTTGAAGGGCTCTCTGCCTGCGATCCGAGTGACGCGCTATCGCAGGGGAGCTTACTACAGGCCCGGGGCGGCGAACAAACCCCTTTAGCCCCCTTTGGTCCTGCCCAGGTATTCCCGGGCACGGCTGGAGAGGGGTGTTACGAGGAGCCGCCCCGTGAGGTGGTTCACATCGACGTAGACGTCGGTCTCGAAAACACGGGTCAGGTTCGCGTAGGTGAAGACCTCGGCGGTCGGCCCCGCCGCTTCTACGCGCCCGGCCCGCAGCAAATAAACACGGTCGCAGTATTCGGCGGCCAGGCTCAAATCGTGGAGGACCGCCAGCACCGCTTTGCCATCCCGGGTAGCCAGTTCCCGTACCACGTCGTAGAGCCCCACGGCGTGGCGGATGTCCAAAAAGCTGGCCGGCTCGTCCAGAAGCAGGACGGGGGATTCCTGGGCGAGGGCCCGGGCGAAGACGATGCGCTGGCGTTCGCCTGCCGAAAGATCCTGGATCGCGCGGGGCGCAAAATGCCCAGCCCCGCAACGCTCCAGGGCCGCCTTTGCGATGGCCAGGTCGCGCTCCGATTCGAAGCCCAGGCCTTCGAGATGGGGGTGGCGCCCCATCAAGACCACTTCGAGGGCCGTGAAGGGAAAGCCGAAGTTGGGTTCCTGGGGGACCACGGCGACGCGGCGGGCAAGCTCCCGCCGTGGGAGATTTGATACTTCGTCCCCCGAGACGAGGGCGCTTCCCAAATACCTGGAGAGCACGCCGGAGAGGATTTTGACCAGGGTGCTCTTTCCCGATCCGTTGGGCCCCACAAGGCCCACGACCTCTCCGGAACGCACTTCGAGCGAGACTTCGTGCAGGGCGCCTTGCCGCCCGTAAGCGTACGAAACGCTGGAAGCCTCCAGAACGGCCCGCGCCTTAGAAGTTTCCACGGCGCCCTCCCCGGCTCCGGAGAAGATAGAGAAAGAAAGGCCCCCCCACGAGGGCCGTCACGACGCCGACGGGAAGCTCGTTGGGGGCGGTAATCGTCCGGGCGAACAGATCGGCCAGCACGAGAAACGCCGCGCCGCCGAAAAATCCAGCGGGAAGGAGAAGGCGGTGATCGGGACCAAGCAAAAGCCGCAGGAGATGGGGGACAACGAGCCCCACGAACCCCACGAGCCCCGCGACTGAAACGGAGAGGCCCGTGAGGAGCGATCCGAGCAGGAACGTCCGGCGTTTTATCCGTTCCACGTCCACTCCGAGTTGAAGGGCCCCTTCTTCTCCCAAACTGAGCGCGTTGAAATCGCGGGCCATCGAAAAGAGGGCGAGGGCGGCCAGAAAAGACGCCAGGGCGAGCCCTCCCAAAACCCTGTATCCGAACACCGGCACCTGCCCCATGAGATAGAAAACGATCGCGTGAAGTTGTTCGAGGGAGGCAAGGCTCTGAATGAAATAGAGAAGCGCGGCGCTAAAGGCGTTGAAAATCGCGCCGGTGAGAAGGAGCGTGTAGACCGTAAGGCGCCCCCCCACGGTCGCGATCCACTCGATCAGGACAAGCGCCCCGAGAGCCCCTCCGAACGCGAAGGCCGGAACGGCGATCCGGTCGAAAATCCCCTCTCCTATCCCGAAGCCCAGGAGGAGTGCGACCACTCCGCCGATGCTGGCCCCGCCGGAAACGCCGAGCACGTAGGGATCGGCGAGCGGATTCCGCAGGAGCGCCTGGAAGGAGATCCCCGCCACGCAGAGGGCGCTTCCCAGGACGGCCGCGAGGAGCACTCGGGGAAGACGCACTTCCAGGAGAATGGTCCGGCGAGAAGAATCGGGCCCGAAAAAATCTGACAAGCTCACATCACCCGCGCCCAGGGCGGCGCCGAGCACGAGGGCGCAGGCGAGCACGGCCAGGAGTACGGCCGTCCAAAGCGCGAGGCGCCCCGCCGAAAGGGGGGCCCGTTCAGCGGCCACCGTTTCCTCCTGAAAGATCGAAAGGCAAGAATTCCGAAGGATCGGCTTCGCCGAAAATTTCGGGCTGAACGATTTTTCCAAGCAAAGCGGTCATCTCCGGAAGGCGCATCCCCGGGATCACGAGGCGCACGGGTTCAACGTAATACACCCGGCCGCTCTTTACCGCCGGGAGAAACGGGAACTGCCCCCAAAAGCCCAAGGCCCGTCCCCGGATGGCGCCGGGGCGGTTGTCGGAGGTATCGACGATCACGTCGGGGCGGGATTCGAGGGCGATTTCCATCGAAAGAAGCTGATAGCCCGAAACACCTTCCGCGACCACGTTTTCTCCCCCTACAGTGCGGATCATTTCGTCCACGTGGGAACCGGGCCCCGCCGCGTAAAGGGGCTCACGCCCCACGACAAAAAGAACCCGCCGGCGCGGGGCGTTGATGACCCTCTTTCTCGTCTCTTCAAGCTGGCTCCGGATACGGGTTTCCACCCGGGCCGCCATCTCGTCTTTTCCAAGGAGGGCCCCGACTTTCCGCAGAGAAGAGAGCACACCCTCGTACGTGTTCGTCTCCAACGTGACGACTTGGACGCCCAGTTCCCGAAGCTTGGCGTGGGTGGGCCCACCCGCCTGCATGGAAGTCGTGAGCAAAAGGTCCACTCCCAGGGATACAACGAGTTCCACGTTCGGAGCATGGTAGGCGCCGACCTTTGGAAGCCCTGCGGCTTCCGGGGGCCACTGGACGAAATCCCCCACCCCCACGAGTTGGCTCGTGGCGCCAAGGGCGTCGAGAATCTCCGCCGCCGCGGGCGCCATGACGACGATCCGGTGGCTGGCGGGCGGAGAATCACCCTTGGGAGCGGCTTTCTCGCAGGCCAGAAAGCACAGAGCAACCCCAAGGACTGTCCTATATAGATGGGGCTTCATCCGGACGCTGCGTAGCGGCGCCAGCCGCGCCCCTCGTGGCCGAAGTTGAAGATTCCCGGGTGGAAAATCTCCGCCAGGATTTCGAGGGATTCGACGAGCCGGGGGCCCGGCCGGTTGAAGTAATGATGGCCGTCCGTCACGAATACCCGGCCCGCACGGACGGCTCGCAGGTCTTTCCATTCCTTCTTCGAAACGAGAACGCTCAGCTCTTGCCAAGCTTTTTCAAGTGAAAAACCGCAAGGAAGAACGACGATCGTCTCAGGGTCGAGGGCGAGGAGTTCCTCCCATTTCATCCACGGGGAATGCTCCCCCGCCCGGCCTACGAGATTTTTCGCCCCGGCCATTTCAACGAGCGTGGGCATCCAGTTGCCGGCCCCCATGAGGGGCTCGATCCATTCGATGCACGCCACGGACGGCCGCTCGGCAAGATTCGCCGTCTTTTTTGCGATGTCCTCCATGCGCTCCCGGCTGCTTTCGATGAGATCTTCCCCCCGCTTCACGACGTCCAGTGCATTCGCGACGCGAGAAAAATCCTTGAAGACGTCTTCGAGAGAATTGGGTTCCAGAGAGACGAGCCGGGGCCGCGATTCGAGAAACTCGCAAACGACCTTCTCGACGTCTTTCAAACTCACGGCGCACACTTCGCACTGGGATTGGGTGACGACCAGATCGGGCCGCAGATTTTTCAGTTTGTCGGCGTGGACTCTGTAGACGGAAAGGGCTTGCTCCAGAATGCTCTTTACTTGCCGGTCGATCTCGGCGCTCGTGCCGCCGATCTTGATCTTGGGTTCAGTACAAATGGGAAGATCGGAGAGTCCCGTGGGGTAATCGCACTCGTGGGACCGCCCCACAAGACCACCTCTGAACCCGAGGGCGCACACGATCTCCGTACTGCTGGGGAGGAGCGAGACGATCCGGGGAAGGCTCACGGAAGGGCTTTCCCTTTTTCCGCCTGGCGGCGGGCGATCTCTTCCCGCAAGCACGCGGGACAAAGACAGGCGTCGGCCGAAACGGGCATGACGGCAGGGAGGTCAAAGCACCAGCACTTTTCGTCCCCCGCCTTGGAGCCACAAGTAAAGGCCGCCCCGCAACGGGTGCAGGTCTCGTTGGGTTTGGGTTCTGAAGTCATGGCACCGCCGCGGGAACGAGGTCCCGGAAACAAAACTGCCCGTCCTTGCGAATCTCTCCGAGGGAGAATTCTACCGGCTCCCGGAAGATGGGGCCAGCCCACACGAACGTGTGGAATTCACCGTTCTCGCCGCAAGGATCGACGCCTTCGGGAAATTCGCCAAGCAACGCGTCATCGAACGCGCGCCCCGCGAACGCATCGGGCACTTTCACTGTATCGACGCACACCAGGGTGGCGCGAAAACCCAGGCGGATAAATTCGCGAGCGAAGGCCGGTGTATCCTTTCCCCACACGGGAAAGAGCCCTTCCATGCCGATGCGGGCGAGGTTTTTCTCCCGGTAGGCGCGGAGGTCTTCCAAAAAAAGATCGCCAAACGCCACGCGTTTTACGCCAAACCCCTGGTATTTGACGAGAACGTGCCGCACGGCGGCCTCGTATTCCTCGTTCCCCGCCCCCTTGGTGATCCAGAGTTCTTCCAAGGGAATACCCAGCGAATCCGCCTGCCGCCGCAGGAGTTCCCGCCGGACGCCGTGCATGCTGATCCGGTCGTAATCCCGGGTCATGGTCGTCAAAAGCGCCAGGACCTCGTACCGGCCCTCTTGAAGGAGCCGGTACAAGGCCATGGCGCTGTCCTTCCCGCCGCTCCAGGAGAGGAGGATTTTTTC
>JBFLVN010000187.1:0-7538 GCA_040758475.1 Bdellovibrionota bacterium
GCTTCTTGGAGACCGGAACCCCACCGTCGCCAACAATCGTTCCTATCAGATGATCCGCCGCCTCTCGATCTTCATCCGGGAAGTCCAGCCCCGTTTTTCGGCGCTAAGCCGGGCCCTTGGCGCGGGCGTTCAAGGGGAAATAAAGCGTGCCCGGCAGCGCGGCGAGCTTCCCCAGCAGGAGCGCCGCCGGGCCTCCGGCAAGAGCGCCCTCGAATTGGTGGACGAAAATCACTGAGCCCTTCTGCAGGGCGTTCTGAAGGGTTACTGATGGGTTTCCTTTTGAGAACGCGAAGAGAACGGTTTTCTCGCCGTGTTTCTTTATCCACGGGAGAACAAGAGTTAAAATTGAGCCAGTGGGATGGGCGGGTTCCGAGGCCCCTGTGTGACGGAACGCGCCGCCCCTCAAAGTGGTTCTCTGGTCCCGCTCAGGGAGCGCTTTAGCGACCTGCTCAGCTGGCCCCAGGTCGACCTGGGCCTTCTCGTCGCCGCCACGACTTTCTCTTTTCCGGCGGCTTTCGCCTTGGCAGGCCATCTGGTTTTGTGGCGGCCCGCCATCGCTCCTTACGTCGATCTTTACTATCTGCGCGGTTTCCTGGTCTTTCTTTGGTCTTTCGCGGCTTGGTGGGTACTCATGTTCGCATGGGGCCTTTGGCTCCGGCGGTCCTATAAAAAGTACGCTCCCTATCGTCACGCGACGCTCTATTCCTGGTTCTGGGGGTGGGCGGGTGTCGCCTATTCGATCGGCCAGTTCACTACTCCGGCATGGCTCATTTTCATCGGGCTCGCCATCGTTGCTGTCATCTTCGTTCCATTCCGGGAAGTCCTCATCGCCTATTCTTCGGCCATCGGAGGACTTTTGCTATCGGCGGCCCTGGAGGCTGCCGGAATCCTCCGGTACGCTCCTCTTTTCCATTCCTCGCCCTTCCAAGGCGGAAAATTATCCGGTTGGTGGGGTTGGATCACGGGTGTTTCCGCCCTTCTTTTTTCGGCGACGGTCTTTTTGGCCGTTTCCTTGCTCGTCGCTCGCTGGAAGGACCGGGAAACCGCCCTGGCCTTGGCCCACGACCGCCTGGCGACGCTCAATAACGAACTCGAGCGGCGCGTGGAAGATCGCTCCCGGGATTTGCTGGCCGTGCAAGAGCGCTTGCAGGAATCCCAGAAGATGGAAGCCATCGGCCGCCTGGCGGGGGGCGTGGCTCACGATTTCAATAACCTTCTCATGGTGATCTCGGGATATGCCGACGTCTTGGCGAGGCGAATGCGGTTGGAGAGGACGACGCCCTGGGAGCTTGGAGAAATCAAGAAGGCCAGTGAACGGGCCACCTCTCTCGTCCAACAGCTCCTGGCTTACAGCCGGCGTCAAATATTGAAACTACGAGTCATTGAGCTGAACTCTCTGGTTCGGGAAATAGAAAGGATGCTGCCGCGCCTCCTGGGTGAAGACATTCAAATGGAAATTCATTTGCCAGCGAATCCGATTTCCGTGAAAGCCGATCCAACTCAACTCCATCAAGTTCTTCTCAATCTTGCGGTCAATGCGCGCGATGCGATGCCATTGGGGGGGATGCTGGCGATCACGTTGAGTACCGTGGAGTTCGAACGGGAGCAGGACATCGGAGGAAATCTGATGCCCGCTGGTTCCTACGCCGTTATCGAGGTGAAAGACACGGGCATTGGAATGGATGCCGAAACAAAAGCGCGGATTTTCGAGCCTTTTTACACTACGAAGGGTCTTGGCAAAGGAACGGGGCTTGGGCTTTCGACGGTACACGGGATTGTTACTCAAAGCGGTGGGGCCATCGCGGTGGAGACAGCTCCCGGCCGGGGAACGGTTTTCCGGGTTTTTCTTCCGCATGCTGGCACTTTGACGTCCATTGAAGATGTATCCGTGGCGATTTCGCCACTTCGAGTAAGTGTTTCCAGAACTGTTCTTCTGGTCGAAGATGATTCGGCGCTCCGGACCTTCCTGCGGAAAGCAATGGAAGATGCTGGCCTTGAAGTTTTTGAGGCCTCCAACGCCGCTGAGGCGCTGGAAATCAGTCAGAACCGAAAACAGTCTATCGATTTGCTGATTACGGATGTCGTCCTGCCGAAACTGAGCGGCCGGGAACTAGCCGAAGAGCTTGCGCTCGTTCATCCGGAAACGCAGGTGCTGTTCATGTCTGGCTACACGGACGATCAGATCTTGCTTCGGGGGGTATCGGCTAGGGAGGTGCGGTTTCTTCAAAAACCGTTCGCGATTTATGACCTTATCGCGAAAGTAGGAGAAATCCTGGAATTGGAAATGAAAGCGGCAAACGCTTAAAGAAAACGCCTGTCCGCTTTAAACGGGCCTCAACCGGAAACCCTTTAATTCCGCCGCTACCAGGTCTTTGAGCGCGTCCACGGAATAACTCCGTTTGGGGAGATAGGTTTGGTGGAGGAGTTCCTGGATGGCGTCCTGGCTCACGTCCGCCCGGGATAGCTCGAACTGGAGCTTGCGGAAGGTGCGGAACATGAGCCGCACGTAGCCGTCGATCGCCTCCCGCGTGGCCAGTGGAACCGCGCCAAAATCCACGCCGAAACCCGCCTGGGTATCCGTTACGGGGTCCTGGGTGATGCGGTTGGGAAGCACGATCCGGACGATCCGGCCGCGCAGGGTTACGGGCTCGCATTCGGGAAGTTTCGTTTCGATCTTCACTTTCTCGTCCATTTCGACGGGAAGGGGGGAGAGAACGAAAGTACCGCACAGGCTCACGTCCCGGATGGTCCCTTCGTAGGAATTTCCCCGGTACTCGAACGACGCCGGGGTGAGGCATTTCACCCGCACGTACCGCCGTTCGTTGATCGTGCTCATGCGGGGGCCGCCGGGAGTTCAAGGGTGAAAGTGGAACCCTTGCCTACTTCGCTTTCGAGGAGAATCTTGCCACCGTGGCGGTCGACGATGCTCCGGCTCACGTGGAGCCCGAGGCCTAAGGACCCCGAACCGAATTCGATCGTGCCCGAGCTGTGGTGCATGGGGCTTCGCCCTTCGTAGAAGGGCTCGAAAATCCTCTCGTGTTCCTCTTTGGCGATGCCGATGCCCGTGTCCCGGACGAGCACCTGGGCGATGGGGGCTTTCCCCCGTGTCGTAACCGTGATCCGACCGCCGTCGGGAGTGAAACGGATGGCGTTCAGGATGAGATTGTCGAGGGCGTTTCGGATGAGGCGCCGCTCCCCTTCCACGGGGAGAGGTTCCGGGCCGATGTTCAAGGTGAAGACGTGCTTTCGCCGTTCGATGAGCGGCTGGGCGTCGCGGGAAGAATCGCGTACCACTTCCCGCAGGTCGAAGCGTTCGAGTTGCAAGGGAATGTTTTCGTGACCCGATTCGAGGGCCTGAAGGATACTTCCGGTGTTTCGATCGAGGCGCTCGAGGCTATCGCGCAGAACACCCAGGACTTGAAGGCGCTTTTCGGCGGACCAGGTGAGGTTGTTTTCCTCGAAGAGGCTTACGAACCCCCGGAGGACGGCGAGGGGTGTGTTGAGCTCGTGGGCGAGAATGAGGAGCATGTCCCCCCGCTGGGAGGTGAGTTCGATGAGGCGCTGGTGGCTCTCCTCGATCATGCGCTTTTGGGATTCGACCTGGGCCGTGCGTTCCTGAATCTTGAGCTCTAAATCGTACGTCAGGTCCCAGAGCATCTTGTTCTGTTGTTCGGTTAACTCCTGGAGGCGCTTGTTCTCGGAGAGGATTTCGAGGTGCCGGACGGCGGCATGGATCGCCTCCCGTACGGCCTGGGGGGTGAAAGGCTTTTCGATGTACCGGAAGACGTGCCCCTTGTTGATGGCCTGGGCGAGGGCCTCCGTGTTGGGCTCGGCCGTCATGAGGAGCCGGATCATGTCGGGGTACTTTTCCCGGACGTGATCCAGAAGCTCGGTCCCGAGCATCCCCGGCAGCATGTTGTCGGTCAAAATGAGGTCGGCGGGCTCCTCGGCCAGGACTGCCAAAGCCTGCTCGGCGCTCTCGGCCGTAAGGACCTGGTGCCGGTCCCGGCGCAGAAGGGCGTCGAGCATCCGGAGAACCGAAGTCTCGTCATCGACGATCAGAATGGAGTAGGGCCGCGCCCCTTCCATGACGCCTGACCCCCGGTGTGCCAAATGGCGGTGGATCGCGTAAGCTCAAGGTATCACGGCCCTTTCGGGCGGAGCAAGGAAACGATGCGCAAAGGCAAATCCTTGGACTTGGGCGGGCGCGTGGCGCTCGTCGCTCCGTGCGGCCCTCTCCGGCGGGACCGGCTTCCCGCCGTGCGGCGGCTTCTCGAATCCAAGGGGTACGAAATGCGCTCTTTCCTGCCGGGCAGGCCCCTCCCTTATCTGGCGGGGAAAGACGAAGAACGCCGGCGGCTTTTCCTTTCGGCTTGGAAGAACCCGGGGGTGGGGTTCCTTCTCGTGGCGCGGGGCGGGTACGGCGCCTCCCGCACGCTCGAAGGTTTTTCGGCCCGGGATTTCGCGAAGGGGGAGCCCAAGCTCCTCTGCGGCTTTTCGGACGTAACCGCTCTTCTTAATTTCCTCGCGGATCGGGCGAAGGTGATTTGCCTTCACGGCCCCAACGCCTCGGGCCTCTTGATGGCGAGCCCGGCGACGAAAAATTCCTTCTGGCGCGCGGTTATCGGAAAAACGGGGAAGGGAAGTGTTCTTGCCCGCGGCTTGAAAGCCAGCGGCCCCTCGGTGACGGGGCGCCTTGCGGGCGGGAACCTTACGGTCCTTGCCTCGCTCGTGGGGACGCCCTTCGAAGTCCCGCTCGCGGGGAAAATTCTTTTCCTCGAAGACGTGAACGAAGACCTCTATCGCCTCGATCGGTCGCTCACGCAGCTACGTCAGGGAGGCGATCTTGGAAAGGTCCGCGCCGTGGTGCTCGGCTCTTTCCACGACGGTCGGAACCGGAAAATCCCGCCTTCGAAAATGGCCGCGCTCGTGGCCGACCGGCTCCCTCTCCGGGTTCCCATCGCGACCGGCCTTGCCGTGGGACATTACGGGACGAATCTGACGCTTCCGGTGGGTGCCAAGGTGCGACTTAATTCCAGGAACGGAACGCTCGTGCTTCTCGAAGACGTGGTGAAAAACTGACCATGCCCGGTGTTTCCCCGTTCGAGTGGATCATTCAAGAAGGTTTCTCCCAGAAACTTTTTCCTGGCTGCGCGGCTTCGGTGATTTTGCGGGGGGAGGTGGCCCGGCGGGTTTGCGTGGGGAAATTGGGCTACGACGAACACGGCGGCCCTTGGGGGGAGGTGACGCCGGAGACGGTTTACGACCTGGCATCTCTTACGAAGCCGCTCGCGGGGGCCGTTCTTTCAGGGATTTTTCTCGAACAGAAAAAGCTCGCTCTCGACGAGCCGGTAAAAAGGAAACTTCCCGAGCTTGAAGGATCGGCGCAAGGAGAAGTGACGCTCCGGCAACTTCTCTCCCATTCGGCGGGGTATCCCGCATGGCGTCCTGTTTATGAAAAGCGTTTTGACGGGTGCCACTACCTCCCCCGGGGAGTTCTCCTCAGCCTCGCCATCGCCGAACCCCTGGAAGCCAGGCCCGGCGAAAAAGCGTGCTATTCCGATCTGGGATACATGCTCCTCACGGCTCTTTTGGAAAGAGTGGGCAGCACGAGGATGGACGCCGCCTTCACTCTCCGGGTGGCGTCGGCGTTATCGCTCAAGCGCACGTTTTTTATCCCGCTTCCCCGGGATGATCAGGCCCTGCCGGTTCCTTTGAAAGAGATCGCGCCCACTTCGATCTGCCCTTGGCGCGGTAGACTCCTTCACGGAGAAGTGGAGGACGACAACGCCTGGGCGCTGAGCGGCGTGGCCGCCCAAGCGGGGCTTTTTTCCTCCCTGTCCGACCTCGAGAATCTTTTTCTTCACCTTCGGAGAATTTACCGGGGCGAGCCGGGCCTTCTTCGCCCGGAAACCCTGGCGCTCTTGTGGAAGAAGGAAGATGTGCCACAGGGCACGACCTGGGCCCTGGGGTGGGATACCCCGAATCCCGTTGGTAGCCATACGCCTTCGAGCGCAGGGGAGCGGTTCTCTCGCCGCGCCGTGGGAGCCTTGGGTTTTACGGGTACGAGCCTCTGGTACGACTTGGACCGGGACTTGGCTGTCCTTTGCCTTTCAAACCGGGTACACCCCTGCCGCGAAACGGCGGATTTGAAGCGTTTCCGCCCCGCTCTGCACGACGTAGCGGTCGAAGAATTCGGAAGATAGGCCGGTCTGAGCACACCATGAAAATACACCTGACGGCGATTTGTGGAACCGCCATGGGAACCCTGGCAGGCCTCCTCCAGCAGGCTGGCCACGAAGTGCGAGGTTCGGACCAGAGCGTCTATCCGCCCATGAGCGATCAGCTCCGCTCGATCGGGATCACCCTGATGGAGGGTTACCGGCCCGAAAACCTCGCCTGGGGGCCCGAACTCGTCGTTATTGGAAACGCCGTCAGCAAGACGAATCTCGAAGCGGAAGAAGTCCTCCGGAAGAACATTCCTTATACGAGCCAGGCGGCGGCGCTCCACAAGTTTTTCTTGGAGGGTCGGCATCCGGTGGTCGTCGCCGGAACCCACGGGAAAAGCACCACCACGGCCCTCATGGCCTGGATTCTCACGTCGGCGGGCAGGGACCCGGGGTTTTTCGTGGGAGCGGTGCCCAAGAATTTCGGAAAAAGCTTCGCTCTCGGGAAAGGCGAGCATTTTGTTATCGAGGGGGACGAGTACGACACGGCCTTCTTCGACAAAGGTCCCAAGTTCCTCCATTACGCCCCCCGGACGGCCATTCTGACGAGCGTCGAATTCGACCACGCCGACATCTACGCAGACCTCGCCGCCGTCCGGGCGGCTTTCGAGAAATTCGTGGATTTGATCCCACCGGACGGGACGCTCGTCGCCTGCGGTGATTCCCCGCTCGTGCGGGAAGTGGCATCCCGGTGCCGTGGCAAGGTCGAGCCCTATGGAATCTCCGAGGACGTAACCGAATGGAGCGGGCGCATTCTGGACGCAAGCGCCAAGGGCGCCCGAATCGAAGTTCGCTACGGCGGTAAAATCTTCGCCGAGGCGGCGAGCCCCCTGTGGGGCCATCACAACCTGGCCAATCAGGTGGCGACCGCCGCCGCTTCCAAGGCCCTGGGCCTTTCGGCCGCGGAATGGAAGAAAGCCATTGAAAGTTTTCAGGGCATACGGCGGCGCCAGGAAGTACGGGGCATAACTCCCCGGGGTGTGACCATCATCGATGATTTTGCCCATCACCCCACGGCCGTTCGGGAAACCTTACGTGCCCTGCGAATGGGCTTTCCCGAGGCGCGACTCTGGGCTGTTTTCGAACCGCGCACCAATACGACCCGGCGGGCGGTTTTTCAGAAGGACTATGCCGAAGCATTCGTCGGGGCGGACAAGGTCGTGATCGCCGCCGTCGAAAAGCCGGAGAAGGCGCCCGAAGGGGATCGCTTCGATCCCGAGCAACTCGCCCGCGATCTGAAAGCCAGGGGGCAAGACGCCGAATATCTTTTCCCCGTGGACAAAATCGTGGAACACTTAAAACAGCACGCCC
>JBFLVN010000188.1:0-7499 GCA_040758475.1 Bdellovibrionota bacterium
GGCCGGGGCCCCTTCGCCCGAGGAGGTCCCGTGGGGGGGATTGGCGGTTTTCTGGCGGCTTTGGCGGTCTTGGGGGCGGGCCCGGCGGTACCGGCGGCAAAGGACACGCCGCCTCCGGCGTACGAAAAACCTCAATATCTTCACGATACCCCCGGCCACGACCTGGGGCAGGGGCTCTTGCCCCGGTTTTCCAAGGGCGGGGCCGATTACGAAAAACTTCTAAAGCCCGGGGCCAAGGCGGCCTACGACGCGGAACTCGTTCATCGCCTCTTTGCCACTTCGACGCTCACCTTCCTGAACGCCGTCGTCGAAATCCTTCCGCCCGACCAGTCGAAAGCTCTTGTCGATGAACCCGTCGCCATCGGGCTCGAACTCCTGGATGATCGGACGACGGACGCCTTGCTCGTGGCGCTTTCTTCCTACCACCGGGACGATCTCCTCCTCCCGCTCTCTGATTTAACGGAAGCAGCGGGGGCTTTGGATTTGGAGACGGGCCAGCGCCTCGTCACGCCCGCCGCCCAGGATTTTCTGGAACTCCTCGAAGACGCCCGCGTCCGTAAGGTGGTCGCCAACATCCACGAGATTTCCAGGGCGGAACTCGATTTTGACACCAAAACTTCCCCCGACGTGGCGAGCTTCGCTGCCTCCGCCGGGCGCACGACGTTCGAGGTGACGCCGGAGGATTACGACCGGGGGGTAAAACTTTTGAACTCCCTCTACGAAGGGGGCGCCATCGAACATTTCAGCCGCTACGCCCAGGCCAATTACCCCTTCGCGAGCAAACAGAACCCCATCATCCGTTTGGCCGAGCCCCTCGAATGCGTCTTCGATCCCAAGGGGCGGCGAGGGCTCTACCGGGCGTCGCGCACCCAGGGGATCATCCTGGCGAACGTGAAGGATTTGGAGGATTTGTCGATCCTTCTTCTCGACAACCTGGATCGCTTCACGGAGCCCGCGGGCCTGGAGATGTTCTACAACATCTTCCGCTATCCCCGGCTCCCTCAGCTCGTCGAGGGGTATCATCTCTCGGTCGAGCAGGGGAAATTCGACAACGTGGTTTTGAACATCGCCCGCCTCGCGGCGGGTGAAGATCCTTCGGCCGTGAAGACCCCGGGCGATGGCCTCGAAAGCCGCGACAAGCTCGCCAATACTTTTCAGGAATACATGAAGAGCGGCCAACGGACGCGCCTCGTCCTTTATCTAACCGGCCAGTCCATTGCGCTCCTTGGCGAACTCTCGGACGTGCACCTCAAGAGCGAGCCGCGCCGGACCATGCTCAACGAGTCGATCGACTTCCTGACTTACTTGCTTGTGGGTGATCCGAAGAACGGCATCAATCCCGTGGCCGATCCGGTGTTGGACACGCTCTTTGGCATCCTCCTGGACGATGTGAAGAGCGAACGCTTCTTCCGCGTCCTTTCTGAGACTTCGCGCATCATCCTGAACCCGCCGAGCGGTTTGGACGTGAAGGATTTGGACAACCAGCTCTCCGACATCCTGAAGTGCGATCCGCCCTTGGAATTCGCCGCCGTCCTTCGGGATCAGTTGGACGGGAACCCCTCCAACGGAGACGCGCACCCTGCCGTTCCGATCTTAAAGCTCCTCGCAAAAGCCGATCCCAAGCTTGTAGCCGTGGCCCTGCGCCAGAGCGGCCGCCACACGGAGAAGGGGCACGACGAAAAACTTTTCGTTTTCTTCAAGCGCATCTACGAAGCGGAAAAACCCGATTGGTATCCGATCATCTCCCTCTCGGAAGAGATTTTCAAAGCCAAGCGGGGCGGGAAGTCCATCTTCGAGCGGGGCGGCCAGATCGCGGCCCTTTCCCTCCCGGAAGGGGCGAAGGGGAAACTTCCGGTCCTCCAGGGGATTTTCTCGGAAAAACACGCCCCGGATCTCCTGGGTCTCTACAAGCAGTTCCAACGGGTTCTCCTTCAACCCGAAAAACCGGGCAAGAAAGGCGCCGCGGAGACGGGCCTTAGCGTTGTGGAACGCCTCGCCCCTGGAGCTGGAACGCTCGCCCGCGCCGCTGATCCGTTTACGGGGAAACCCCTCGTGGACGATCTCGTTATCCTCCTGGATGCGGCCCATCACTCGGGCCTGGACGATGCGACCCTCGACCTCCTCGTCGTCCTTCAGGATCAAGGGCTCTTCGACCGGAACAAGACTCCCAACGTGATGAGCACGGTGGGGGACATCTTCAAGGAAATTCAGAAAACCCGGAAGAAACAGCTCGAACTTTTGGAACGCATGAAGAAGCCCCCGCAGGCGGCGAAAAAATAGGGAGACATGCGTGGGATGGGTCCGGCAAAGAAGTTCTTTTTCCTCGTGGCCTTCTTCGGAGCCTCCGCGGCCTTCGCCGCGGAATCCCCCCGAGTCCTCTCCGAGTCCGCCGCCCGGGACCTTGGCGGAAAACTCTTCTTCGATGGCCGCCTCGCCCGGGACGGAAAGCGCGCCTGCGCCGGGTGCCACCTCCCCGAATTCGGATGGACCGACCGGGAGCCCAAGTCCCTCGGCGTCTTCGGCCGGCGGGCGCCCCGGAACGCCCCGACGGTGATCGGCGTGGCGGACGTGGAAGCGAAGGGCGTTCTTTTTCGTGACGGACGGGTCAGGAGTTTGCCCGAGTTCGTCTTCCACCCGGTGACCAATTCCGACGAGATGGACATGACCGTGGCCGAAGTGGAGAAGAGAATTTCCGAAGTGCCTGTTTACGGAAAATTATTCGCGGCGGCTTTCGGCTCCCCCGAAGTCACGTTCGCTAAAATTTCCGAGGCCATCGCCGTCTTCCTTCGCACGATCCGGTTCGCTCCTTCCGGGACCCCCGTGGAACGGCCGGGCTTCGCCGTTTTCGAGAAAGCCGGCTGCGCCGCCTGCCACGCGGGAGCAAGGCTCACGGACGATTCTTTCCATGCGACAGGGACGGGGAGGGCGAAAGAACTAGGAGGCTCGGGCGATCCGGGGCGGGGAAAGATCACCGGGAAGCCCGAAGAAGAAGGTGCTTTCCGGACGCCTTCGCTTTTGAACGTGGCCCTGACGCCGCCCTACTTCCACGACGGAAGCGCCAATACGCTAAGCGAGATCATCCGCTTCTATGAACAGGAGATGCCGGAAGGGGTGCGGATCGATCCCCGCCGCCCGGTATTAAAGCTCTCTCCCCAGGACCGGGCCGCGCTTCTATCCTTCCTCGAATCCTTGAACGCGACGGAGGGGGGCTTTACCCGCCCCGAGGTTCCGTGAGCACGGGAAGGCTTCTCTTTCTTCGTCCCGGCGCGCCCGACTCGGGCCGCGAGGCGGTTTTCCTCCGCAAGGCCAGGGGAGGGGACCGCAAGGCGCTCGGGGAACTCCTCGCCCCCTACGAGGCTCCGCTCTTCCGCTTCGTCTGCCGCATGCTCGGCCGGGGGCACTCTGACGCGGCGGGCGATCTCACTCAGGAAGTATTCCTTCGGATCATCGGTTCCCTGGAGCGGATCGATCCGGCCCGTCCCCTAAAGCCCTTTCTCTACCGCATCGCCGCCAACGCGGTGGTCGATCACCTGCGGCGCGAGGGGCGCCGGGGGCGCTTTTTGGACCGGGACGTTGTTGCCGCCGACCTGACCGACGGAGCCCGTTCCGCGAGAGGGAAGGAGAGCGCTCTCGACCTGGAACGGTCGCTCGCGCTCCTTCCCGTTCATTACCAATTGGTCGTCGTCCTGCGGTTCGCGCAGGAACTTACTTACGAAGACATTTCCGAGGCCCTCGAAATCCCGGTGGGGACGGTGAAGACCTACCTGCACCGGGCGAGGCGCGCTTTGAAGCGATCCCTGGAGGAAGGAACGTGAAACGAAAACCCGCCGTGGACTCGATCGAACGGGAGCGGCTCATCCAGAGCGAAGCCGTGGGGGATCTTTTGCCCGAGGAAAAAGATCTGGCCCGCGCCCTGCGGGCGGAAGACCCCGCCGCGTGGGATTCGGACGTGGCGGCTTATCGCAAGCTCTCCGAGGAACTCTACAAGCTCTCCGATGTGCCCGCCGAGCGGCCCCGCGGAAGTCCGCTCGCGGAGGCCCTCGCCCAGGTGGAAGAGCAGGAATCCAAACGGGAGAAATTCCGCCGTCAGCTCGACGACCGGATCATCCGCTTCGGCCTTGGCGCCGTGGCGGCCCGGGCGACGGACTCGGTGATGAAGAGCCTCGTGGGAACGGGCGTCACCCTCCGCGGGCTTCGCCGCGTCCTTTCGGCTTTCAATTCCACCGTGAACATCGTTCTCTTCCAGCAAGTCATGGTGGACGCGGCCTCTTCCGCCGTGGGGGCGAACCGCAAGGTGATCGACGTGGAAGGGACGGAGCCCGGGGAGTCTTCATGAGCTGGGACGAATTATCCCTCTGGCTCGAATCCCCTTCGCGGCGGGCACTCCTCCTTGCCTACGCGGGGATTTTTTTTACGTTCGTTTGGCTCCTCTGGAACATCGTCTATCTCTTCATCTATCAACGGATTCTCTTCACCCTGATCGGCCGGGATTTGGAGTGGGCCTGGCAGCTCACCCACTTCATCGGGCGGGGCCGCAACCTGGGCTACGCCTATTTTCGCTCGCCCGCCCGCTCGGAGATCAAATTCATCCTCTTTGGGGAAACGATCCTTCATCTAAAACTCCGAAAGCCCAAGTCCGACCCCCGCCGCTTCCGGGCGCGGCTCCTGCTCATCGCCCGGGAAGGATCGGCCGCCAGCATCCCGGGGGCGCTCTTCGTGCGCCGCGTGCGGGACAAGGTGGTGATGGACAAGCTCTTCGTGAGGCTAGCCTTGGGCCTTGGCGATCCGGCGCTAACCGCCATGGCGGCGGGCGTTTTCTATCCCGTCACCGCCGCTCTCTCGGCCGAAGAACAGCGGTTCGTCTCCATTCTTCCCCTCTTCGACCGGGACGGGATCGACGCCGAAGTGGAAATCGGCGCCGGCTTTCGGCTCTACCGGGTTTTGATCCCTTGGCTCCGGTACGTTTTGAATCCCCGCGTCATCGCGTTTGCGTGGCGCTGGCGCTTCCCCAAACTTCCAAAGCAAGCAAAGGAGAACGAACATGCAGGGCAAGTTCTTTGGAATCGAGTCGTTGCTTGAGTCCATCATCGAGCGGATCAAGTCCATCGCCCAGGGTTCCTACACCGTGGGCGAGGCGATCAAGCAGGAAGAGAAGACCATTCTCCCCATCAACACCATCAGCTTCGGCCTCGCCGGGGCGGGCGGGGATAGCTGGGGCAAGGGCTCTTCCGAACTCTCCCAGACCGTAGGCGAGGGGAACATGGGCTTTGGCGGCGTAGGCGGCGGCGTACGCGTCGAGACACGCGGCTTCCTCGTGGTGAACGGCGAAGATATCAAAGTTCTCCCCGTGCCGACCCGCTCCATCTTCGATGGCTTTTTCGACAAACTCCCCGAGATGGTCGATCAGGTGACGAGCCGCCTTCCCGACGCGAGCGGCCGCCGCGTGGCCGAACTCGAAGCGGCCCTCAAGGAAAAAGACGCCGAGCTTCTCCAGCTGGCAGGGAAGAAGCCCGAGAAGAAATGAAGCGCCTCCCGTTCCTGGCGGGGCTTTTCTTTCTCCTCGCGTCCCCGGCGCGGGCGGAGGAGCCCTATGCGCCGCTCTTACGCGACCTGGACAAAGCGGGTCTGCTCGAAACCCTGGTGGCCCGTTCCATCGCGACGACGTGGGGGAGCATCGAAGTCCTCGTCCCCGAGGAGAAGCGGGGAAAGCTCATCGACCCGCTCCTGGCCGTTTCGCGAAAAAATCTCTCACGCCCCGAGGCAATCGCCCTAGCGGACGATCTCCTCACGCTCCACGAGCAGGGGGCGATCGTTCCCCTTATATCGGAAGGCCTTGGTGCCCTGGATAATCCCGGCCCCGCCGAAAAATCTCTCGGCGCCATCTCGCGGCTACCCCGGGCGGCGGTGAAGGCGAGTCCCAAGCAACTCGCTTCTTTGCTCCTCGAAGGCGTATCGAACGCCGCCCCCGAGGCCCTTGCGGGAATTTCGAAGACTTCTTCCGAACTTCCCGAAGAAACCTGGGCTGCATTGGGCGCGATTTTGAAGGAAGTCGCGAGCGGGGAGTTCCCGGAAAAACTTTCGGAATTTCTCCATCGCGGAAAGAAAATGGGCGTGGGTCTCGAACGCTCCCGGGAACTTCTCCCGGCCGCCCTTTGCTCGCTTGAACCCCAAATGCTCGAACGCACCCGCGCAGGCGCGAGGTACATCGCGGAGTACGCGGGAAATCATCCCGATCCGGCCCTGCTTGTCTCCTTTGTCCAGTGGGTGCTTGCCCAGCTATCCGACTCCAAACAGCAAGCGGTTATTTCCGGAGTACTCGCCTATCCCCGCATGAGGGAGCTTCTCGCGGCCACGCGCCTTGGGATCGAGCGCGGAGTTCTTGGGGAAGTCTTTCTCGACTACGCCGATTTCCTCGCCGATAAGGACGAGCGCCTCCGAATGGACCCGGAGCTTTGGAAGAAGGTGAAGGCGGGGGAGATTTCCGGCGACGAAGAGGAAAAAGCCCGGTCGAGTGGATTATCCGCCTCCCAGTTCGTGCGCCTGGGGGCGCTCACGCTCTTTACGATCGAGCGTTTGGATGAAGTCCCGGCGCCGCCCTATCCGGGCCGGCCCAAGCAGACCCTGGGGGACGAAGCCCTGGATTTTAGCGATCACCAGCTAAGCGTCCTTGGCCGTCGCTCGGCCCTCTCGCCCCTCTTCGATGCCCTTCGGGAATTTCTCCGGCCCGAGCCGGAGCGGGCCATTTTCCTCTCGTTCGTCCGGGATTTTTCCAAATACGCCGTTTCCCACGATCCCGCCTCCTGGCTCCTCGCCTTCGCGGCCCAGATCGAATGCGATCCGGAAGGAAAAGCGCCAAAGCTCCTTTCGGAGTTTCTCGACGAAAAGTCCGACAATGGCGATCTAAGAAGCATCCTCTCATCGCTCGCACCATTGGCGAAACATCCCGTGGCGCCGCTCGCGCCCCTCGCGAAGAAACTAAGCGCCTTCGAAGAAAACGGAACCAAACTCGCCCCCGCCGCCCGGGCGATTTTATTGGAAGAGAAAAAGACCTCGGCGGGGAGCAAATTCCTTGCGGCTCTGGGGGAAGAAGAAATCCCTGAGGACATGGCGCCTCTCTTCGTGGGTCTTGCTTCCCGGCCTGCGTTTCTCCGGAGCCAGGCGGCCCTGGCCACGGCGGATCGAAGCCGCCTCTCCCTCGATTTCGCTAAGGCGTTTCTCTCAAAGCCCAAAAAAGGAAATTCGGATTTCGAGGAGATCGTGAAAGCCCTCTCCGTGTGGAGCCGGTACAAGAGCCCCGTATCGGGAAGGCCGCTTCCGGTGGACACGGAACTCGTCCTCCTCGAATCCTTCCGGAGTGGTCTCGTGGAATCGCTCCTCGACGCCGGGGTCCACGTCCGCAAAATCCGGGGCCCCAAGGCGACCGCCGATTTACTGGCTACCATCCGGAAACTTCTTGCGGAGCCTTCCCCGGCAACGAAGAGCCTTGGCAGAAAGGACGG
>JBFLVN010000189.1:0-7475 GCA_040758475.1 Bdellovibrionota bacterium
ACGGCCAGGCGCGCGGCCCCCGCGCCCCGGCTCTCCGCGTGGTTCGAGTGCATCGACTGCCACGCCCGCTACGACGTCTTCGACGTCGTCTACCGCTGCGCAAAATGCGACGGCCTCCTGGGCGTCGTCCACGATTCGAAGGCCCTCGCGCGGCTCCACACCGCCCAGGGTTGGAAAAAGGTTTTCGAGGACCGCTACCGCAAAAACATCTGGCCCTTCGGCTCGGGCGTGTGGGGCAAGAAGGAATGGGTGCTTCCGAACGTGGACGACGAGAACATCGTCTCCATGTATGAGGGGGCCTCGAACCTCTTCTGGGCCGAGCGTTTCGGCCGCGAGATCGGGCTCGAAGATTTGTGGATCAAGATGTGCGGCAACTCCCATACGGGCTCCTTCAAGGACCTCGGGATGACCGTGCTCGTCTCGGCGGTCAAGCAGATGATCTCCGACGGGAAGAAAATACCGGCCGTGGCCTGCGCCTCGACGGGCGATACTTCCGCCGCGCTGGCCGCCTACGCCGCGAGCGCCGCCATCCCGGCCATCGTTTTTCTTCCGAAGAACAAGGTCTCGCTCGCCCAGCTCATCCAGCCCGTGGCGAACGGGGCGCTCGTCCTTTCGATCGATACGGACTTCGACGGCTGCATGGCCCTCGTCCAGCAGATCTGCACGAAGGAGAATATCTACCTCGCCAACTCCATGAACTCGCTCCGCATCGAGGGGCAGAAGACCGTGGGGGTGGAGATCATCCAGCAGTTCGATTGGGCCGTGCCCGACTGGATCATCATTCCCGGCGGCAACCTCGGGAACGTCTCGGCCCTGGGGCAGGGGCTTTTGCTCATGAAAGAACTCGGAATGATTTCCAAGCTCCCCAAAGTTTGCTGCGCCCAGGCGGAGCATGCCAATCCCCTCTACACGTCCTTCAAGAAGGGCTGGGCCGATTTGGTACCCGTGCAGGCGAAAAAGACCCTCGCCTCGGCCATCCAGATCGGAAATCCCGTCTCCTTCAAGAAGGCCGTGCGGACACTCCAAGCGTTCGACGGGATCGTCGAGCAGGCGAGCGAGCAGGAACTCGCCGACGCTTCCGCCCGGTGCGACCGGACGGGGACGTTCAACTGCCCCCACACGGGCGTGGGGCTCGCGGCGCTTTTGAAGCTTTTGAAGCGCGGCGAGATCAAGAAGAAGGAACGGGTGATCGTCATCTCGACGGCCCACGGCCTCAAATTCACGGAGTTCAAAGTGGGTTACCACCGCAAGCAACTCGACGACGTGAAGCCCTCGTTCGCGAATGCGCCGATCGAAGTACCCAACCGCTACGACGACGTGCGCCGGGCCGTGCTCGAAGGAATCCAGGCCAAGCTCCGCTGATTTTTCCCCCGTGGGAATCGCGCGCCCCCCCAGAAACGGCTCAGAACACCATGACTCAGAAGAAAGACTCCGACGCCAGGAAAGAACACATCGCCACCCAGGCGATCCACGCGGGCGAGGGGCGGACGCGCCCGGGCGATGCCGTCACGACACCCGTCTTCCAGACCTCGACCTACGTCTTCTCCGACACGGCCGAGCTTCGCGACTACATGGAAGGCCGGAAGCAGCGGATGGAGTACGGCCGCTACGGGAACCCCACCCAGCGGGCCGCCGAAGAGAAGATCGCCGCCCTGGAAGGGGCGGAGGACGCCCTTCTCTTCTCCTCCGGCATGAGCGCCGTCACGACGGCCCTCCTCTCCTTCGTTTCGTCGGGGACGGAGATCGTCCTGACCAGCGATTGCTATCGCAAAACGAGGCAGTTTTCGAACCAGATCCTGAAAAAGCTCGGGGTCCACGTCCATCTGGTCGGTCCCGACGACTACGCCGGGATGGAGAAGCTTTTTTCCGAAAAGAAGCCCCGGCTTCTTATTAGCGAGTCCCCCACTAACCCGTACTTGAACGTGCTGGACCTCCCCCACGTGGTGAGCCTCGCCAAGAAGTACCGGGTGAAGGTGCTCATCGACTCGACCTTCGCCACGCCCGTGAACCAGCGGCCCCTCGACTACGGCGTCGATCTGGTCGTCCACTCGGCCACCAAATATTTGGGCGGCCACAACGACCTCCTGGCCGGCGTCATCTGCGGGAAGGAAGAGCTCGTCCACGGCATCCGGGAAGTGCAAAGTACTTTGGGCTGCGTCTCCGACCCCCACTCGGCCTACCTTTTGATCCGCGGCCTCAAGACCCTCCCCATCCGCGTCGAGCACCAGAACCGCTCGGCCCAGAAAATATCCGAGTGGCTCGAAAAGCAGCCCAAAGTGGAAAAGGTCCATTACCCGGGCCTCCCCTCCCACCCCCACCACAAAGTGGCCAAGGCCCAGATGAAGGGTTTCGGCGGCGTCGTCTCCTTCGAGCTCAAAGCGTCCATTGAGGCGATCTCCAAGTTCGTAGACGCCTGCCAGATTCCCTACATCGCGCCTAGCCTGGGGGGCGTCGAGAGCCTGATCGAGCAGCCCGCCCTCATGAGCTTCTACGAGCTCTCGACCGAGGAGCGCCTTGCCATCGGCATCAAGGACAACCTCGTACGCCTTTCGGTCGGCCTGGAAGACCCCGACGACCTGATCGCAGACCTGGGGCAGGCGCTCAAGAAGTTGTAGGCCCCTTTCTTCCCCACCATCTCCCGGCGGCTTTGCCGCCGCCCTCTTCCTAAAGAGGAAGAGGGCCAGAGGGCTTCGCCCCCTTCCTCGGTCAGGAAGGGGGCGGCCGAAGGCCGGGGGATGGTCGTGCCCGCCCTCTCCCGGCTTTCAGCCACCCTCCCCCAAAGGGGGAGGGGCAAAAAATCACCGGACATCTGGGTCACCTGGGTATGTGGGGTGTGCTTCCCGTTGGCTATCTGACCACCTGACCCCACCCCAACCCCTCCCCGCATCGGCAGGGAGGGGCTGCTTTTTCCCCCTCTCCGTCGATACGGAGAGGGGCAGGGGGTGAGGTGTGCTTTTCGCGCGTTCTGTGGGTCACCTGGGTCATCTGGGCTTACACCCTCGGACGGATCGGGACAGGTCTGGACGGGGTTGGACGGAACTTGAACGGTGGCGGTGGAAAGAGATAGGAGCGAAGTGAAACTATTATAGACCAAAGCGGGGATTTTTGGAAGGGGTGGCCAAAGACCGGGAGAGGGCGTCATCCGCGTGACCGGCCCTCTCCGGCTGCTCCGCAGCACCCTCCCCCAGAGGGGGAGGGGCAGGAGAGCCGCCCGCAAAGCCCGCTACTTGAGGTGGTCACAAATTGTGACCGCCTTGGAGAGGGGCGCGGTTATTTCTTCGACCGTTCCACTTCGCCCTTGGCCCACTCGAAGCACCGGAGGGCGAGAGCCAGGAAGGCCTTTCGGTCCATGGGGTCTTCCTCGGGGAACGGCTCGCCGTACCGGTATTCCACGGCGAAGGGGTTGAAGTGCCGGACTTCGGCGATGTTCAGGTCGTTCCGCGCCTTGGCGAGGAGAATCCGGGCGAGGTCAGGGAGACTCATAGACGACCCGGCCGTGCCGTGCCGCCTGATGGTAGACGGTGCCCCGGCAGTCCTTCCCTTCGTCGAATTGCTCCCGCGAGGCGACGAGGACGTCGGCCGGAATCCGGAGCTTCCCCAGGGCATCGTCCAAACGGACCATCTCCCGGCGGCGGCTCGCCACCCGGTCCTCCACGACGAGGAAATCGAGATCGCTTCCCTCCCGCGCGTCCCCCCGGGCGTACGACCCGAAGAGGATGATCTTCCGCGGCCGGGCGGCGTCCCGCAGGATTTCGACGGCCTTCTGGATGGTCGCCTGATCGATCATGAGAGGCATTCTAGCCCCAGGGACGCGGGATCGCCAGTAGGGAACAGGGCCCCGTAGGGCGGTAAGGCCGCCGCAAGCGCCGTTCCACCGCTCGCAAAGCCCGCTAATTCTCAAATCCGTGGCGCCACCTGGATGCCCTAGTCGAACGGGCGGGCGATAGCTCTGCCGCAAGCTCCGATCCGCCGTTTGCATGGCCAGAGCGTGCCGAATCTTAAAGTTTGCGTCCGCGGCTCAGAGTGAAGAGTAGAGGTCGCAGAAACAGGGATAAGCTCGAAGGGAGCTACTCATTTTCCGGCTTCTGCTAAGAGACTTTTAGGATTCCAAATCCGCTCAGCAATTTGACGGTAGAGAGTGTTTCGCGCATCAAGATCGGCCTTTTTGAACTCTTTATGAGCGTGAAACGGTAAGCCACTATCCTTAGTGAATTGAAGGAACCCGGGATTTTTCTCGTAGCACTGGGGATTAAGAGACTTAGCAAGTAGATTTTGACTAAAATAATGTGGAAGTTTACTTTCATATGGCAAGTCGCCGTAACTTCCATTGAAGGTCTTAGGAAGCAGCAATAATCCACCAATGCGATTGCGATATTCCAAAAAGTCGCTTTCATGCGAGAATTCATCTGCGTGTTGTTCCAATCGATTTGCCCAAATATGCTCTACTTCGTAACGTCCACGTCCACTATCGGAAACATATTCAAGATAGTGTGACGGCATGCCCGAATTCACTTCGATCCATTCTGTTAGACGAGCGAGCATGCGGTGGAGATAGCGGCGATTTTGCTGATGGAGATAAAGTCTATCATTTGTTGCGAATGTTTCCTTTTCTTTGGCCAGCGTATCTGTCAACTTTTGTGCAAGAGTTTTTGGATCTAACCCTCGAATATCCCGCATTACGAGGAACATGGCGTATTGCATCGTAGAGTAAGCAATACTCCGAAAATTCCAAAGGCGCCACGCCAGAAGGATATCGACAAACTTTGAAACAATTCGAAGTTTAAGATTCACGATGTCTTCTTGGTCGTCAGGGTTCAGGGGGGCAAGCAGTAGCATGTATTGGAGTGTAAAGCTGTGCTGCGCGTTATAGAGAATATATTCAAGGCCATCAACCTTTTCATGGGCCGCGTGCATCAATCGTTTATATTGTCGTGAATAGAAATTGAAATCGTGTTCAATGAAACGGAAATAGTCTTTACTATCTTGAAGCCCTAGTAATTCTCGGCTGTCTCGAACCCAGCGGTGAAATTCCGTCGCGATGCGATCAAAATCCTCTGGCTTTGCCCCGCGCTTTCGTTCTCTAATTTTGGTCGCATATTGACTTCGGAGCCATGTTTTAAAAGTGTCTGCCTCCACTTCTTTACCCAATTCATTGAGTTCGTGAATCCGGTCTTTCCAGAGTTTGCTCGCGGTGTTTTTTTTGATTGGGTCGGTGATGTTGGCCAGCAAAAAGCCCTTTAACATTTCTGTCGGACTCAGAGAGAGGCCTCGGTCGTTCATCGTCTCAAAGATCGTATAAGCATCTTCGTCAGAATGAGCCGTAATCTCTACCAAATGAACATTTTCATTCAGCCAATCGATAAAATAAGGAAGTGCCTTGCCCGCTACTTCGTAGGGAAAGCACTGTTGGATATCTTGATATCGCCCTAAAATGTTTTGGACGGATTCGGGTTGATCAGCAGAATCAATGGGTTGTTCTTCGAAGAGTGCTTCCATGCAAGAAGCCCGCTCTTCGATTGTTAAATTAAAAGATTTTGTTCCGAATTTTTCTGAATATATCAATTCGTCAATATTAACCTGTTCTGATTGGGGGCGATTCTTTTGTAAATTACGAAGGTAAATCAACAGTAAAGTTAGACTGGTGAGGCGTTGTTGCCCATCGACTAAATATTTTTGATTATCTTTGGAGCTAACAATTATAGATCCGAGAAAATAGTGACCATATTTCGCCACTTGTGCACGAGTATGATCGTTCTGGAAATCTTCAAGAAATTTCCCGGTTAAGTCGTCTATCAGTTCTCTAAGTTGTTTATCTTGCCATTTGTACTCTCGTTGATAGTAGTCAACAGAGTACTTAATGCCTTTGAGTAATTCTCTGACCGTTCTGGCTTTCCCTTCGATATCGCCCATGAGACCCCCTAATTAGTAAGAATTTGTTTTAGTGAATCAGGCTCGATGTCAATTATTATTCAGATCAAATGTACCCTCTATTGCTTAGTAAACTAAGGCAATGTCGTACTTGATATTAGTTAAATTTAAATTCTCTTTTTTATTTCTGCAAAATTGCTTTGCTGTTTTTATGATTTTCCTTTGCGGCAAATTTGATCCTTTCTGGGGTGGTGCGTCATTGAATTTCTTTAATTGGTCCGGACTTTCTTCTCACTATCCTATTCCCGGTCACTCTCTAGCCTAAAATGCTACGATCCACCGGCAAATTGCCCCCCTTTCCGGTGAGCGGCGCTCACTGAGCCGGGGCAGGGGGGCTTCTGCGGGGGCTAGGCTGGCTCTTTCCGCCAATCGCTCTAAACTGTGCTTCGCCCGCTAAGGCTTTTCGCCACCCCGATCCTCCGGCCCCCGCCTCACAAGCGGGGGTTCTTGTTAAAAGGGGTTAATGGCGGGAGCGGATTCTTGACAATCTCCCCCTCCTATCGCATCCTTTACGTGTGACTAAAGTAAATTACTTAATTTTGACGGCCGCGCTTGGGGTGCTTTCCCTGGGCTCCCCCGCGTGCATCGCCGGGAGCGGAAAGCCCCGGATTGTTTCGGCGTTTTCGGGGGACCAGGAAGGGCCCCGGAGTTTTTCGGCCATCAGCCGGGAGATCGCCGCCCAGTCGGAAGAGCTTCGGAACCTCTACATTCAGGCCCAGGGGCTCTATCCCTATTTGACCAATTCCTACCGGGTCCGCCTCTACATCGACGACGACGGGGACATCTACAACGTTGATCTTCTCGACCGGGACCAGGTGATCCGGGACTTCGAGCAGGAGTTCCTGGCCCGCGTCGCCCAGATCCATTTCGAGGAATACGACGGACCGGACGTGGAGGTCATCTATACCTTTACGTTTTATCCCGATCCCCATCACCGGGCCCATGCCAAGCCCCTGCCGCCCCCCGTGCTGGCGGAGCCCGTAGAGGCCCCGGCGCCCCCCGCCGAGCCCGAAGCGGCCAAGGAGCCCGAGGCCGCCCCCGAGGAGGCCCCTGCCGCACCGCCCGCGGAGGAACCGGCCGTTCCTCCGGCGCAGGAGCCCGCTGCTCCGCCTCCCTCTAGTACAGAAGAAGGCGCCGCTGCTGGTGGCGCAGTCGTCGCCCCCGCTGAAAAGACCGAAGAAAAGAAAGAAGAAAAACCGGCGGAACCTCCCGCCGCGACCGAACCGGCCCCGGAACAGCCCCCGGCTAGCGAGCCCCAGGCCGCTCCCCAGGAACCCGCTCCCGTGGCCCCGGCCCCCGTTGAAGAGAAGAAAGAAGAAGAGAAGCCCGCCGAATCCGCCGCCCCCGAGCCCCTTCCTTCGGAAAACTTTTCCGAAGAGGGCGATCCCGTAAACCCCGGCGGCTGGACCGATGGCGCCCCTCCGGCGCCGCCTGCTGAAACGCCGGCGGAGTAAGAGTTCATCACACTTCGAATGCCCCTCCCCCACTGGGGGAGGGCGGCCCCGCAAGGGCGCGAAGCGCCCACTCCAAGAATCCGGGAGAGGGCC
>JBFLVN010000190.1:0-7457 GCA_040758475.1 Bdellovibrionota bacterium
TCCATCAAGCTCCTCAAGGTGATCATCCTTTTCTTCTGGCTTGGCGGGGAACTCCCAGTGCCACCGTCCGTCTTTCTTGAAGCTCCTCAGCCTCAGGGCCATCTTGGCCCGCCGCAGGGTGATCCCCGAGATGCCCGCCTCCCGGGCGTCCCATTGCAGGTGCCATGCCTCCCGCTCCCCCGCTTCGATCCGCTCTTTGAGGAAGTCTATGGTTGCCGCCAGGGCGTCGGCCGGGCCCTTGGGCCGAAGGGCTTGAAGCAGCTCTTCCGCCGTCATCTCCCGGACGTTTCCCCACCGGATTTTCCCCTCTTCAATGGAGAACTCCGTGGTCTTTGCCTCCGGCGCCAGGACGCTGCGGGCGTGGGCCAGGAGTCTCTTATTGGGATTTTCCGGGTCCCTCGCGCACAGGACGACCGAATCGGCCCAGAAGGAAATATCTTCCGGCCCCGTCTTGGCCGGGCGGCCCGTGGGCGTCTGGGGAAGCCTCCGGACGGCCAGGATCGTGCATTCGTATTCGATAGCCATGTCCCGCAGCATTTCGGCGAATTTTCCCATCTTCTTGTTCACGTAGGGGTCGATGGGGTCGATGACGAGGAGGCTTGGGCCCTCCTGGGAGAGGAAGCCCGAAAGGAGCGTCAAATTGAGGTACCGCACCCCGTCCTCTTCCGAAAAGACGCGGGAGGGTTCGACCACCTTGATCCGGGAAAAATCGGCCCCGGCGGCCTGGAGGCGGGGTTTAACGGCATTGGTGAGGCTCGCGGGGGAGCCGATGAAGAGGACTTTGCCAAAGCACTCCTTCTCCCGGCTCACGAAGGCGGCCAGGTCGGCGGCGATCCAGCTTTTTCCCGCGCCCCGGGGACCTTCGAGAACGACAAGGCTCCCCAGGGGGAAGTGGGGCTCCGCGATGAACGCGGGCTCCCGGTCGGGCAGGTCGGAAAAGGACGGGGCGGAACAGGGATTGGCCGGAGGGGTGGAATCCATAAATACACGTCTCCTATTGAAGGTTGAAGGGCCGGGAAAGACGGAGGGTGAACGGGGTGAAGAAAGACCGGAGTGAACGAAAGAAGACGGAAACAACGCCAGTATAAAGTACCGGCGGAACAATCACAAATTAAATCGGATTAACGCAAAGTCCGCCGGTCGGAATTGCCCCTCCCCCAAACAGCTTACCCCACCCCCGTCCCCTCCCCGCTAGCGGGGAGGGGTGGCCGGAGGCCGGGGCGGGGTACGCAACGCCGGGGGATGGCCGGCATTTCTACGGCCTCGCGGCCTGCCGCTGCAACCGGCTTTCCCCTTCCAGCACGTCCCGCAATTTGACGGCGAGTTCCACCGCCGTGAAAGGCTTTTGGAGAAACGCGTCGGCGCCCGCATCGTCCGCGCCGCTTCCGGATTCGAGCTGGCTGTAGCCGCTCGTGAGAATCACCCGGGCGTCGGGGCGCATCCGGCGGATTTCCCGGAGGACTTCCAGTCCCGACACGTAAGGCATCGTCACGTCGATGATCGCGCAGGTGATCTTTTCCGGGTTTTGCCGGAAAAGTTCGATTCCTTCCGCGCCGCCCGGCGCCACCAGCACTTCGAAACCCATGTGTTCGAGCATTTCCCGGGTGACCGCCCGGACGATGGCTTCGTCGTCGACGAGAAGGACGGTGCCGCTTCCCTTCCAGGCCGTTTCAGGCGTGGGTTCAGCCGGAAAGTGGCGGGCCGAAGCATGGGAGACGGGGAAGAAGACCCGGAAGGACGTGCCTTGGCCCGGGGCGCTTGAAACCTTGATGAAGCCCTTGTGCCCCCGGACGATGCCCAGGGCGGCGGCAAGCCCCAGGCCCCGCCCGGCGAATTTCGTCGTAAAGAACGGTTCGAAGATTTTCGCCTTCGTATCCGTGTTCATGCCCTTGCCCGTGTCGGCCACTTCCAGGAAGACGTAACGTCCCTCCGCCAGGTCCCCCGCGGGGAAGGCGTCGGCGAAGTCCGCGCGGCGCAGGTCCATTACTCCCGTGGAAAGGACGATCGCGCCTTCCGATTCACCGATCGCCTCGGAAGCGTTGACGATGAGGTTCATGACGATCTGGTGGATTTGCGACCCGTCAGCTTCGACGGAGGGGAGATCCGTTCCGAGGTTGTAACGGAGGATCGTATCCTTGGGGATGGATACCCGCAGGAGCTGGCCCATTTCTTCGATCACGGAGTTCAAATTGACCGGGCCGACGACGAAGCGGCCTTTGCCGGAATAGGCCAGGAGCTGTCGCGTCAGGTCCGCCGCGCGCTTGGCCGCCGTTTCGATGCGCCGGACGGCCTCTCGCCCGGAGGCCTCCTCGGGCATTTCGGTCAGGGCGAGGCCCGCGTTGCCGAGCATGGCCATGAGCAGGTTGTTGAAGTCGTGGGCGATGCCGCCGGCCAGGAGGCCCAGGCTTTCGAGTTTTTGGGCTTCGAGGAATTTCCGCTCCAGGGCCGCCCGTTCCGCTTCCGCCCGTTGGCGTTCGAGTTCGCCCGCGGCGCGCGTCGCGAAGATCTGGAGCATGGTTTCGTGGCGGCGCGTGTCCTGAAGGGGTTCCCGGCTGAGCGCGGTCAGGAGCCCCAGCACGTTTCCACTCGAATCGATGAGCGGGGCCCCCAGATAACTCTCGATGCCCAGGTCGGCGAGCATGGTGTCGCGCGGGAAGAGGTTTTGAATCCCCGATTTGAAGCAGCAGGGGCGCCCCCGGACGACCTGGGCGCAGGGGGTCCCGGCGAGGTCGTAGGAAAAATTCTCCGCCGGCTGGCCGTGGGCGCAGACTGCGATCGTTTCGATCCGGTCCCCTCCGGATAGTTTTCCGATGTAGGCGTGCTCGGCGTGGAGCGCCTTGGCGAGGTGGATCAGGAGGGATTGGAAAAACCCTTCCGAAGTGCCGAGCGAGACGCCCTGGGCCATTTCGCGGAGCGCTTCTTCCGCGTGGCGGCGCTCGGCGGCGGCGCCAAGACTCCCGGCCAGGGCGTGCAAGAGGGATTCCTCGCTCTCGGTCCAGACGCGCTCCGTGCGGCAGGCATCGAACCCCAGGAACCCCCAGGCTTCCCCGAAGACGAAGGCGGGCACGATGATCATGGAGAGGACGCCCTGGGCTTCCTGGAGCAGCCGGAGCGTGTCGGGAAGATCCCGGACGAGGCCGCCGAAGGCCTCTCCCTGGAGCAGCCGTTTGTAGATGTCCGTCCCTTCGACGATCTTGGGGGAGAGGTTGTGCAGCAAGGGGTTGTGGATCTGGGGGGGGATGCCTTCCCGGCACCATTCGTAAGTATTGCTGTAGACCTCTTCTCCCGTGCTCGGATGGGGGTGGCGCTCGAAGAGGTAGACCCGGTCGGCGTCGGCGGCCTCCCCCAGGATTTTCACGACGGCTTCGATGGCCCCGTGCAGGTCGGGGTTCCGCAGGAGTTCGTCCGTGGCGCGCGCCGTCCCGAGGAGGAGGCGCTCCGCCCGGCTCCGCTCCCATTGTTCCAGGGCGAGGGCGACGATGTCGGCCACGGAGCCCGCGAAGTTCTGCTCTTCGGTGGTCCATTTCCGAAGCGAACCCACGATTTCATGGCACACGACGCCGACCGTGCGTCCTTCCAGGCGCACGGGCGCGTCCAGGAGGGAGCCGATCCCCAGGGGCCGGGAATAGGATTTGGAGAGTTGCCGGGTACGCGGGTCGCTCTCCACGTTGTCGGCGTTGACGACGCGGTCCCGTTCGATCGCCTCGAAGTAGGAAGGGTAGTCATTCGCCAGGAGCTCGCCTCCCCGCGAGTGCGTTCCGGTTGCCATTTCGTAGAGATCGGCGCAGACGATCTTCGTCCTTCCGGGGTTGTAGAGCCAGATGCTCGCCCGGGAGACGCCAAGGGCCCGGCCCGAGGCCTCCGTGATCTGCTGGAGGCTCGCCACGGGGTCGGGGTCCACCGACCAGTCCCGTTTGGTGAGCTCGATCAGGGCGGATTGATTCTCCCGGAAGCGGTGCTCTTCGAGGTGGTCTTTTTCGCCGATCCACTTCCGCTGGAGGGCGTTGGCGAAAACCTGTCCCGTGATGCGAAGGAGGGAGATTTCATCGTCCGTCCACTCCCGGGGCCCGCTGACCGAATCGAAGCCCAGGAACCCCACGAGCGTGCCGCCGATGACCATGGGGACGGCGACGATCGAATGGGTTCCCGAGCCTTCCAGCATCGCCCGTTCGGCCCCGGCTTCAGCCGGCAACTTGGAAGCATCGGGTACGATCGCCGTTTCGAGGCGAAGGAGGCGGCTGGAGAGCCACTTGAAGCGCAGGGCCCAATCGGTCTGCCGGTCTTTGGGCGGTGGGGGGACGCCAACCGCGCACCAGGCGTGGGTCAAATTCCCGTGCTGGGGAGGGTCCCCCTCGAAGAGGACCACGTAGCTCCGGGACGCGCCCGCGAATTCTCCGATCGCCTGGAGGGCGTGGTGGATGCCTTCGTCCAGTTCCGTGGGGTCGAGGTTGATGAAGTTCGTCGAAATGGTCCCGATGAGCTGCTCGAAGTCGATCCGGTACCGGAGGGCCTGTTCCGAGCGGCGGCGCTCGAAGGCGGTGCCGATGCTGGCGGCCATGGCGCGCAGGATGGAGCGCTCCTGCTCGGACCAGGAGTGTTCGTGGTGGTTGTTTTCGAACCCGATGAATCCCCAGCGGGAGCCGGTCACCGGGATCGGGACGAAGAGGAGGGATTTCGTCCCGATGGCGTGGAGGGCCGAACGCATGGGCTCCGGCGTTTCATCGGGCCGAAGGGCGATGGGCTTTCCGGCCAGGTAGTCGGGGAGCCAGGAGGGGATTCCCAGTTCGTGGGGCGAGATTTTCTGGATGGAGAGGTTCCCGATCTGGGAGCTGATCCCGGGCCCGCACCATTCGAAGCGCGGCTCGAAGCTGACGAGGCCCTTGATGGGTTCGATCTTTTCCTCGAAGAGGAAGACGCGGTCCACCCCGGCCGCTTCTCCCAGGGTGGCGATGGCCTCCTGGATCGAGGTTTCGTACTTCTGGACGGTGAGGAGCTGGGCCGTCGCGCGGGCCGCTCCCTGAAGGAGCGTTTCGGCCCGGAGCCGGCCGGTGATGTCGGTGAAATCCCAGGCCCTTCCGATGATCGTTCCGTCGGCGAGCCGGACGGGCTTGGTATTGCGCGAGAGGACGCGCCCCGACTGGAGTTCGATCCGCTCCCCGAGGCGCTCTTCCTCGGGGTGTTCGTAGAGATAACTGACGAGGGCGATGAAGCCGTCCCAGTCTTTGATCCGCTTCTTGACGTAGTCGAGCAGGAGGCTGTCCGACTTTTTTCCGGCGACGTCGGTGGGAATGTTCCAGAGCCGCAGGAACTGCTGGTTGTAGGCCGTGACGACTCCGTGGCGGTCCACCACGAGGATGCCCGAGGCGGAGGCCTCCTGCTGGGCGAGCAGCAGGGCGTTGGCGTGCTTGAGCTGGTTTTCCGCTTCCCACCGTTCGGTGATGTCGGTGATGAAGCCTTCGAGCCGGACTTCCTTTCCGGCCCACGGAACGGCGCGTCCTTGCTCCCAGACCCATTTCACCCGGCTGGAAGCGGTGCGAATGCGGTATTGGAGTTGGAAAGGCCTGTTTTCCCTTAATGCCTCCTGCACTTCGGCCCAGATTTTCTGCTGGTCTTCGGGATGGATGAGGTCGTTGTAGGAGCGCTTGCGGTTTCCGATGAAATCGGCGGGAGGGTAGCCCGTCAAATCCAGACACCCTTCGCTCGCGAATTCCATGGTCCAGTCCCGGTCGTTCCGGCAGCGGTAGGCCATTCCTTGCAGGTTGCTGACCAGGGTGGCGTAGGCGCGCTGGCTTTCGAGGAGTTCCTGCTCCGCCCGCAGGCGCTCGGCGACTTGTTCCTTGAGGACGTCGTTGGCGCGCCGCAGCTCGGCCGTTCGCTCGGCGACCCGGGTTTCGAGCTCCCCCTTGGCTTGTTCGAGGGCTTTTTCCTTTTCCTTGCGCTCGGTGATGTCCTCCGAGATGGTGACGATGCCGATGGGCTTTCCCCCGGCGTCCGTCACCACGTTCGAGATGAGCTGGACCGGGAAGACGCTCCCGTCCTTCCGGACGTTGAGGCTCTCCCGCCGCCAGGTTTGTATTTTCTGGAGATCGCTGGCCCGGATGGGCTTTCCGGTTCCCGGCAGCGCGAAAATGGCGGCGCTTTGCCCCAGGAGTTCTTCGACGCGGTAGCCGTGCATCCTGGCTTCGGCCGCGTTCGTATAAATGATCCGGCCCTGGGCGTCGGCCACGGTGATGCCGGTCCGCGTGGTCTGGGCGACCTGGGCGAGCCAGCGGAAGACGTCCGGAGCGGCGGGGATTCCCTCGCGGCTCGCGGAGTTCCGCGGAGCTTCGCGCCCCTTCCCGGTACGTTTTCGCGGAGCCGCTTTTTTCCTACTTTGCGCCACGCGCGGTTTTCTTGCGGGGTTCCCGCAGCCGGTGTTTTTTCTGGATGCTGGTCGCTCTCATCGTAGGCCAACGGCCGCCCCCAGAAAAGCGGAAGAACATCCGTGGAAACGGCCTTATGAAACCTTGGAAACCATCGAGAGGATTTGAGCCAGGCGGGCGGTCTGGCGCGGCCGGGAGAAGTTCTCTTCGATCCAGGCGGCGTCGCTGCTTGTTTCTAGCCGTCCCGCTTCCCAATCGGACCAGATTTTATCCAGCCGCTCGCGAAGCGCGGTTTCGTCACCGGGTGAAACCACCCATCCAGCTTTCGCGCGGGAGACGATTTTGGCGCTCTCGCTCCCGGGGTTCGCGATGCAGAGGATGGGGCGCCCCGACGCGAGGTATTCGAAAAGCTTTCCCGGAAGGAAGCGGTGGGAAGAGAAGTCGTCGTAAAGGGGAAGTACGAGGACGTCGCTCTGCCGCTGGAAAGCCGCCGTCGCGCCGTGGGAAAGATACCCCTGGGTTTCCAGCAACTCCCCGGCGGGCGTGTTTTTTGCTGCGGCCTTCAGGTCCGCCGAATCGGGGCCCGCGTAAGCCAGGCGGATTTCATCCCGCCGCCGGCCGCTCGCCCACCCATTGAGGGACTCAAGGAATTTCCCCACGTCCTGGCCGAAAAAGCGCGTCCCCGTGAACGCCAGGCGAAGCCGCTGGCCTTTCTGGTAGGGCGGCAGGCATTCATACGCCGCCGGGTCGTAGCCGTTCGGGATGGTGGATATCTTTCCCGCCAGCGAAGGATCGATTTCCAAAAATTCGCGGGCCGTGGGCTCGGTTGTTGCCAACACGTGGTTTGCCCGGCGAAGGACCGATTTTTCCATGGGCCGCTCGATGGCGAGCTGGAGGGCGTTGTGATCGTAACCGGGCATCTTCGTCCAGGCGTCCCGGAAGTCGGCGATCCACGGGGGGCCTCCTCCCTTCCGGAGCGCCCGGCCGATCCAGTGGACCGTGAAGGGGGGCGCGGTCGTCAGCACGGCGTCGAATTTTTCCTCCGAAAGAAGGCGCCGCCCCGCCCGGACGGCGTAGGGGTACCACCCCAGGAAT
>JBFLVN010000191.1:0-7451 GCA_040758475.1 Bdellovibrionota bacterium
CTTCTGGAACGCGGGGGAACGCTTTTTCGCCATCGTCCGCCGGGCGAGGGCCTCGGCCCTATCGATCATCCGGTCGGCCTGGGGACTTGGAAGATTGCCGAAGCCGTGGCCGTGGTTTTCGAGGAAGAGGAGTTCTACTTCTCCGCCCACGCGGCGGTAGGCTCGCGCGAAATTCTCCGTCATCTCATCGCTCATGTTGGGGTCGTCGTGCCCCTGCTGGATGAGGATGGAGGGAAGGGCCTGGAACTCCCGGCGCTCGCAAATCCCCGTGGGGCTCGCTTCGATCATTTCGGCTTCGCTCGAATACGCGCCATCATGAGCGGCGACGATGCTCGGATACTCGACCGCCTTGATAACGGAGAGCTTCCCGAAGGAATCGAGGGCGCGCTGGAGCCCCCACCCCACGGCGTTTCCGAGCCAGGGATTTTCCTCCCGGAGCTTTAAGACCCGCTCCATGATCGCGCTCGGATTCCCGAGGCGTCCGGGGCCGTGCTGGTTCTTCGTCACGCCGCCGCCCCGCTCGACCCGGCGGCGGATGGCTTCGGTGATTTGTTTGGCCGCGAACTGAGTTAGCGGATCGAATCTCGCGCCCTTCACCATTTGATAGCGGGCCAGCACGTCCACGATCGGGTAGTTGGCGCAGACGAAATCAATGCCCGCGGGGGCGTCGTCGGGGGTATCCAGAGCCGGGGTCACCCGCCCCCGCGGGTCATTGGGCTGCAATCCGAGAAGAAGGGAAAGATGGCCGCCCGTGGAGCCGCCGATGGCGCCCATCACGGAGGCGTCGGCGCCGATCTCCTTCCCGTGGGCGTGGACCCAGCGGGAGGCGGCCCGCACGTCGCAGAGAAACGTGGGCCAGGGGTGATCGGGGGCGAGGCGGAAGTCGATCGAACAGACCGTAAACCCTCGCCGCGCCAACTCCTGGCACCAGACGAAATCCACCTTGTGATCGAAGTGGGTCCAGGCGCCGCCGTGAATGTCCAAAAAGACGGGGAAATTCCCCTTGGCTTTGGGCTTGTTCACCCACAGGACGAGATCGCGCCCCTTCACCCGCGCGTAGGGAACTTCGAAGCTTTCGATGTCGTAACGCATGGCCCCCCTCCCTTTCGGTTGCCCGCCGTTCCGGGCGATGGGGAGAGAATATCCTTTCATTGAGCATTGTTCAATGAGATATGCTCATTATTTTATAAAGTGTTGAAATCACTAAAGAAAACGAAAGAGGCGGGCCAGAAGGCCCGCCTCGCATGCAACCCGGATGCTTTGGAACTTACCCCGTCCCCTGCTTCTTGGAGGCGGGCTTTTCGGCGCGGGTGGCGTCGAAGGCGGCGAAGCGCTTTTCGATGGACCCTTCCACGCGGGCCAGAATTTGCGCGAGCTGGGTGCGCTCTTCCCGCGAGAGGTCTTGAAGGAGAAGCTTGAAAAAATCGAGGGGCGAGACGGGAAAGCTCTCGGCCACGTCGTCGGCTTTTTCCGTAAGCCGGAGTTTCACCGAGCGCCGGTCCGTCGAGCTCTGGATGCGCCGGACGAGCCCCGCCTTCTCCATCCGGTCGGCCAGACTGCTAACCGTGCTCTGGTTCAGGTGGAGCCGCTCGGCCAGCTGGGTGATGTTGATGGGCCCCGCCGCCCGAAGGGCGTGGATGGCCTGGTACTGGAGCATCGTAACGCCGTGGGACTGGGTAATGCGGTCCTGGCGCTTCCGCACGTTGGCCACGAGGCGCACGATGCGGGCCACGATCTCGTCGAGCACTTCGCCGTTTTTTTCTTCCGTCACGATGAAATCTCCTCAACTCTCCCCGGCGGGCGATCCTACTACAGCCTCGGCGCCACTTCCTTCGCGAAGAGCTCCATGGAGCGCTTGATCTTCTCCGTGGGAAGGGCCCCGATATTGAAGCCCCCGATGAAATAATTCCCGCCCGATTCGACGAAGGGCTTTAGCTCCTGGACGATCCGGTCGGGCGTGCCGCACACGAAGGCCCCGATGTCCTCGCCCGAGAGGCGGCGCATCTTGTCCTCCCCCTCGGCCATCTGGATGCTCTTCAAAAGCCCTTCGACGAGCCGCTCGCCCCCGACCATGAAGGCGCTGATTGTTTTGATGAATGCCGGGCGGCCCACTTCCTGCGCCTCTTTTTCCGTGTCGGCCACGTAAATCCACTTGAAGAAAGGCACGGTCGCCTTCTTGGTGTTGACGCCGTTGTCCTGGAGAACCTTGATGTCCCGCTGGAACGCCTTGAGGGAGAACCCCGCCGTCGCGACGACGGTGTAGCCTTTTTGCGCCCCCCACTTGATGGAATCGGGCGTGGCCGTCGTCACCCAGATGTCGGGCTTGTGAAGGGGCTGGGGAACGACGATGGCGTCGTTGATCTCGTAATACTTCCCTTTGTGGGTGATGGGTTTGCCGCTCCAGGCGTTTTCCATCATCTCGCAGATTTCCTTGAGCCGCTCGCGATTGGTATCGATGTCGAGGCCGAGCTTCGCGAATTCGTATCCCCGGTACCCGGCGCCGCAACTGAAGACGAACCGCCCGCCCGAGAGGACGTCGATCATGGCGCAGTCTTCCGCGAGGCGGACCGGATTGGCCAGGGGCGAGACGATGACCTGGGGGGCGAGCTTGAGTTTGGTCGTCTTGGCGGCGAGGTATGCGAGAAAAATCTCCGTCCGGGGCATGATCCCGTAATGTTCGGAAAAATGGTGCTCGGCCGGGTGGGCCGCTTCGTACCCCAGTTTTTCGGCGTAGACGCACTCTTCCACGGCCTCGTCGTAGACCTGCTTTACCGATTTCATCTTGAGAGTCTCGAACAGATGGAAAATTCCGCTGCGCAGCATTTCTCAAATCCCTCCTTAAATAGTCTCTTCCCCTTCGATGCCTTTTCGCCCGCGAGACCTAGCTCAGGTCCACGTAGACGTTTTTGACTTGAGTGAACTCTTCCAGAACGTTCTTGCCGCCCTCGCGCCCGAAACCCGATTGCTTGTAGCCGCCGAACGGGGCGCTGTTGGGAATCGTTCCCCAGGTGTTGATCCACACGATGCCGGCCTCGAGGGCGTGGGCGACCTTGTGGGCCTTCGTGATGTCGCTCGTCCAGACGCCGGCGGCGAGGCCGTATTTCGAATCGTTGGCCCACTCGACCACTTCGTCGATCTTCTTGAAGGGCCAGACGTTCATGACGGGGCCGAAGATTTCTTCCTTCACCATCTCGGCGTCGGCGGGGGCTTCCTGGAAAATCGTGGGCTGGACGAAGTTCCCCTTGGCCAGGTCGCCGCTTTCGAGCCGCTCGCCGCCGTAGGCGAGTTTCGCTCCGGACTTTTTCCCGCGCTCGATAAAGCCCATGACCCGCTCGACCTGACGCTTTGCCACCAGGGGCCCCACGATCGTCCCCTTGGAGAGGGGATCGCCCACGGCAAGGCCTTTGGAAAAGCTTGCAAAGTTTTTCACCATCGTTTCATAGAGAGGTTCCTCGACGTACACGCGGGAACCCGCGGCGCAGGCCTGGCCCGTGAGGGCGAAGCAACCGAAGACCGATCCCATGGTGGCCTTGGTAGGATTGGCGTCCTTCAAAATGATGTTCGGCGATTTGCCCCCGAGTTCGAGGGCCACGGGCTTTAAGGTTTTCGCCGCCGCCGCGAGGACGTGCCTCGCCGTCTCGCCGCCGCCCGTGAAGGTCACTTTGTCTACGCCCGGATGCTCGCAGAGCATGCCGCCGACTTTCCCATCCCCGGTAATCACGTTCACGACGCCTTTGGGGAAGCCCGCTTCGTGGGCGAGTTCGGCGAAGCGGAGGGCCGTGTAGCTGGCGAGTTCCGAGGGCTTGATGACGACGGCATTGCCTGTGCAAAGCGCGGGGCCGGCTTTCGATCCCAGGAACAGCATGGGCGTGTTCCAGGGGATGACGACCGCCACGACGCCGTAGGGCTCACGAAGGGTGTAATCGAAGTGCCCTTCGGACTGGCCCGTGAGGGGCACGACTTCGCCATAAAGCTTGTCCATCCACCCGGCGAAGTATTCCAAATTCCGGTAACAGGCTTTGACGGCGAAGCTCTTAGCCACCTGGAGCGGCATGCCCATGTTGAGGCTTTCGAGGCGCGCGAGTTCCTGCTCGTTTTGTTCGACGAGGGCCGCGAGTTTCAAAATGCAGTCGCGGCGCTTGTTGATGGAAAGTTTGCGCCAAGCCTTGTATCCCTCTCGGGCGGCTTTGACCGCGTCGTCCACGTCCTTCGCCGTCGATTGGGCGATCTTTCCGATTTCTCCGCCCGTGGCCGGGTCGGTCACGGGGTAGTGATCGCTCGTATCTCGCCATTCGCCGCTCACGTAGATCTTCGAGAAACGGGCGACGTTTAATTCCTGGATGGCCGCGCTGTGGTCGATGGGCATGGTGTTTTTCCTTGTGGATTTTCAGGCCGCGAGTTGAATGCTGGCCCGAGTCATTCCCTTGCCGGTCTTGGCAAACTGGTCGGCGTCGTTGAAAGCCTCGTTGATTTTGTCGAGGGAATACTTCACCGGCATGCTCCCGAGGGGATACTTGTCCTTGCAGCGCTTTAAGAAATCGAGGGCCTTCTTGAGAATCACGGGCGGATAGAGCGAAACGCCGATGATGGAGCGATTGCCGCCGACGAGGATCGAGGGATCTTCCTGGTACGAAGCCCGCGGCGTGATGTTGCCAAGGGTCAAGTACCTGCCACCCCGCCCCATCATGCGGACACCTTCCGGCATGACTTCGGCGCGGCCAACCACTTCGACGACCAAATCGGCCCCCCACCCTTCGGTGAGCTGAAGGACTTTGTTTGTGCGGGCTTTTCCATTGTCGAGTTCGCGGAGGTCGATCACCGCGTCGGCGCCCATCTTTTTCGCCATTTCGAGGCGCTCGGGAACGCCGTCGATCACGATGACTGTGGAGGCGCCCATCTCCCGCGCGACGGCCGTCGCGTAGAGCCCAAGGCCCCCCGCCCCCTGGATCACCACCGTCTCACCGAACTTCAAATCGGCTACGAGCAATCCGTGGACGACTTGGGAGAGGGCGCAATTCACGCCCGCCACCATTTCGTCGGTCAGATCGTCGTGGACTTTGAGAATCTTCTGGCCGGGGCTCACGTAGTAGTAATCGGCAAAGCCGCCCCAGAAGTGGGGCGCCTTGGCGACGGGACGCACAACCGTCATCAGCGACGTCATGCACTCATTCTCATCGCCCCGCAGGCACGCCTGGCAGTGGCCGCAGGAGGAATAATAGGAATAAACGATCCGGTCCCCTTCCTTGAGTGATTTGCCCAGGGCGTCTTTGGTTACGCCCTGCCCCAGCTTGTAGACCCGGCCCGTCATCTCGTGGCCCAGGATCACCGGCATTCCCCCTTTCCCAAAAGGGGGCGTCTCGCCGCGCCACATGTGGAGGTCCGAGCCGCAAATGTTCGTTTGAGAGAGTTTGACAAGCACCTGCCCCGGCTCCGGATCGGCCACGGGGAATTCCTTGAGTTGCATGGGTTCGCCCGTCTTATCGAAAAGGGCCGCCCGTCCGGTGAGTGCCATTTTTCCTTCTCCTTATTCCGCCGTCCCGCTGTCGTAACTCGGAAGGTTCACGAGGCGCCGCGCGATCACCGTGCGCTGGACCTGCTGGGTCCCTTCCACGATGTCCATGGCCTTCACGTCCCGGTAGAGTTTTTCAACGTAGTGGTCGTTCCGAATGCCCGCGTCCCCCAGGATTTCGACGGCCGCCCGGCAGGCTTCGAGCGCCACGGGCGGGCAGTAGGCCTTGGCCATGGAGGCTTCGAGGGCGTTCGGAAGGTCGTGATCCAGAAGCCACGCCCCGCGCCAGGAGAGGAGCCGCCCCGTGTCGAGTTTGCGCTTCACGTCGGCGAGTTTCTCTTGCATGCGCCGGTAACGGGGAATGGGCCGGTTGATCTCGTAATTGTTCTTGACGAACTCCCGCGCGTAGTCCCACGCGGCACGGCCCACGCCCACGGCCATGACGGCGACCAAGGCGCGGGAGGAATTGAAGGCGGCCATGGCCCCCTTGAAGCCTTCCTTCTTGTCGTAATACTCCTCGCCGCCCAAAAGATTTTCCTTGGGGACGCGGCAGTCCTGGAGCGTCAAAGTGCAGCTCTCGTAGGCTTTGAGGCCCATCTTCTTCTCGACGCGCGTCACGTCAAAGCCGGGGGTTCCCTTCTCGACCACAAAAGCCCGGTGCCCGGCGCGGCCGGAGGTTTTATCCACGGTCGCGAAAATCACGCACCACTCGGCGCGCTTCACGTTCGAGATGAAAGTCTTGGAGCCGTTCAGGACGTAATAATCACCGTCCTTCTTCGCCGTCGTCGCGATGCGGGCCACGTCCGAACCGGCGCCGGGCTCCGTCATTCCGAAGGAACCCCAGTGGGGCTTTTTCTCGGCAAAAGGTTTCAGAAAACGTTCGCGCTGTTCGAGGGAACCCATCTTGAGGATGGGCGGCCCGCCGAGGCCCGGGCCGGGGAACGAGACGGCCACGCCCCGGTCCCAATAGGAAGCTTCCTCCGCAAAAAGCACGGCCATGCGGCCCTGGGTTTTGGGGCCTTCCCGTTCCTTCTTTTCTTTCCCCTCGCGTTCCACGCCCAACGGTTTTACGAGCCCCATGTCGATGAGCTTTTGAAAGAACGGGTGATCGGGCGGGATGGGCTCGCCCTTCTGGTCGTATTCGATGCCGATGGGGCGGAGCATGCTCTTGCCGATCCCCCGGAGCATCTGGAGGAGCATCTGGCTGCGCTGATCGAGCGAGAGTTCCATTAGTGCGCTCCGTTCTGGGCCCAAGCAGGGAGCGAAAAGCCCACGTCGGCGGAGGCGGAGAAAACCCGGTCGGTCGCATCGTCCAGGGCCGCGTCCCGGCCGCCGAAGAACTGGGAGATCGTCCGCGCCTCGCGCATCCATTTTTCGACCGGGTGGTCCTGCATGTAGCCGTGGCCCCCGAGGAGCTGTACGCCCTGCTCCCCGGTTTCGAGGGCGATCTCGATGGCATCGAGATAAGCCCCGGCCGCCGCTTCCGTGGGATCGCCTTTTTGCGAAAGGGCCCAGGCTGCACGCCAAAGAGAGAGCCGCGCGCCGTCGATCCGGGCGGCAAGGTCCGCAATGAGGAACGCGATCCCCTGGTGGTGGGCCACGGGGCGCCCGAAGGCGACACGTTCCTGGGTGTATTTCATGGCGTGCTGGAGCGAAGCCGCCGCCACACCCACGAGCATCGAGCTCGCATAGACGCGAAGGCGCGCAAGAGAGCGCCAGTAGCCTTCTTGATGATCAAAGCTATGCGCGAGAGGTCCGTCGATCTGCACGCCCGCCGAACCCGCCGCGTGGAGGGCGCAGGGCTTGGCGTGCTCGAACTTCATCCCTTCACGGACGACGTGGGCCTTTCCATCTTTCAAAACGACGAGAACATCTAGCTTTTCCGCCGGAACCCAGGGCCAAGCCCCCTTGATCTTCTCGCCGTTAACTTGGAACCGCCCTT
>JBFLVN010000192.1:0-7451 GCA_040758475.1 Bdellovibrionota bacterium
CCTCGCTGCGCTCGGAATGACAGCCGCGATTCCCTTTTCAGCGAATTGCTTTTTCGAACTTCCCCCAGAACCGCTTCACGTCCGTCTCGTCGTTGTAAAAATGCGGCGAGAGCCTTAGCCCCCCGCCCCGGGGGGCGATCTGGCAATTTTCCTTGGATAATTTCTCGAAAACCGCCTGCGTGTCGAAATCTCCCTTAAAGACGACGATGGGGGAAAATCCGCCGGGGCCTTTTTGCGATATTACTTCCAGGCCACGCTTCTTAATTTCATCCCGGATGAGGCCCGCTACGCCCAAGGCCCGGCGTTCTACTTCGTCGATCCCCACTTCCGCAAAAAGCTCCAGGGCTTTTTCCAGGGCGAAGATGGAGACGAGCGGAAGGGACCCTTCTTCGAACTTCCGGGCGTGATCGGGAAACGATAATTCGGGCTTTTCGAATTCGTGATTCTTCTGGACCGTGTTCCAGCCCACCAATACCGGCGTTAGTTTCGGAAGCAGGGATTTGCGGCAATAGAAAATCCCCGTCCCCTCGAAGGAGCAGAGCCACTTGTGCCCGTCGGCCGCGAGGAAATCGATCCCCTGGCGTTCGACGTTCACGGGAAGAACGCCAAGACTCTGGATCGCATCCACGCAGAAGAGGGCGCCCTTGGAGTGCGCCAGGTCCGAAAGCGCTTTCAAATCGAACCGGCAGCCGGTGGAAAATTCGACGTGCGAGATCGAAAGCAGCCGCGTGCGGCTATCCATCTTGGAAGAAAAGTCTTCGAGCGTTGGCGCTCTCTCCTTGGCGGAAACCAGGCGAAGCTCCACCCCTTCGCTCTTTAGGTGTTGCCAAGGGAAAAGATTCGAGGGGAACTCGGCGTCCGTCGTGACCACGTTGTCGCCGGGTTTCCATTCGAGACCCTGAGCCACGAGCGAGAGGCCATGCGAAGTATTCCGCACGAAGGCGATTTCGTCCGGCTGAGCACCCACGAACCACGAAGCAAGGCCCCGGACTTTTTCCAAACGCTTCATCCACTCGTCGTACTCCGCCGGGCCGATGCGGGCGGCTCTTGCTGCGAAATGCGCCGCCGCCACCGAGGCCCGCGTGCATACCGGCGCCACCCCCGCGTGGTTGAAAGGGACGTAGTGCTGAAGGACGGGAAATTCCGTCTCGCGGATTTTCTGGAGCTGCTCGGCGGTGAGGGGCATGGTGCTTGTACGTTTAACTCCCGGTAGCGGCCCCTGTTATTTCCCTACTTGCCGGCGCGTTTGCAAGCTTCCGCCTGGCCCAGGCTGCAAGCCTTCGAGAAAGCCTCCTGCGCGGAGGCTTCGCCCGCCTTGTTCTTTTCCTGAAGGATTTCTCCGAGGGTCTCCCACCCCCCGGCGTCTTCGGGGCGGATTTCGAGACCCTTGCGCACGCGTTGTTCGGCCAGGCCCACGTCGCGGGCGATCCCGTCCCCCGTGAGAGCGGTCTGGGCCGAAAGGAAGCACCCATCGGCGTCCTTGCCGTCGCAGGCGCGGCCAAAAAGCTCGGCCGCCTTCGCTCGGTCCTTTTCAACCCCTTCGCCCTGGTAATAAAGGCTCCCGAGCAGAGCGCAGGACTGGTCCCCGTGCTTTTCGCACGCGGCGGCGAAAATCTCCCGGCTTTCTCGCAAGTCCTTGGAAACCCCCGAGCCGTTCAGATAGGCCCGGCCCAGTTCGGCGCAACCCAAAGGGGATTCCTTCTCGCACGCCTTCTTGAAGGAAAGCGTGGCGATCCGCAATTGCTCGGGGTCCGTGCTCGCGCTTCTCAAATGGACCCCCAAGTTGGCGCATCCTTCCGCGTCGCCCAGGCCGCAGGACTGGCGCAAGGATTCCTCGATTTTCGCGCGGTCGCTCTCCTTGCCGCCGATGGCAAGCAACGCCGCCAGGCTCCGGCAGGAAACCGCGTCGCTCAAGTCGCACCCTTGCTGGAAGAAATGGGCGCTCCGCTTCGAATCCTGCGAAACACCGATGCCCGCCGCGTAGATAGCCGCGATACCCGCGCACGACTTGCCGTGGCCCATCTTGCAGCCCTGGGCGTAGAGGCGCGAAGCGGCCGAAGAATCCTGCGGGAGCTGGGTCCCGGTGAGGTAGAGGGCGGCGGCCGTGTAGCAACCCTCGCCGCTTCCGTTGTCGCAAGCTTTCTTGAAGTAGCCCGCCATGGCCGCGGCATCCGGCTTCACGCCGCGCCCCGCCACGTGGGAGTTGGCCGCTTCCAGGCACGCGGCCCCGTCCCCGAGCCCGCACGCCTTGTCAAAGAGGGTCACGGCCAGGACGGGGTTTTCGACCGCGCCCTTTCCGGTCTGGAATTTCTTGGCCAGCAAAAAGCATTCGGGGCCGGTCTTACACGCGGCGTCCTTCGAGAGGGGCTCGCTCGCCTCGGGGGGAAGCTGGCTCTCCACCAAGAAATCGAAGCGCAATGCCACTTGGGTATCGGCCCTCGGCGTCTTCGACAGCTGTTTTTTCTCGGACACCGCCTCCTTGACGTGCTCTTCGAGTTGCGGGTACTGACCGAAATCCGACTCGCCGATGGAGACGCCCGAGACCTCCCCGCTCGCCTTGAGCGAACCGGTCACGGTCACGTGGCCGCGCAATCCGGAATCCTTCTTCAAAAGGTCCCGGTAGTGCCATTTGGCACCCAAAACACTCCATCCGCCAATGTCCTTCGCCAAGGCGTCGCAGGCTTCCTTTTCCGCCGGCGGCTCGATTTTCTCGCAGGCCACTTTCACTGCCTCATCCTGTTTCGGCTGGTGGCGTCTTTCCTCTTCCTGGGCAATGACCCGGTCCCGGGATTCGCAATAATGCTGTTGCCCGATCTGACACCCAAGGTCAAAGAGCCCGATGGCCGAGCAGTCCTTCATATCCTTCGCCGAACACTTGTTTTCCGGGTCGGTCTTTTTCTCTTTCTCGTTCCGCTCGTTGACATCCTTGTGCCACTCCTGGAGTTTTTTGTAGGCCTCCGATGCCTCCTGGGCCGGCCCGCAGAGATGGGAGATCCCTGCCTCGCAAGCCATGTTCAAAAAGGCGGCGATGGCATCCGTCTTTGGAGCGCACGATGCCTCGATCTTCCTGGAACACAGGAGATCAAGGAAAAGATCGCCATCGCAGTCCTGGACGTTCCCCGCGCGACAGGAAGCGGCTTGCTTTGCCGCCCCGGCGAGGCTCTTCACATCCCAGAGCCGCACCTTGCCATCGGAAGCGGTAGTGGCCAGGAGTCCGCCTTTGGAAGAAAAATCGACGGAAAACACTTCGGCCCAGGGGCCGGAAGTGGCTTTTCCAATTTTGTGCCCCGGCAAGTAAAGAACCGTGATCCCCGTCTTCAAATCCCAAACACGAGCGCGGACGTCGCGGTTATCGCCGTAGCTGTTGCTCTGCCCTGTCGCCAGGTAGCGGCCATCCGGCGAAAACGAAAGGGATGGAATGGTTAGCGGCTTTATGGAAACACTGGCCGCTTCTTTGCCGGTTTTGGAATCGGTTATGCGAAGCGTGTCCCCCCATCCGGCCACTGCGATGCGTGAACCGTCGGCGGAAACGGCCAGGGTCCGCCCACCCCTTTCAAGGGCCGGGAGCGCGGCGAGGAAGCGCCCGGACTTCGTGTCGATCAGCCGGCTTTCGTCTGGGGTGCTCAGAACAAGCGCGATGCTCTTGCCTTTGTCCACGAAGCGGGCATCCCAGATGTTGCCCACCGGGGGGCTCCGGTCCCAGAGTTTTTGCTTCGTTTTGACGTCCCAGACCAGCAATTTCCCCGAATAGCTGGCGGTAAGAAGCCACTTCCCGTCGGGGGAGAAATCCACGGCCACGGTAGATTCCCCGATATCCTCGAATTCGTGGAGGAGCTTTCCCGTCTTCCCGTCCCAGAGTTTCGGGCGGGCCCGGCTGTGTCCGCTCGCCAGCAACCGGCCGTCGGGGGAAAACGAAAGCGCTTTTACCGATCCGATCTTCAGCTCCTCCGTCTCCTTGACGAGCCACAGAGGCTTTCCGTCGGCGGCGCCCCAGACCCCAAGCCGCCCCATGAGCGAGCCGGCCGCGACGTGCTTTCCATCAGAAGAAAAACGGACCACCTGGGGGTAGTCGTATTCGCTTTCCAGGGAAATCTCCCTAAGAGGGACCGGAATGGAAGGCCCCGGCGGCGCGGGAGCCGGAAAGGCCAAAGCCAATTGAAGAATTTCGCTCAAAGCGCAGGCTTCCCCATTCCCCTTTCGGCAGACTTCTTGAAAAAGAGACGCGGCTTTCCGGATGTCCCGCTCCATCCCCCGGCCTTCGCGTTGGAGCCGGGCCAAATCAAAGCAAGCGCTCGATACGTTCCGCTCGCAGGCATACCGATATAATTCAGCCGCCCGGAAGAAATCCCGCGGCGTCCCTCGGCCCTGTTCGTAGCGGGTGCCCAGATTGGAACACATGTCGGGTGAACCCGCGAGGCAAGCTTTCCGGTAAAGCCGGAAGGCTTCGTCCGGGTCGAGCGGAAGCCCCCCCGCCCCCGCGTCGTAGTAGGCGGCGAGCCTCGCGCAAGAGTAGCGGGCGTTCACCCCTCCCTTCGCGGCCGCGCACTCCTTGCCGTAGAGCTCGGCGGCGCGCTTCGCCAGTTCCTTCGCGCGTTCGGCGTCTTTTGCAACTCCGAACCCCGTTTCGCTGAAACTGGCCAGGTGCTCGCAGGCCGACGGATCGTTCTTTTCGCAAGAGGATTCAAGAAGGGCGATTCCCTTCGGCTGGTCTTTTTCGACCCCCCAGCCGTAGACAAATGCCACGGCCAGGCCGCGGCAAGAGAAAAGATCCCCGCCTGCGCAACCCCGCTCGTAGAACACCGCCGCCTTGGCCAGATCGCGCGGGATTCCATCTCCGTACTGGTAAGACAGCGCAACCAGGTGGCAGCCCCGCGCGTTGCTGGCTTCGCAGGCCCGCTGCGCCAGAGGATTGCCCTGCGCGAAATCCAACGGAACGCCGAATCCGAGCATATAGAGGTTTCCCAGTTCCGCGCAGCCCTCTGGCTTCCCGGCGTCACACTCGGCGCGGATCGCCTCCACGTCCGGCGGAGTCGGCACTTCAGAGCGGGCTTCGCTTGGAACCAATACCCCAAGGAATAAAACGGTGGCAAAAACAGTCGCAGCGGAAAAATGCATTGGCCCTCCTCCTAAAAACGAAACGCGTCCGATTGGAACGCTTCCTGGCCAGTTCGCTGGGGGAACGGGGGGAGTTTAATGGGAAAAGGGGTGGATGGAAAACCCCGAGCTACGCCTGGAATGACATTCTTTACGATCCCAGCGGCGGGGAGTCGAGCAGGAGTTTCCGCACGAGGCGCACCATGGGGGCCGCGTCCACGATGCTGGCGTCGGCGACGCGAAGGACGACGATCCCCGCGAGGGTCGCGACGAACGCCCCGGCCCGCTCTTTCGATTCGGCGGCCTGCAAGGCCGGATGGGTTTTCCGGAGCTGGGCGGCGAGCAAATCCACGTAACTGCGAATGAGGCCCCGGAGGAGCTGGGAGATGTTTCCCCCTTCGGATTCCGCTTCGAGGATGAGCCCCAGGAGCATCCGCATGTGGTCGGCGTGCTCGGTAAAATAATCGAATTCATCTTCCGCCAGGACGGCCACCACTTCCTCGCCCGGCGCCTTGCCCGTGCGTTTTTCCCCCATGTTCTTCTGCACTTCCGAGATCATGTCGGAGAAGATCCCCTGGAGGAGCCGCTCCTTGGTCTGGAAGTGCCAGAAGACGGTGGCCGTCGAAATGCCGCAGGCTTTTGCGATCGTGGCGACGGAAGTGGCCCGGTAGCCCTTTTCGGCAAAAAGCTTTACGGCGGCCTCGATGATCTTCTGCCGCGTGCGCTCCCCTTCGAGCTCTTTTCGCGTCTTTTCCGCCGGGCGGGTCACGATGCTTTCTCCCAGGAGGAGCAAATGGTAGGGCGTTATCGGGCAGGCCGCAAACGGCTCTCAACAAAAACGGCCAAAAAACGGGCCCCCGGAAGGGGGCCCGAAAGGCGCTCCTGCAAGAAGACCCTTAATCTAGAACCGTACCCATCAAATAATACCCGGGGATGAAGGCTTCCTCTTCTGCGTCGGGATCCGCGAAGCAATCGTCGTCCGCATCGTCCTCCGGATCGGCGCCCAGATCGACGCCCGCACCGGCGCAGGCGCCGCCGTTGGTCCAGCTGGTATCGCCATCGTCGACATAACCGGAATTGGCGTTGAGCGGCGTGGCCCAGAAGGGCGAGGGGTTCGTCGCTGGATTGTTATCATCATCCGTATTCTCGTCAGCCTCCAAAGCCAGGCTTACCAGCAATTGAATCGCATACGCGTCGCCGGCAGAGGGGAACGCCGGAGAATGCTCGTACGCGCTCAAGGTGCCGTCGATGCGGAGCCGGTTGTCGTCCCCTAGATCCAGCACGTCCCCTTCCACGAGGCAATCGTCGAACGAAACCGTGTAAACCGCGTCGTAATCCTCGCCGGTATCGAGAATATATTCCGAGTCGAAGGTTCCGGTGAAAATCAGGGAGAACGACACCTGGCCTTCGTCGCACTCGGCGGTGGCAACCCCGGTCAAGGACAGCACGGCGGTCGAGGAAATCGTCGGAAGGAGGCCCGCGTCGTCCAATTCCATGAGAATATCTTCCACGTCCGGAACGTCATAAAACGGGAAGACCATCAAATAATCCAAGGCGACGAGGTCGCCCTCTCCAGCACCCTTGGCCGCGGAAACGGGCAACGCATCCGAAAGATCGCCGTCACAACCCAATTCAAAGCAAACACCGTTCAAGGAATCGGCCAGTCCTGCCGCCGTGAAACTCGTCTCAACCAACGCCGTCAGGTCGTCCCCTTCGCCGTAAATCCAGTCCGTCTGGATGAAGGCCTCGGCTCCCAGATCGCCATCGAAAGCGCAGTCGTCGTCGTCGGAAGTCTCCGCGTCGTCGGGCGGGGTGGCGCCGCCGAGCCGCACCGTCGAGCCCGCGCAAATGCCGCCGTTGTAGAGATAATTATCCGGATAAGCGGTTGAGTTGAAGTGAACGGGCGAGGCCCAGAAGGGCAAAGGGTCCGTAGCCGGGTTACCGTCCCCGTCCGCGTTCTCGTCGGCCGTGACGGAAACGCTGCCGGTGATGGTGATCTTGGCGGGGTCGTCTTCCGACCCGACGCCGCCAAAAACAATGATGTCCGGTATGAAGAAATTGTGCGTGCGGTGAGTGACGGTTCCATTCAGGCGCAGGCGGTTGTCGTCGCCGTTTCCCAAGATGTCGCCTTCCAGCAGGCAGCTGGCGAAGGAAAGAGTGGTCACCGTGTCCGTATCCCTGTTAGGGTTGTACGAGTAATCGGAATTGAATGTCGCGGAAAAAGTCGTGCTGATGGTGGCCACGCCCTCATCGCACGGGACCGTATCGGTGCCCGTGAGGGAAACCCGTTGCTCTTCCTGGATGACCGGAAGAATATCCTCATACGCCATTTCAAAAACGACGTCGTCGAAACCGAT
>JBFLVN010000193.1:0-7296 GCA_040758475.1 Bdellovibrionota bacterium
AAGCGGACCTTCCGTCCATCGCCAACAAACGCCCCTTTCCTTTCCCCGCCCGGTCACGGGCAAGGGTTCCAATCGCCTGGCCCTCGAATTCCAGAAGAACGCGCGGGCGGTGGCGAAGTTTTTCGGCCTTCCACTCCCGCTCGCTCCGGAGGAAATCCACGTCTTCTCGGCGGGAGAGGAAAAGCTCCTCGAAAAATTCCTCCGCAAAGCAGGCTTTACCCCTTCGCTTCTTTCCGAAACCCGCCGGAACGTGCGCGCGGGTTCGAGCTATTTCATCCCGTATCCGGGTGCCGTGTACCTGGCGGGCGATGAACCAGCCGCCATCGCCGAGGAGGCGTCCCACTTCGTCCGCCACGCCTGCGGCGGGACGCCACCGGCCCGGACGCGCCCCGACCTTTTCTACCAGCTTCTTTTGAACGAGACCGCCGGATACCTGGGCTCCAAACTCCTCTGCCCGGAACGAAAGACCTTGAGCGAAGGGGAAATCCTCGCGGAGTTCCGCTCCCCCTCTTTTGGAAGGGCGCCCTTCGAGAAAAGCGCCATCGAGACGGCGGCGCGCCATCTTTTGGCGGAAGCCGATCCCGAAGAAGCCGAGGCCTTGCCGCGCCTCTACCGCTCGTCCCTCGCGCGCGTCGTCGGCGCCGCTCATCTCCTTGGATACTCCCTGGCCGAACGCCTCCACGCCGCGATCCTTCGAAAGCGCTATCCCACCGCCTGCGCCCGGGAACTCTTCACCGAAGACTGGAGCGCCCCCGGCGCCGGCCTGGCCCGTTACATCACCTTGAAAGCCCAGCTGGCCGGGATTATTCGGCCATCCAAATCCGCGCTTCACGCTTCCTGATCCTCCACTAGACAAATCCCCCCGTACAAGTATTTTCGCCTCCCGACGGGGGGACGTTTTCGTGTCCGAGCCACGCCGCACGCCCATCGCTGAACTGGCCCGAAGGCTCCAGAGCTTCGCCGGGGCCGCCCTCAAGGACTACCCCAAGGGGGACCGCCGGGCCCGGATCGTCGCCGTGGCCGCCCAAAAGGGCGGCGTCGGGAAAACGACGAGCGCCGTCCACCTCGCCTGGGCCCTTGCCCAGGACCCTTCCCGGAAAGTCCTCCTCGTGGATTTGGACCCCCAAGGCCACGTGGCGGCGAGCCTCCGGGGCCTTATCGCCGGGCGCCGGGGGAGCCTCTCGGACGTGCTCCTGGCCCGGGACCAGGAACTCCTCGACCTCGCCCAACCGGCGAGGGATTCGCTTCTCGAACTCGTCCTCTCGGACAAACGCCTCGCCGAGACCGAGGGGATTCTTTCATCCAAGATCGGGAAGGAATTCCATCTCCGCAGGACGCTGGAACGAACGAAGACTCATTATGACTGGATTATTCTAGATTGTCCACCCCACCTGGGGGAACTGACGCTAAACGCCCTCGTGGCGGCGGATGAAGTGATCGTGCCGACCCAGCTCTCGGCCCTCGCCTTCGAGGGGGTCCACGATCTCCTGGACGCCCTTGCCAAAGTGGGCGAGCACATGAACCCGAACCTTGGCGTCCTGGGCATCCTGCTCACCCAGGTGGATTCGCGGACCCCCGCGGCCAACCTCGCCGTCCGCCGGCAGATCGAATCGACCTTCGGCCCCGTGGTCCTCAAGACCGAAATCCCCATCAACTCCGCCGTGCGGCAGGCCCAGATGGAGGGGCTCCCCCTCTTCCGCTTCGCCCCCAAGGCGAGCGCGGCGCTGGCCTACGAGCGCCTCGCAGAGGAAGTCTCCGGCCGGGAGGCCGAAGAGCACTGGGCCCCTTGAGCCCTACTCGATGATGAAGATGAAGTTCCCCCCGATGTTGACCGGGAACGCCTTTAGGATTCCGGTTTCCGTACTCTCATCGTTAAGAAAGCGGAGCCGGGCTTCTGGTTCGAAGGCGATGGACCGCGTGAGATAGAAGTCAGCTCCGATCGCCGTGGTGAAAGTGAACTCCACGTCCGTATCGACAACAGGGCCAGCGCCCGGGGGCGAAATCCCTCCCACAGCTCCGCCAATTCCGAATAGCAGATAAGGCGAGAATTTTTCCTCGGGCAGAGGAACGATCTTGAGTTCCGCCGTCCCATAATAGATTTGCAGATCGCCCGCCGGACCATCGTAGAAATCCATGGCGAAATTCACTTGGGTAAAGAAATTATCGGTGAGCGGCGCCCCGACAAACGCCTGAAATCCGAAACCGGGACCGAAAGCCTGATCGAAGGAAGAAAATCCCGATACGTCACCTTGGACGAAACTCCCGCTCACGCCGCCCCCCAGATAAAACCCCCGGGCGGGCTTTCCATTCCAGGGCGGCCCTTCTTCCTCGTCCTGCGCCCTTGCCAGTGGCAGGCCCACGAGCAAGACGCCGATCGCCGCGATCCCCAAGACCCTTGCTAGACGTAAACGCATGGCACTCTCCCCTCTTAAATGACCCAACGAGTTTAAGACGGCTTTCTCCTGGAAAACACTGACCGGAATCACCCCTTGGCGGCCCGCTCGACCATGGGCGCCAAGGGCGCCAGTTCCTCCCGGGAGGCGATCACCCGTTTCATGGAGGCAAACAGGTTGGGCAAGTGGATCAGGAGATGGGGTTTTCCCTTCACTTTGTCCAGATAGACGAACCGCCCCGCCGCCTTCATGTTCCGCTGGAGCACCTGGAAATCGAAGAGCCTCCTAAATTTGGCGAAATCCATTTTCGCCTCGGCCGATTCCGGCCGGCCCCTCAAATAGCGCTTTAAAAGTTCATCCACTTCCGTTTCCGAAAGTCCGAAATATCTGTCCCGAAGGAGGCTCGCCAAATCGTAAACGGCGGGCGCGAGAAGCGCGTCCTGGAAATCGATCAGGACGATCTCCCCATCCTTTACGAGAATGTTCTGGCTGTGAAAGTCCCGGTGGGTGAAAACAGCGGGAAGCGCGGCGAGTTCCTTGGAAATGCGGGCGAAGATTTCATCGCTCGCTTTCTTTTCCGCGCCGGAGAGTTTTTGCCCCGTCTTCGCCTCGACGCCGTACTCGGTGAAGTGCTCGAACTCCCAGAGGTATAGTTTTTCGCTCATCCGTTGGTAGAAGGCCGTGCAGTCCTGCCCGGACTCGCGATGGCTCGCCCGCTCGTGCATCTTGGCCATTTCGTCGATGGCTTTCCCAAAGAGAGCGAGCCCCCGCTCCCTCCCGCCCGGCGCGCTGATGGCATCGAAGAGGTGCGTGTCTCCCAAATCTTCAAGGAGAAGGAATCCCTTTTCTTCTTGCACGTCGTAAATCGCGGGAACGCGGACCCCCGCGCGGGTGAGGTAGCGGGAAACGTTCACGAACGGGAGTTCCTTGATGGGGCAAACCCCTTCCGTGGCTTCTTCCGACCCCAAGGGGGAGAGGTTCGGCGGGAACTCCATCAGGATGGCCGTCTTCGCCTTGGCCCCGTTCTTCAAATAGACGCGGTAATACTTCCGGGCCGAAGCATCCCCCCGGAGCGGCTCGAAGCGCTCGAAACCTCCCCCCAAAGCCCGGGGGCAAGCGTCTCTAAGATAAGGAGCGGCCCGGTCTTTTTCCGCCGCGTCGGCAGTTGCAGGTTGTACACCCATGTGCACGAGTTTCTCCGATTTACCCCCAAAAGCCCAAGCTGTGTGCCTGGAGCGGTTGTATCAAAAACTTCACACCTTTGTCATCTGCCGGGCGGCTTTTTGCCCCATTCTCCTGCCCGCTGCGGCCTGTATGACGCACGGCGCTAACGCGCCAGGTCCGTGGGTGGGAGCAGGGAGAATCACATGAAAAAGCAGATCGTTTCATCGGTACTTTCTCTAGCGGCTTTCCTGATCGCGAGTTCCGCCTGGGCCGGGGGGAACAGCGCCCCGCCCCTTTCGCTCGTCGGCACCTACGACAGCGGTTCGGGGAACGGCTGCGAGATCATCTCCGTCCAGACTTCGACCAGGCGAGCGGCGGTCATCAATACGACCGAAAAGGCCGTGGACATCCTGGACCTCTCTAGTCCCGCGAGCCCCTCCCGCAAGGCCCGTCACGCGCTCGGCCTCAAAGCCGGGGAGGAAGTCACCTCCATCGCCTTCCACCCGAGCGATGATTATTACCTCGTCACCGTCCGCGCCGCCGGGCCCAAAGATGCCGGCCGGGTTGAAATCCGCGGCGGGGGCGACGGGAACCTGCTCAAGACCCTCGAAACCGGCGTCGATCCGGACGCGGTTGCCATCGACCCCACCGGCAAATTCGCCGCCGTGGCGAACGAGGCCGAAGAGTTCTGGTTCAACAAGGAAACCCGCGAATTCGAATCGGCCGATGGGACTCTCACCCTGATCCGCCTCGCGAGCGGCGCCCAGGGGGCCGAAGCCGTCCAGATTCAGTTCGACCAGCAGACGGGCGAGAAGGGCTGGACCACCGTGGACCACGGCCGCTACTTCGAGCGGGACGTGGACGTGAACGGAAACGGCAAGATCGACGAGAACGTGGACCTGGACGGGAACGGCCAGATCGACGAAGGGAAAGTCGTCGTGGGAACCCTCTTCTACATCCCCGTAAAGGCTTCCGAAGCCAAGGGGGAAAAGAAGATGATGCTCCCCATCTCGAACAACCTCCCCGCCTTCCTCGAACCTGAAAACGTGGCTTTCAGTACCGACGGCTCCCGTCTCTACGTCTCCTTCCAGGAAAACAACGGCATTGCCGTGATCGACACTGCCGAGGCCAAGCCCGTCAAGTACTTCGGCCTGGGGCTCTCCGCCCACTCGGCCGATACGGCCGACGACGGCAAGGCCGAGTTCTCCAAGAAGCTCAATGCCCTGCGCGAGCCCGACGGCATCGCCGTGGTGGATACCCCGAACGGCCCCGTGCTGATCACCGCCGACGAAGGAGATACGGAACCGGGCATCCCCGAACTCAAGGGGACGGACGTGGCCGGCGGCAGCCGCACGGTGGGCCTCTTTGACGCCCGCTCCGGCAAGATCGTGGGCGATACGAAGGGCCAGATCGACCAGCAGGTCTCCGAAGCCGGTTTCTACCCCGACGAGCGGAGCGTGAAAAAAGGCTCCGAGCCCGAGGGGATCGTCGCTTTCAACGATGGCGGCCTCTACGCGGTCGTGACGCTCGAACGGGCCAACGGCATCGCCCTTGTCTCCTTCAAGGAGCCCGAGAACCCCACCGTCGTCGCCACGGCGGCCATCGACAAGTCGGCCAAGCCCGGCGCCATCGCCCCCGAGGGGATCGCCTACTGGAAGGACGCCGCCACCGGGAACCAGTACGTCGCCACCGCCAACGAAAAGAGCGGAACGGTGAGCGTGTTCCAGGTAAATCCCTGACCCTCCTTTCTCCGCCTCTTTGTTCCAAACCGGGGGCCCCGCAAGGGCCCCCGCTGTTTTCGGCGGTTGTATCGAAAACTTCACGGCTCCGTCATCTCTCAGGCCGTACGATGGGGGTGCCAAAGAATCAGGGAATTCCCTGACTCTATTCTCTCCTTGCTGCAGGCGGAGGCGCTTCGGGCCTCCGCCGATTTTTTGGGGATTGGACATTTTCTGCGGCATGGATAGGATGGCCCTCCGCTGACGGTTTCGTCAGCTTTTAAAAAGAAAGGGAAACGACCATGGCCGACCTCAAGGGGAAGACGCTCTTTATTACCGGCGCGAGCCGCGGCATCGGGCTCGCCATCGCCCTCCGGGCCGCCAAGGACGGGGCCAACGTGGCCATCGCCGCCAAGACGACCGAACCCCACCCCAAGCTCCCCGGCACCATCTACACGGCGGCCGAAGAAGTAAATAAAGCGGGCGGGAAAGCCCTTCCCATCATCTGCGACATCCGCTTCGAAGAGCAGGTGGAAGCGGCGGTCAAGGAAACGGCGGACAAATTCGGCGGTATCGACATCCTGGTCAACAACGCGAGCGCCATCAGCCTGACGGGCACCTTGATGACGCCCATGAAGAAATTCGACCTCATGCACCAGATCAACCTGCGGGGGACGTTCCTCTGTTCCCAGAAGTGCATTCCCCATTTGAAGGAATCCTCCAAGAAGGGGCGAAATCCCCACGTCCTCGTCCTCTCCCCGCCCCTCAACATGGAAACCCGCTGGTTCCAGCCCCACGTGGCCTACACGATGGCCAAGTTCGGCATGAGCGAAGTCGTCCTCGGCATGGCCGGGGAGTTCAAGTCGGATGGCATCGCCTTCAACGCCCTCTGGCCCAAGACGACCATCGCCACGGCGGCCGTCAAGAACATGCCGGGCGGCGACCAGATGGTGAAAGGTTCGCGCAAGCCCGACATCATGGCGGACGCGGCGCATTGGATTCTCACCCAGCCCTCCCGCGAGTGCACGGGGAACTTCTTCGTGGACGAAGTCGCCCTCAAGAAGGCCGGCGTCACGAATTTCGATCAGTACGCCATGACCCCCGGCGCGCCGCTCTTACCGGATTTCTTTATCTGAGCCTGGACGGCGAGCGTCCGCTCCATCCGGCGCCGCTCGGCGCGGTTGAGTTTTAAGGGCTCCACTGGCGCCTCCTGACCCAGGTGGCCAAGGGAGCCATCATTTTCTGCGAGATCAGGATTTTCCGCCGCCTCTTCCGGCAATTCCCAATACCAGAACGAAACCTGCTGGACGCTCTTAACCCCGAGGGATTTCTTGGCCCGCTGGAGCGTTTTCCGGGAAATCCCTTCGTAGGCCGCCATTTCCAGGACGCGCTTGGCCCATTCGCGGCCGTCCCCCAATGTCTTCCGGAGAAACGCCTGCGCCTCCCTTAAAGCCGAGGGGCGTTCGGATGCTTCGCCCTTGGGCGGGTGGAGCAATTCGTCCGCCGTAATCTCCCGGTAATTTCCCCAGCGGATTTGCCCGTCTTTGATCTCGAAATCGACCGAGTTCCCCTCGGCCTCGAAGGCGTGCCGGACGTGGGCGACGATCCGTTTTTTGGGGTCGTCGGGATCTTTGGCCACGAGAAAGACGGAATCGGCCCAGAAGTCCAAATCCTCCGCCCCCATCCGCACGGGCCTGCCCGCGGGCGTCCGGGGGAGCCTCCGCACGGCCAGGATCGTGCAATCGTGTTCACCGGCCAGATTCGCCAGGGCCTCGGAGAGCCGCCCGGCCTTTTTCTCCACGTAGGGATCGATGGGGTCGATGATGAGGAGCCTTGGCTTTTCCCGGGCCAGGAGACCCGAGAGGGCTTCCAGGTCCAGCCTCACTTTCCCCTTCTCTTCCAACGTGACCCGGGGATATTCGACGAGGCGCACGTGGGCGAGGTCGGCCCCCGCCGCTTCGAGGCGCGGCCGCAGGATGCCCCGGGGGCCGTCCCGGGAATTGAGATAAAGAACTTTCCCG
>JBFLVN010000194.1:0-7223 GCA_040758475.1 Bdellovibrionota bacterium
TATATTTTTTGGCGTTTCAATTTTGAAAGAGCTCTTCCAAATTGGCCGGGCCATTTCAGGGCGGACCGGCGATTCCCGCCAATTCCAGGTTTCGGAATCATCCCCGTCACTCCATTAACAAATTGATATTATTGGGATTTTCCATTTCTCTGGGAATCTTTTTCAAAAATGGAACAGCCGTTGCTCTATGCCCTCCCGGCGTTGGCCCGAGGAGGGTCGAAAAGTGAAGTCTCCGGTTATTTTTGGACTGGCTCTGAGCGCCGTTCTTCTGATCCCCGGTTTATCCCGGGCGGTAGACGTCACCGATAAGGTGCAGGTCCATGCCTTCGGCAGCTGGTTCTACGGGAAAACCTCCGCCAATTCTTTCGGCACCGGCACGGAAGAGGGCGACTACGACAATCTCCAGTTCGCCTTGAATGTTTCCGCCGAACCCTCGGACCGGCTCTCCATCAACGGGCAAATCGATTGGGAACACAAGGGAGGTGAAGAAGAGATCGAAACGGAGCTCGACTTTGCCTTCGCCCAGTGGGAATTCGCTGAATGGCTCAAGTTCCGGGCAGGGCGGCTCCAGCAGCCTTTCGGAATTTACACGGAAATCTTCGATGTCGGCACCCTCTATCCATTCTCCTCTCCTCCGTTCTCCGTTTACGGCTCCGTGGGAATTGTCACTGAAGGGGTCGACGGCGCTGGGTTTACGGGAAACCACGCATGGGGGGATTGGGACGTCGATTACGACATCTACTTCGGCCAGTTGCATCTGGAAGAAGTGGAGCCCTGGGCGGTTCTGGCGGGTGAGGCCGCCGTTGGCGATCCCATTGAGGCGGAGTCTGAAGAAATCAAGAACGTCATCGGCGGACGGTTCGTGATTGAAACGCCGCTCATCGAAGGCTTGCGGTTTGGCGCGAGCGCCTACACGGGCGAAGGGATCGAAGAGGGCGGCGAAAAAGAGCGTGTTTGGGTCGCGGGCCCCCAGATTGAATACGCCTTCGAGCCGTTCGGTATCCGGGCCGAGTACTATCACAAGGCGTCCGACGAAACGGTGGATGCGGGATACGTGGAAGGGGATTTCCGTTTCTACGAGGACCACATCCAGCTTGCCGGCCTGTTCGCCTGGGTAGAAACGGATAGCGGCGTGGACGTGAGCCTCGCTCCCTCCGTGGAAGAGCACAAGGTCTACGGCATCGCCCTCAATTACTGGTTCAACTCCCACTTCGTCATCAAGACGGCCTACCGCTTCGTGGACGGAAACCGCCTTGCGGTGCCGGCCGAAGACAACACGCCCATTGCTACGGGAATGCTTGAAGAGCAGAGCCATCTGGCTGAAGCGGGCGTGAGCTTCAGCTTCTAAGGGAGAGGACAAAATGCAGCACGCGCTGGAAAATAACAGGAATGGCCTTGCGGCCGGTTTGATCGGGGCTTTCCTGGCATTCTTTTTATTGATCGCGGGCCTTGCCTCCGCCAAGGAGCCGCTCCCTTTCAAGGTGATCGTCCATTCATCGAACGCTGCCGCGGCGGCCCTGACGACCAAGGAACTCTCCAAGATATTTCTTAAGAAAACGACCCATTGGAAGGACGAGAAAAAGATCGAAGCGGTGGATTTGGGCGCCGATTCCTCCATTCGGGAATCCTTTTCCCGCTACGTTCACGGCAAATCCGTCACCGCCGTGAAGGCTTATTGGCAACAGCAGATTTTCTCGGGCCGTGCCACGCCACCCGCTGAACTCAAGGACGACGCCGCGGTAATCGCCTTCGTCAAATCCAACGAGGGTGCCATCGGTTACGTGAGCGCCGGGGCGGATGTGGGAGAACTCAAGGTCCTGGCCGTTTGGAGCGAATGAAAAAGAAGGCGGATGAGACCATGAATACAACTGAAACGAAGACGCGATTTGCCTGGTGGGCCGACCTGCCCCTTGGATGGAAACTTTCGGTCGTGCCCGCGGGATCGCTCCTCGCGCTTCTAACCATCATCGTCGCGACTTATCTGCTGACCGCGAAAAACCAGAAACTGCTGGGGAACGTCAGTTACCAGCAGATTCCCGCATTGGAAACAACCCTCCTCCTTCGTTCCGATCTCGATTCGCTTCAGCGGGCCTTCCAGGACGCTGTGGCGGCGCAGGAACTGGATGGCCTCGCGGAAGCTTCGCAAATCGAGCAGCGCATCCAGAAGCATCTCTCCGACGCCCTCGGAAATCCGAGTCTCGATCTCTCTTCGGTCAAGTACCTGCGGAATTCCTTTCAAACCTATTACGCCTTCGCCCGGGAAGTGAGTGCCCAGATGATTGCCGGAAGCGAAGACCCTAGCTTGGTCAAGGCCATCGAAGACATGCGGACTCGTTATCTCTCTTTGCGGGACCAGATCGACCGGCTCGTCGCTGGGGCCCAAAAGGCCGTGGAACGCCTCGGCGATTCCTTCGCGGCGGCCGAGCGGAATTGGCGGGACCATCTGTGGGTGCTCGTCTGGACTCTTTTGGGAAGCCTCGTGGCTTTCTTCGTCATCACCCGCAGCCTGACCCGCTCCATCACCGTCCCTCTTTTGGAAATTGTCCAGGCCTCCCAGCGTTTCGCGGAAGGGGACCTCTCGGTGAAGATCAACGCCCGTTCGAAAGACGAGACGGGGCGGCTCGCCGGGGCGTTCGGGGCGATGATCGAGCGCGTCGTGGCCCTTGTCGAACAAATCGGCGATTCGAGCGATCACCTGGCTTCCTCCGCCACCCAGATTTCCGCCTCCACGGACGGCCTCGCCCAGGGCGGGGACCGGCAGGCCCAGGGCACGGCCGAGGCAGCCCGGTCGGCGGAAATGTTCGCCGAGAGCGCCCGCGAAGTTTCCGGAAGGGTGGACCGCGCCCACGAGATCAGCGCCCGCGCCCGGGAGACGGCGACTAAGAGCGCGGCTGTCTTGCAGGACGCCACCGACCGTCTTTTTCTCATCGCCCGAGCCGTCGAGAAGGCCGTGGGAGATACGGAGCGGCTCGCCTCCCACGCCGCGAGCATTGGGAAGGTCGCCGGCGTCATCCGCGAGATCGCGGGCAAGACCAAGCTCCTCTCCCTCAATGCCGCTATCGAAGCCGCCCGCGCCGGGGAACACGGCCGGGGCTTCGAGGTAGTCGCCAACGAAGTGGGAACACTCGCCACGAACAGCGCGGCTTCCATCGGGGAGGTCGAAGGGCAACTGGGCGGCATCCAGCAGGCCGTGGCCGAAGTGCAAGAAGCGATGGAACAGGTCCGGACATCGGTTCAATCGAGCGCCCACTTGGGCGAGCAGGCCGGCGCGGCCCTCCAGAGCCTTGTTTCCGGGGCTGAAGAAACCAAGGGCGTTCTGGCCGATCTGGCCGGCGCCGCGGGCGAGCAGGCCGCCACGGCTTCGAGCCTCTCTCAACAGATGGAAACCATCGCCTCAGCAACCCACGAAAACGCCATGAACACCGAAGAGATCGCCGGCACGGCCAGGGAACTGGCGCGCCTCGCGGGAGAACTCCAGCGGGCCACGGCTTTCTTCCGGTTCGAGAAGAAGGAAGAGACACCGGCCGAGCGGCCGGCTCCGGCGGTACTCCCTGCGTTGGAAAAGAAAATTCCTATTCCCTCTAGTGAACCCCTCGCGGAAGCGGCGTAAGGGAATCGTCCTGGACCCTTTTTTCTTTCTCCGGCCCCGTGCATCCTGGGGCCTGGAGGCTTTTTCATGGCCGCTCCCGCACCCCGTCCCGCCGCTACGCTCGTCCTGCTTCGTCCCGGTGAAAAAGGAATCGAAACCCTCCTCATGCGCCGCCACACGGGGGTGAGTTTCATGGGCGGGGTGACGGTTTTCCCGGGGGGGCGGGTGGACGAAAAGGACGCCTCTGCCGTTTATGAACCCGTCCTTTCGCCCACGGACTGGGAAATGCTCGCCTCCCGTGTCCGGTGCACGATCGAAAACGCCCGGGCTCACGCGGTGGCCGTTCTTCGGGAAACCTTCGAGGAGGCCGGGCTCCTCCTGGCTTCGCGCCCGGGGGCAGGGGACTACCTTCCGATCGAATCAGCCGGAGAGCGGGAGAAGTTCGGGGTTTGGCGCAAGCGCATTTCCGCCAAGGACAACCCGGCTACGATCGCTGACGTGGCACGGGAAGAGGGGATCAGTCTCCGGGCCGACCGGCTCGTCTATTTCGATCACTGGATTACGCCCGAGATCGAACCCAAACGGTACGATACGAGGTTCTTCGTGGCTGAGGCGCCCTCCGCCCAGGAGGCCGAGCACGACGCGGGCGAGCTCGTTGAGAAAGCCTGGCTCACGCCGAAGCAAGCGATCGAGAAATACGAGGCTGGAGAAATAAAGCTCGCCCCACCCACGCTCGTAACGCTTTGGAGACTCTCGGAATTTGGGGACGTTCAGAAAGCTTTGACGGAACTCGGAAGACGCAGCGTGACGACCATGACGCCCAAGCCCAAGTCCGTGGGCGGGGAGCTTCACCTCATCCTGCCGAGCCACCCGGACTACGGTCCCTTGGACGACCCTTCCCAGAAGGCCGACCCGAACGGCCCCTGGGGGTTTACGATGCGCGACGGCAAGTGGCGCCCGGTGGGATAAGTCATCCCTTCACGCACGCGATGGGGCGGACGCGGGCAACGCGCTTGGATAACCCCACAACTTCAGCGACGCGGGCTACTTCCTCGACATCTTTGTAGGCGCCGGGGGCTTCTTCGGCCGCTCCGGCATGGGTGTGGGCCTTGATGATGACGCCTTGCTTTCCCAAATCCTCGATCAAGGCGCTCCCTTTCCAGAGTTTCTTCGCCTGCATGCGGCTCATCTTGCGTCCTGCGCCATGGCAGGAGGATGAGAAGGCCCGCCGCTCGCTTTCTTTTGTGCCCACGAGAACGAAGGAATAAGTCCCCATCGTCCCGCCGATCAGGACGGGCTGGCCCGTCTTCTGAAATTCGGGCGGCAGCTCCGGGTGCCCCGGGCCGAAGGCCCGCGTGGCGCCTTTGCGGTGAATGAAGAGCTTCTTCTTTTTCCCGTTTACTTCGTGCGTCTCTTCCTTGCAGGTGTTGTGGGAGACGTCGTAGAGGAGATTTAACTTCGCCTCGGGAACGTGCCGGGCGAAGACCCGGCGGGCGAGTTCCCCGATCACCTGCCGGTTGGCGAGCGCGCAGTTGATACCCGCTCGCATGGCGCCCAGGTAGTTCTCTCCTTCGGGGGATTTGAGCGGCGCGCAGGCCAGCTCCCTGTCGGGAAGATCGATCCCGTACCGGGGCCCCGCTTTCCCCAGTTCCCGCATGTAGTCCGTCCCGATCTGGTGGCCCATTCCCCGGGAGCCACAGTGGATTGTCACCAGAAGTTCGCCTTCTTCGAGATGGAAAGCCTTCGCCGTTTCCGCGTCGTAAATCTTATCGACCACCTGGATTTCCAAATAATGATTGCCGGAGCCCAGCGTGCCGACTTCCTCTAGCTGCCGCTCTTTGGCGCGTTGGCTTACCTTGGCGGGATCGGCCCCCCGCATGCAGCCGTGCTCTTCCACCCGGGCGAGTTCCGATTCCGTTCCATAGCCTTTGAGCACGGCCCACTTGGCGCCGCCGAGCATCACCTGTTCGAGTTCGTCGTAGGAGAGCTTTAGCGCCCCGCGCGATCCAACCCCGGCCGGGACCGTCCGGTAAAGATCGTGGGCCACTTGTTCTAAACGCTGGCCCAGAATCTGGGCCTGGATTCCCGTCGTATAGGACCGCACGCCGCAGGAGATATCGAACCCCACGCCCCCGGCGGAGATGATGCCTCCGTGGTCCGCATCGAACGCCGCCACGCCGCCGATGGGAAAGCCATAGCCCCAGTGGGCATCCGGCATGGCGTAGGAGGCGGCCACGATTCCGGGGAGAGAGGCGACGTTGGCGACCTGCTCCCGGACTTTTTCATCCAAGGCTTCCTGGAGTGCTTTACTGGCATAGACCCGCCCCGGCACGCGCATCTTCCCCGTGGGAGGAAGCTCCCAGACATTTTCTTCGATTTCACGGAAGGCGGTCATGAACAAATCCTAGTTCCGGGTTTCTTCATACATCCACCACGCATTGGGCCACCCATCGTTCGTTTTCTTTTGTCACCTTGAGAGCCGTGTAGGTCGCTCCTTTGGGTTCGACGGTGCTGGCATGGTGGGCGGGGTCGTAGGGCTCTCCGAAGGCGCTTGCCGTCAGCTCGTAAGTGCCGGGGGAGGGCTCCTTAATAGCCACCTCGAAACGCCCGAAGACAAAGTGCCTCGTATCCGAGAGCCAGATGAGTTCCCCCAGGAAGGCGAGGAACAGCTCATCCAGGGAATCGGCCCGGCAGGCTATTTTTTCCTCCCGGGATTCTTTCACGGCCGCGAGGTCTTCGGCGACGAGGGCAAAGAGGGCCCTTCCGGCGTTGGCGAAAGCCTCAGCGGGGGTTTTGCCAAATCCCCGTACCCCCACGTCGGCCGCGTGCTCGAAATGCTCCCAGTCCTTGTCCATTGGCGTCCATCCTGGCGGGAGAGGGTTTTTAAGACAATCTCTGTCCCTGACTCCGGTCATGGCAGAGCGAGCTGAAAGCCGGGCTATGATTCGCAGACCATTTGACAGGAGGAATTTATGAAACGCGCAGCGCTCTGGACGGTTGTTTTGGCGATTCTCGTTTCTGGTGGGCTTCTCGCCACCCAGGCCTTCGGGGAGGAAAAAGAACCGCAGGCGGTTTGCCCCATGACGGGAAAGCCCATCGGCCAAGGCCCCGGCCTCCACGGCATGATGGGCGGCAAAACGGGGATGATGGGCCACGGTTCCCACGGCGGTTGCCCCATGATGGGCGGTGGCCCGGGGGAGGGGATGCCCTGTCCGCTCATGGGCCCCGGCACCAAGATCGAAACCAAGAAGATCGACAAGGGTGTCCAGATCACCGTCACAACGGATGATCCCAAGGCCGCCGCGCGGCTTCAGAAGATGGCCGAGATCATGAAGCTCACCCACGAACTTCACCAGATGGAGTAGGGAGGATATCTGGGGTACCTGGGGGGACTGCCCCCCAAGGCGGCCAACTTCGCCGGCGTGGCCACCTTCCCCTCGGCAAGGTGATCATCGTTTTTTGAAGCGCCGTCCATCTTCGTCCAGATCCGTCCGCGCCGCCTGTGCGCTGGGGAAGGTGATCATGATGATCATCTTGCAGTTGAGCCTCCTTCCACCAGTCCCTTCCCCCGCCGGGGGAAGGTGGCGCGAAGCGCCGGAAGAGGGGTGAAACGGCGGCCGCCGTGCCAGCCCTC
>JBFLVN010000195.1:0-7220 GCA_040758475.1 Bdellovibrionota bacterium
GTGCCGGTGCTGCCGCGGCGTAACCTGCTTCTCCGATTCCCACGAGGGCCCGGAAGAAAAGGAGCGAAGCGAAATCCTGCGCGAGGGCCGCACCCGCCGTGGCGAGCGACCAGAGAAGGGCGCAGGAGGCGAGCATCTTGCGGCGCGGCCAGCGGTCGGCAAGGAATCCGAGCGGTACCGCCGCGGCGGAATAGACAAGGAGGAACGCGCTTCCGAGGAACCCGAGCTGGGCGTCCGTGAGCGCGAACTCGGTTTTGAGCCGTTCCGAGAGGGCGTAGGGAATCTGGCGGTCCAGGTAGTTGAGAAAGTTGAGGGCGAAGCACGACCAGAGGGCGGCTCGGGGGGTTGCCAGGCGCTTGCGGAGAAAATCCACGGCGTCGTTCCGCCGCCAGTCTGGCAGGTTCCAAGGCGCCGTGATAGCGTCTCCCGCCGGTCCGCTGGATGCGGGCGGGCGGGAGGACGTTCAACATGGCTGGGACGATCGAGCTTCATCAGTGGGAGATTTCGCCCTATTGCGAGAAAATCCGGAAAATCCTCGATTACAAGGAAATCCCCTATCGCACGATCGAACAACCCCTCCTTCGCCGGACCAAACTCCAAAAGGAGACCGGGCAGCAGAAAGTCCCCGTCATCAACGATGGCGGCAAGTGGGTCGCCGATTCGACGGATGTGGCCCGGTATCTCGAAGAGACCTATCCCCAGAAACCTATCCTTCCGAAGAACGCCCGGGACCGGGCGCTCTGCTTCCTCATTGAAGATTGGGCCGACGAAGCCTTCGCTTCCACGGTGCAGCCCACCAAGTGGCTCACCCCTGGAAACATGGAAAAGCTTCTGGGAATCATGCAAGAGAATCTTCCGGGCGCGGGGAACGCCCTTCTCCTCCGGGTGGCGGGACCGGCCCTGGCGCAGCAAATGAAGGGCATGATGATGGGCCGCGGGAAGAAGCGGACGAGCCACCTTTTCGCCTATCAGCTCGACCTTCTCGATGCGCTCCTGGCCGATGCACCGTACTTGTTCGGGGAAACGCCGACGGTCGCCGACTTTGCGGTGGCCGCCCTCGTACGCCACCTTCGGGATTTGAAGGGGTACGAAGAAGTGACCCGCCGCCGGAAGTTTACAGAAATGATCCGCCGGATCGACGAGATTCCTTCAAAACGGGCCGGCTAATCAAAATTAACGCTGTTTTTCTTCGAGAACCGCTTGCGCCGCCGCGAGCCGGGCCACCGGAACGCGGTATGGGGAGCAAGAGACGTAATCGAACCCCTGCCGGTGGCAGAATTTGACGCTCGAAGGCTCGCCTCCGTGCTCGCCACAGATGCCGACTTTCAAATCACCCCGAACTTGCCGCCCGTCGTGGACGGCGATCTCGATGAGCCTTCCTACGCCCTTTTGGTCCAGGACCATGAACGGGTCCTTGGCGAAGAGGTGTTGCGAGACGTACTGGGGAAGGAACCTTCCCGCGTCGTCTCTTGAAAGCCCGAAGGTCATCTGCGTTAAATCGTTCGTGCCGAAGCTGAAGAACTCGGCTTCCTTGGCGATCTCTGCGGCCGTAAGCGCCGCACGGGGAAGTTCGATCATCGTTCCGACCAGGAACTTCACCTTCGTCTTGTACTCGCGGTTTACCTGCCGGGCGACCTCGATGATCCGCTCCTTGATGATGGAGAGTTCCGTCACCTCGGCCACGAGCGGGATCATGATCTCGGGAACGATCGTCCGGTTTTTTTCCTTTGTCAGCTGGCAAACCGCTTCCAGGACGGCCCGCGTCTGCATTTCGGCGATTTCAGGATAGAGGATCGCGAGCCGGCATCCGCGGAAACCCAGCATGGGGTTGGCTTCGTGGAGTTCATCCCGGCGTTTGCGGAGCTTGGAAACTGGGCGCCCCGAAGCGAGCGAGAGCTGCTCTAATTCCGCGTCCGTGTGGGGGAGGAATTCGTGGAGCGGGGGATCCAGGAGCCGGATGGTCACCGGGTAGGGGTGCATGGCCTCGAAAATGCCCTTGAAGTCCTCCCGTTGCATGGGAAGGAGCTTGGCCAGGGCCGCCCGGCGTTCTTCGACCGTGTCGGCCAGGATCATCTCGCGCATGGCGCTGATCCGGGTTTCTTCGAAGAACATGTGCTCCGTGCGGCACAGGCCGATCCCCTCGGCGCCGAACTTGCGCGCTACGACCGAGTCGTTGGGTGTGTCGGCGTTCGTGCGGACCTTGATCCGGCGGATTTCATCCACCCATTCCATGAAGGTGGCGAAATCCCCCGAGAGGGAGGGCTGCACCATGGGCACGGCGCCCTTCATCACTTCGCCCATGGAACCATCCAGCGTGAGGACATCCCCTTCGCGGATCACGATACCGGATTTGGTCGTGAATTCCCGGGACGCGTAGTTGATATAGATCTCGTCGCATCCCGAAACGCAGCACTTGCCCATGCCGCGGGCGACCACCGCCGCGTGGCTCGTCATGCCGCCGCGGGAGGTGAGGATTCCCTGGGAGACGTGCATCCCCTGGATGTCTTCGGGGGAAGTTTCCGCCCGGACGAGAATGACCTTTTCGCCGCGTTGCACCCAGTCCTGGGCGTCGTCGGCGGAGAAAACCACTTTCCCGACGGCCGCTCCGGGCGAGGCGGGAAGGCCCTTGGCGATCACGTTCTTCTTGGCGAGGGGGTCCACCGTGGGGTGGAGAAGCTGTTCGAGCTGCTCGGGCTTGACCCGCTGTACGGCCGTCGGGCGGTCGATGATCTTTTCGCCCACCATGTCGACGGCTGTTTTCACCGCCGCGCGGGCCGTGCGTTTGCCGTTGCGAGTCTGGAGCAGGAAGAGCTTTCGGTGCTGCACGGTGAACTCGATGTCCTGCATGTCCCGGTAGTGCTGTTCGAGCTTGTTGGCCACTTCGACGAACTGCTTGTAGACCTCGGGCATCACTTCTTCGAGGCTGGGAAGGGAGCCGTTCTTCTTCTCGGCGGTGCTGAGGGGCCCGGGCGTCCGGATGCCGGCCACCACGTCCTCGCCCTGGGCGTTGATCAGGTATTCGCCGAAGATGCGGCGCTCGCCCGTCGAGGGGTCGCGCGTGAAGGCGACGCCCGTCGCGCAGTCGTCCCCGAGGTTTCCGAAAACCATGCTCTGCACGTTGACGGCCGTGCCCCAGTGGTTGGGGATGTCGTTTAGACGCCGGTAGGCTTTCGCCCGGTCGTTCTCCCACGAGCCGAAGACCGCGCCGATGGCGCCCCAGAGCTGCTCGGTGGGGTCTTGCGGGAAGGTTTTGCCCGTGCGGCGCTTGATCTCTTCCTTGAATTGGATGACGAGATCCTTGAGGTCCTGGGCTTCGAGTTCCGTGTCTTGTTTGGCGTTCCGGGCTTTCTTCTTGGCCGAGAGGATGACCTCGAAGGGGTCTTCTTCCTGTTTCTCGGGCTTTAGCCCCAGCACTACGTCGCCATACATCTGGACGAAGCGCCGGTAGCAATCCCACGCGAACCGCTCACTTCCCGAACCGCTGGCGAGGCTCTGGACGGTCTGGTCGTTCAACCCGAGGTTCAAAACCGTGTCCATCATCCCCGGCATGCTGGCCGGAGCGCCCGAGCGGACGGAGACGAGCAGGGGCTTTTTCGAATCCCCGAACTTGGCGCCCATCTCGGTTTCGAGGCGGGTGAGCGCCTTTTCGACCTCGGCCTTGAGGTCGGAAGGGTAGCTCCGGTTGTTCTTGTAGAAATGGGAGCAGACTTCCGTCGTGATCGTGAAGCCGGGCGGGACGGGGAGTGCGAGATTCACCATCTCGGCCAGGTTCGCCCCTTTTCCACCGAGGAGTTCTTTCTGGCTCCCCTGGCCGTCGGCCTTGCCGCCTCCGAAGTAATAGACGTAACGCATATCGGTTCCTCGTCGTCCCGCCGGATTGCCGCGGAACTACTCTCCCATCCGGCCCGCCACGTACTCGGTGAGCCGCCCGCAGGAGACTCTCTCCTGCTTCATCGTGTCCCGGTCCCGGACCGTGACCGTATCGTCCTGCATGGTTTGATGATCGATCGTCAGGCAAAGGGGCGTTCCGACTTCGTCGTACCGCCGGTAGCGCTTCCCGATGGAGCCGGCCTGATCGTAGTCCACGTTCCAGCGCTTTCGGAGCTGGTCGTGGACGGCGTGGGCCTTTTCGGGCTGGCCGTCTTTCCGCAGGAGCGGGAAGACGGCGGCCTTCACGGGCGCGAGCTTGGGGTGGAGCCGCAGGACGACGCGGGTCTCCAGGTTCCCCTTCTCGTCGGGCGCCGAATCTTCATCGTAAGCGTCGACGAGGAAGGCGAGCGTTCCCCGGTCGGCCCCGGCCGAAGGTTCGATCACGTAAGGGACGTAGCGCTCCTTGGTCTCGGGGTCGAAGTAGGAGAGGTCCTTGCCCGAGAACTCGCTGTGGCGCTTTAGATCGTAGTCCGTCCGGTTCGCGATTCCTTCGAGCTCGCTCCAGCCCCAGGGGAACTTGTATTCCACGTCGGCGCAGCCGCGGGCATAGTGGGCGAGCTCGTCGGCCGCGTGGTCGCGCAGACGGAGGTTCTCCTTACGGATGCCCAGATCGAGGTACCACTGGAGGCGGGCGTTCCGCCAGTACTCGTACCACTTCACGTCCTCGCCCGGCCGGACGAAGAACTCGATCTCCATTTGTTCAAACTCGCGCACCCGGAAGGTGAACTGCTTGGGGGTGATTTCGTTGCGGAAGCTTTTGCCGATCTGGGCCATGCCGAAGGGGATTTTGACGCGGCCCGTATCGACCACGTTCTTGAAGTTGACGAAGATCCCCTGGGCCGTTTCCGGGCGGAGGTACACCTGGGCGGCCGTTTCTTCGACCGGACCCACGAAGGTCTTGAACATCAAGTTGAACTTGCGCGATTCGGTCAGGTCGCACTCGTCGTGCTTGCCCACCATCTTGGAGGGCTTCTTGGGGCAGGGGGTATCTTCCAGGTGATCGGCCCGGAAGCGCCCCTTGCAGAAACGGCAATCGACGAGGGGATCGGTGAATCCTTCGACGTGCCCCGATGCTTCCCACACGCGCGGGTGCATGAGGATGGCCGCGTCCAGGCCCACCATGTCGTCCCGGTCGCGCACGACGCTCCGCCACCAGGCGTCCTTGACGTTCCGCTTTAGCTCCACGCCCACCGGGCCGTAGTCCCAGGCGCCGTTGAGACCCCCGTAGACCTCGCTCGATTGGAAGATGATCCCCCGCCGCTTGGCGAGGGAGACGATCTTCTCCATGGAGACAGTCCGGCTTTGGGGAGCCGGGGCCCCCGCTTCTGCTTTCTTTGCTTGTTCGACCACGTTTACCACTGCCGCCGGAAGGACCCGGGGGCGAATTCTTGCCCGCGCAGGCATAAAAGCGGCCGGGCTCTTATAACCGCGCCCAGCCCTGGCGGCAACGGCACGGCCCAAACGGTGTTATCAGGTGGGGCGAAGAATCTGGGCGACCCGCTCGTCGACGAACCGGACGAGCTCTTTTTGGGCCTCCGTGCCGATTTCCTCGAATTGGAGGCCGTGGGCGGCGGGGGTAGGCCCGCCCCCATCCACCTGCTGGGTCCAGAGGACCTTGGCCTTGGCCTCGATGGCGATTTTCCCCTTGGGGACGAAGAATTTGATGTCGATGGTCCTCCCCTGGGCGATCCCCCGTCCCGTGCGGAGCTGGAGGCCCGTGTGGGATAAATCCCAGATGCGGCCCACTTCCCAGGCGCTCTCGGTCCGGTACTGGGCCATGGCTTTGACGGGGGCCCGGGGCCAGTTGCGCGCCTCGCTGGTTTTCGAAAAGAGAATGTTGTTGACGCCGTAGATGAGCTCGTCGAGGGGCCGGGCCTTGTCGAGAACCGCTTCCACGAGCTTTCCGGGGAGGGAAGCCAGTTCGACTTTCTGGGCCCGGACGCCCGTGAGAAGGACGATCCGGTCCTGGCGGCCGGCCTCGTGGAGTTTTTTAACGACGTCCGTGCCCTGGAGCTTGGGCATCACCTGGTCGAGGACGAGGAGGTCGAACCCCTTGATCCCCGCGCCCTGAACGGCGTCCAGGGCTTCTTGGCCATCCTCGGCCTCAACCACTTCGCAGGCGGCTTGTTCCAGGGCTTCGCGGAAGGCGGTGCGGAAGAACTGGGTGTCGTCCGCAAGAAGGACGCGCTTTCTTCGTTCGGCCGATGAATTCATCGCCTGAGGCCCCACCCACGCTGCTTTCGGAAGCGCGATCCCAACCCTGAAGACGAGCCTATCCACCCAATGAACCAATCGGCAAGCCGCAGGGCGGCACGGGGAAAATTCCTATTAGGTAAACTTTTATAAATGATTACTTGATCAAATATGATAAAAGTATCATATTTTTGCCGGTGGCGGGAATCCTTGCCCGAAAGGGAGAGTCGCCGTGGGCTTAAGCGGATCTCAAGAGAACGAAGAGAACGTTTTGGAAAACGTGCGGGCCCTGCTGCCCGAACTTCGGGCGGCCGCCGCCCGGACGGATGCGCTGCGCCATGTTCCAGAGGAGAGCGTGGTGGCCCTCAAGAAGACGGGGGCCTTCCGCCTCATGCAGCCCGCCCGGTTCGGGGGGCTGGAACTGGGGCTCGATTCGCTTCTGCGGGTATCAGCCGAAGTGGGAAGGGCCTGTGGCTCTACCTCTTGGTGCGTCGCTGTCCTGGCCATTCACAACTGGTTCCTGGGGCTCTTTCCCGAGGAAGCCCAGAAGGAAGTCTGGGGCGCCGATCCGGATGCCGTTCTGGCCTCCGTCTTCGCTTCCATGGGACGGGCCCGGCCCGAAGAGGGGGGCTTCCGCCTGGAGGGGCGCTGGCAGTTCGCGAGCGGCTCGGACCACGGGGACTGGATCACCGTGGGGGCCATGGTCGATCACGGGACGAAGCTCCCCCTTCCCGACGTCCGCTCGTTCCTTGTTCCCCGGAAGGATTTCCGGATCGAAGATACCTGGCACGTGGCGGGCCTTCGGGGGACGGGAAGCAAGGACGTCGTTATCGAGAACGCCCACGTCCCCTCGCACCGGATTCTCAACTTCGCCGAGGCCCATTGCGGAAAGAGCCCCGGCTCGCGGATCAACACCTCGCCCCTCTACCGGATGCCCTTCGCCTCGGTCCTCACCATGACGCTCGCCTGCCCGGCGCTTGGGGTGGCGCGGGGGATGCTCGAAAACTTCTGCGAGCGGGCCGCCGCCCGGACGGTTCTCTTCGGCGGCGCCAAACAATCGGAGCAATCCCACAGCCACATCGCTATTAGCGAGGCGG
>JBFLVN010000196.1:0-7212 GCA_040758475.1 Bdellovibrionota bacterium
GACCGGCGGACTACTGGAATCGTGCAAATTGCACGGCGGGGGGCATGAGAAAAATCATAAAAACTCTGGGGTTCGGGAAGTATGTTTGTAATGAAAATGATTTTCAGAATCATTTATCAACACCCATCGCCCGAAAGGAACTCCCCCATGAAACGGCTCCATGTCCTTGCCTGGCTCGCCGCCTTCCTCCCGGCGGCCTGCGTCACCCAGTCTCCCCTCCCCTCTTACGAGTGCGCGACCCCCGCCGACGAGGCGGCCGCGGCCGACATCACCATGACCGCCCAGGACGCGGTGATCGAAGCGGCGCCCGGCGTGTTCTTCCACGCCTGGACCTACGACGGGGACGTCCCCGGGCCGGTCCTCCGCATCCCGCTCGGGGAGACGCGGACCATCAAGCTCCGGAACGATTCCCCCCGCCCGGCGAGCCTCCACTTCCACGGCGTCTCGTATGCGGAAACCGACGACGGCACCGCCGAGCACCCGGAGAGCATCGTCAACCCGGGTTGCGCGCACATCTACACCGTCGAGGCCGTGCAGCCGGGCGTCTGGCCCTACCACAGCCACGTCGAACCGAGGAGCGAAATGGCCATGGGCCTCCACGGCGCCATCGTCGTCCCGGACCCCGCTGAAGCGGCGGCGGACCACGAATACTTCGTCTATCTGGGCCAGCTGGGGCTTGAGGAAGGCGAAGAGGGTGGCGAGGAAGAGGAAGAAGGGGAAGGAGCCGGCGGGTCGGTCTTCTACATGACCATCAACGGCCGCCCCGGCACCGCCCAGGTGATCGAACTGGAAGGAAACTCTTACGTGGTTTCCGAGGGGATGGCTAACGCCCAGGTGGGCGATCTCGTCCGCTGGCGGGTCGTGAGCGTCTCCCCCGACGACGTTCACACGTTCCACCTCCACGGCCATCGCTGGTGCGACCGGGGCGGCGTCATGGTGGGCGGGGAATGCCCCGCGGGAACCCTGCCCACCGACAACGAAGATATTTTCCCGGCCCAGGGCATCTCGCTGGAGTACGTGGAAGATGCCCCGGGCCACTGGATGTTTCACTGCCACATCGTCGACCACGTAATCGACGGCATGATGGCCATGTACCACGTCGATCCTTGATGTATAAGAAACCTCCATGGGCTCCGGAAAAAAAGCGCCCCCCTCCCGGGGGGCCTTCTCCTTCTTCCATCCCCTGCGGGTGAGGTGGGCGGAAGTCGATCCCCAGGGGATCGTCTTCAACGCCAATTATTTCGTCTACGCCGACGTGGCGGTGACGGAGTACTTCCGCAAGATCGGCTTCGCCTTTCCGGACGGCCTTGCGCGATTCGGGACGGACCTTTTCGCCGTCAACGCTTCGGCCGACTTCTACGCCTCCGCCCGGTTCGACGCGGAGCTGGACCTGGGTGTCCGCGTGGCGCGCCTCGGAAGGACGAGCTTTGAGTTCGAGGTGGGCGTTTTCGAGAACGAAAAATCCCTGGTGAGTGTATCGCTGACCTACGTGAACGCGACGCGGGACCAGTCCAGGGCCCCCACTCCCCTCCCCGAAGCCCTCGTCCAGGAAATCCTTTCCCTCGAAAAGACGCCGCCGGAACGGAAATAGGCCTTTCGCTCTTGTTCTCCGCCAGAGAACGAAACAGGAGTTTTTTAGCGCTTTTCGGGCAAAGAACGTATCAAATCAGTACGGTCACCGCCTCAAAATCGGATGGCACCACTCTTACTCTCCGGCAAACACCCGGTGGGGAACGCCACTCTATTTTCTTTTTCTTGAAAATCGGGGGCCGATCGCCTATAATGGTTTCAGTTAAAACAAATTCGGCAGCAGAGTTTTTCTTCTCCTTGAATGCGGGGTCAAGGGGTCAGGTTGCTTTTGGGAGATCGGCCCATGCAAACTCCGGCACCCGCCGCCTTTTCAAAAACTTCGTGCCGGGCGCTTCTCTGCCTGGGAGGCGCGGCGGCGGCTTCCGCCGTGCTCGCCTGGCTCTGCTTTGAGGGCTGGCGCAGCGGCCTGCTCGGAGCCCGGACGGCCTTCGCCTTCTCGGTGGCCGCCAACACGGCCGTCCTCTCGGTCCTGGTCTGGAAAAGTTCCCGCGTCCTGCGCCTTTCGGAGGAACTGGAGAAAAGAGCCAGCGAGCAGGCCGAAGACCGGAGCGCCCAGATGCAGGCCATCCTCGATCGCACGACTGCCGTCGTCTACATCAAGGACCTCCAAGGCCGCTACCTCTTCGTCAACCGGGAATTCGAAAAACTCTTCCACGTCAACCGCATGGCGATGGTGGGAAAGCAGGATTACGATTTATTCCCCAAGGACCTGGCGGACGATTACCGCCGCAACGATGAACGGGCCCTGCGGGAAAAAGTGGTCGAGATCGAGGAATCGGCCGTCGTGGACGGGAAAATCCACTCCTACATCTCGAACAAGTTCGCCCTGGAAGACCGGGAAGGACGGCCCTACGCTACTTGCGGCATCTCGACCGACATCACGGAGCTAAACCACCTTCACGAACATTTCGCCCAGGCTCAGAAGATGGATTCCATCTCGCGCCTCACGGCCGGGATCACCCACGATTTCAACAACCTCCTGACGATCATCATCAGCTATGCGACTCTCTTGAAACGCGGCCTTGCCAAAGGCACCAAGCAGTATGAAGCCGCCGAACAGATCGGGGAGGCGGGTGAACGGGGGGCGGCCCTTACGAAGCAACTCCTGGCCTTCAGCCGCAAGCAAATCCTCCAACCCCAGGCCGTCGACCTCAACGGCGTGATCGCCAGCACCGGGAAAATGCTCGGCCGCATTCTGGGGGAAGACGTCGAACTGATCCTGGCTCTCGCCGGGAATCCCGGCATGGTCAGGGGCGATCCGGTCCAGGTCGAGCAAATCCTTCTCAACCTCGCCGTCAACGCCCGCGACGCCATGCCGAGGGGCGGCAAGCTCACCATCGAAACGGCCGGCGTGGAACTAGGCCCCGGCTCCGCCGGGCGCCCGCCCGAAGCCCCGCCCGGCCCCTACGTCCTCCTCACGGTGAGCGATACGGGGTGCGGCATGAGCCAGGAAGTCCTCTCCCACATCTTCGAGCCCTTCTTCACCACGAAGGGACGTGGCAAAGGGACGGGCCTTGGCCTCTCGACCGTCTACGGAATCGTCCGGCAAAGCGGCGGCCACATCGAAGTCGGCAGCGAAACCGACAAGGGAACGGTCTTCAAAATCTACTTTCCACGGTCCAGCCCGCAGGCCCAACCTTCCCAGGCCCGCGAAAAGACGCAGGCCCCCCAGGGAACAGATGAAGCCGCCCTCCGCGTGGAACCGGCGGCTTGAGCAGCGCACGGAAAATTTACGATTGACTGGGCCGCAGGCGGAACTTGGCGACGGTCTTGTCGAGAACGTCGGCCAGTTTGGCGAGCTCGCCCGCCGTCGTGGCCATTTCCTCGGCGCTCGAAGCGCCTTCGGTGGCCAGGGTGGCGATGTTCTCCACTTGAGTAGCTGCCTGATCGGAACTGGCCGCCTGCTGGGTCGTGGCTTCCGTGAGGGAAGCGACAAGGGCGTTCGTCTCCAGAGCGGCATCGGTAATCTGCCGGAGCGACTGGCTGAGCTGGGAACTAAGCGAAGTCCCCTTCGTCACCGCGTCTTTCACTTTCGTCATCGAATCCTGGACCAGCTTGACCCGGTCCTGGATAGCGAGCAGCTGGGAAGCGATTTCCCCGACGGAACTCGCGCTCTTCTGGGCCAGGTTCCCCACTTCCGAGGCCACGACCTCGAACCCCCGGCCGTGCTCTCCGGCGCGGGCGGCCTCGATCGAAGCGTTCAAGGCGAGGAGCCGCGTCTGGGAGGCGATCTCGCGGATGACGTCCACGATCCGGCCGATATCGCCGGCGAGGCCGGAGAGGTCCTCGATCTGGGAAGTCGTGTTCTCCACGATTCCAGCGATCGAATCGAGCTGTCCGCTCGTCTGCTGGACGATGCCTCCTCCATCGTTGGCGATCCGCTTGGCCTTCTCGGAGGCCTCTTTGACGCGGCCCGTGTTTTCCGAGATCACCTGGACGCTCGAGGCGGTTTCCTCGGCCGACGTGGCGATCTCCCGCGAGAGTTCCGATTGCCGCCCGGCCCCCGCCGCCAGGGTATTGGAAGAAGCCGAAATCTGCGTAGCCGACGACATCAGGTTGCTGCTCGAAAGGCGGATCTCCGCGATCAATTTGCTCAGTTGCTCCACCATGTTCGCCATGGCCGAAAGGAGCTGGCCCGCCTCGTCCCCCCCGCCCGATTCCTCCACGTCCACGGCCAGATTGCCCTGGGCCAGTTCCCGGGCGACGTGGACGGCGCGTTCGAGGGGCCTCGTAATGGAACGGGTCACGGCGAGCGAGAGGACGACAAGGATCACGAGCGCCGCCACCGCCACCACGGTCATGAGACGGAGCGAAGAGGCGGCGTCAGCTTCGGCTTTCTCAAAAGCCGCGCCCATGCGGGATTTGGACTCATCCGAAAGCCGTTGGAGGGATTCCTGCAACGTCAGGAATTGTTTCTGCATCCGTTCGAGCGAACCCAGGAGTTCTTCGTCCTGGCTCCGGGAAATCATCCCGGCGCTCACCGAACGGGCGAGTTCGTAGTAGGCCTGGAAGTCGCGCTGAAGCTGCCCGGGAATTTCCGGACCGAGCACCGCCGCCGCCGTCTCCGCCGAAACGTGGGCCACGAATTCGTCCCGAAGCTCGTCGGCGGAAGAGAGCGCCAGGGGGTTCTCGGCCGCTACGGCGTCCTGGAACTGGCGCTGGACGCGCCCGAGCAATTCGAGAAGGGAACGGCTCAATATATTCAAATGCAAACTGTCCGGTCAAAATAATGTGGACAATTGGATTATGACGCGGATCACCTGGATGGAGAAAATGACACAGAGCAGCAAAATCACATGTAAAATCGGTTTATTCTTTCAAGCCATCCTCCCTTGAGGTCTGCGGCGAGAGGCGGTATAGCCGCTCCAAAATTGTTCTTTGGGCAAAAGGAAGAAAACGCCAAAGGGGAAACCATGACCAATCTCCAGGGGAAATGGGCCGTCGTGACGGGGGCTTCGAGCGGCATCGGGTGGGACATCGCTCACGTGCTGGCGGAAAAGGGGATGAACATCATTCCGGTCGCCCGCCGGGAAGACCGCCTCCAGAAGCTCGCCGGGGAGCTCCGCGAAAAGCACAAGGTGGATGCCAAGGTGCTGGCCCTGGACCTGGGGAAATCGGGCGCGCCGCAAGAGCTCTACGACAAGGTGAAAGGCCTGGGCGTTTCTCCCGAAATTCTCATCAACAACGCGGGATTCGGGATCAAAGCGAATTTCGCCGATACTTCGTGGGAACGCACGGAACAACTCCTTAATTTAAATCTCGTGAATCTCACTCACCTTACGAAACTCTTCCTCACCGATATGCTCAAGCGCGATTCGGGCTACATCCTCGAAGTGGCCAGCATCGGGGCCTATCAACCCACCCCCACGTACGCGACCTATGCGGCCGCCAAGAGCTACGTCCTCAATTTCGGGGAAGCCCTCAACTACGAACTCAAAAACACGGGCGTGGGAGTATCCGTTCTCACCCCCGGTGGGACACTTACCGAATTCATGCAGGTGGCGGGCCAGGAGGGGGGGGCGCTCGTCAAGCTCACCAGCATGACGAGCCGTAGCGTGGCCGAGATCGCCGTGCGCGGGCTCTTAAGGCGCAAGCCCAACATCCTCCCGGGATTTCGCAACTGGTTCACGGCGTTCTTAACGCGCTTTACGCCCCGGCGCATGACCGTGTTTCTGGCCGAGTGGGTCCTTCGCGATCCCAAAGCCCTCAAACCGGCGGCCTGAGAATTTGTGCAAGCAAACCCTCTTCGGCGTTTTCTGCGCGCTTCTCCTATGGGCTGGCTGCGCGGAGCGGTTTCAAAATCCCCCTTTTGAAGGGAATCTAGAGGGAGCTCCCGTGCTCGTCGTCTACTTCTCCCGCTCCGGCACGACGGAGACCATGGCCCAGGCCATCGCCCGGCATCTCAAGGGAAATCTCGTCGAGCTGCGGGCCGAAGATTATGGCCTCGGGCTTGGGGGTTATCTATCCGCCGCGTGGGACGCCATCTGGCGAAAACAAGGAAGGATCACCCCCGAGCGGGTGGATTTATCTCCGTACCGGCTCGTCTTCCTTGGCAGCCCGATCTGGTACTGGCGCCCCGCCCCGCCGCTCTGGCGCTTCGTGGAGAGGAACGAATTAAAAGGCCTTACGGTCGTTCCCTTCTTCACCATGAAGAGCGATTACGGCGAAACGTCCGCCCGTGAGCTTTGCCAAAAGATCGAAGCCAAGGGCGCCCGCTGCCCGGGCCACCTCCCCCTGCGGCACCACGGCGAACTGGGAGAAGCCGTTACGAGGAAGACGGAAGAGCTCTTGGAGAAAAACAAATCCTGGTGGGCGGAAGCGGTAGGCCATCAAAAATAAATGGCCCACCTGCTTCCCCCGTTACGCGAATTTTTCCCCTCTCACACCACAGCCGTCATTGGCTGGTGAGGAAGTCGATCACGGCGTCCTTGAACCGGACGTCGTCGGCCATGCCGAAGTGATCGGCCCCCGGAATCTCCACTACCTCCGCTCCCGGAAGAGCAGCGGCCAAGTTTCCGACCGTATCGGCGTAGGGGTCGTCGGCGCCGTTGAGCAGGAGCACCGGAATCTCCACATCGGCGAGCCCCGGGCCGCCCAACTGAACGGGAAAACCTTCGGGCCACATCTGAAGCGCAGCCAAGGCGAGGGCCTCCAGGTCGTTTCGCGGGTCGAGATCGGCAGCGAACCGGTAGATCTCTGCTTCGGGTGGAATCTGCCACGGAAACACGGCGCGAAGCGCTTGGGCGATCTTCGGCGCGAGCGCGATGGACTCGGGGGTTTCATCGCCGATGCCGATGAGCGCGACGGAAGTAAAGCGGCTCGTGTGGCGGCCCAGGAGGAACGCCCCGCTCTGGGCACCCAGCGAGTAACCCAGCAGGTCGGCCTTCTGGATGCCGAGTTTGTTCATCACGGCCAGCACGTCGCGGGCCATTTTCGAATAGCTATAGGCCGACTGGATGTGGGGCTTGCCGCTATCGCCGTGGCCGCGAATGTCGAGGGCAATCACCTTGCGGTAGGGCTTTAGCGCCGTGATCCAGCCCGTGTAATTCCAGTTGTAAAGAATGCTCGAACTCCACCCGTGCACGAGCACGATGGGCTTCCCCTGGCCGAACACTTCGTAGT
>JBFLVN010000197.1:0-7177 GCA_040758475.1 Bdellovibrionota bacterium
CCCCTTCCCCGGATGGATACCCTAAAAACCGCGGGGCGCTCGGCGCGCCCCAGGAAGGAGGCTTATACCGAACGAAAGGAACCTTCGCAACGAGCCGGAAAGGGCAACCGCCCCTTGACACCTTGACAGGCTTCCCCTCCGGCCCCACGCTGAGTTAAAGGAAGCGGCGCAAGGCCGCGTACTTCTTGATGGATTTCATCGATCTTCACAGCCATTCGACCCGTTCCGATGGCGTTCTCTCACCGGTCGAACTCGTCGAAAAAGCCCACGCCAGCGGCGTGCGCGTCCTGGCCCTCACCGACCACGACACCATGATGGGCGTGCCGGAAGCCATGAAGGCGGCCGAAAAGCTCGGTATGCGGCTCATCCCTGGCATTGAGATTTCCACGACCACCCACGGCCGGGGGTGCCACCTCTTGGCTTACTTCGACCGCTGGGAAATGACCGCTACGTTCGCCCAGTTCATGCAGCAGCGCCTGGAAGCCCGGGAACGCCGCTTTGACGAGATGGTGGGCAAGTTTGGAAAAATCGGTATTGCCATCGATGCTGCCCGGGTGCGAAAGCAAGCCAACGGTGGCGCCATCACACGGCCACATGTCGCTAAAGCGCTCCTGGAGCAGGGGATCGTGAAGGATTACCAGGAGGCTTTCGACAAGTACCTGGGCAACGGGAAACCCTGCTACGTCCCCTACGAGAAACTTCCCACGGCCGATACGATCAAGGAAGTCCACCAGCACGGCGGGTTTACTTCCGTTGCCCACCCGGGCCTCGAAAAGTTCACGGAGCAGGAGATCTCCGACCTCAAGGCGGCGGGGCTCGATGGTCTGGAGGTCTACCACTACGACCACGACGCCTCCGCCCGCAAGAAGTACCGCGTGATCGCGGAAAAACTGGGCCTTCTCCTTACCGGTGGAAGCGATTTCCACGGCAACAATCACCGCTCCTTCTACACATCCAACACGGAGAAGGGGGGCGTTCCTCTCCACATAGTGGAACCGTTTCTCGAAGGCGTGCGCCGCGCCGCGGCCAAGGCAGCGGCCTGATCCCCGATGCCCTCCGACCCGCACGTGGCCGTCCTCGTGACGGGCCCTTTCCAGGAAAACACCTACCTCGTCGCCGACGGTGCCACGCGGAAGGCCATCCTCGTGGACCCCGGTTACAACTGGGACGAACTCATCGACTACGTGAAGCAGTCGGGTTTCACGGTGGACAAGATCGTGAATACCCACGCCCACTTGGACCATGCCGGGGCGGTGGCCCCCATTTGCCGGGCTTTTGGCTGCCCGTTCTACCTGCACGAAGGAGAGATGGGGAACCTCCTCAACATGCCACGGGCCGGAATGATGTTCGGGATGCCGGGGCTTGAAGTGCCCGAGGTTCATCACAAGTTGCATGACGGGATGGAAATCCCGATCGGAGAATTAACGCTCAAGGTCCTGGAAACCCCTGGCCACACGGCGGGCGGGTGCTCCCTCCTCGTGGAAGAAAGACACCTCTTTGTGGGGGATACGGTCTTCCGCGGGAGCGTGGGCCGGACGGACCTCCCTGGGGGGAATTACGACACGCTCGTCCGCTCCATTCAGACGAAGATTCTCCCGCTCTCCGACGACACGATTCTCTACCCCGGCCACGGCCCCCACACGCCGCTCGGCTACGAGCGCAAGCACAACCCGTTTCTCGTCAACCCGGACATGTTTAGGGATCAGATGGTCTAATCCGGTTTTTGACATTTTCCCCGCCAGCGCTAGGTTAAGCGGCCTTCGCGGGCGGTTTAAGACCGCGAAGAAAAGCCAGCCCCAAAATTCGCGGGTGTGCTGGAACTGGCAGACAGGCTAGACTCAGGATCTAGTGGTTAACAGCCATGTGGGTTCAAGTCCCACCACCCGCACCAGACTTCGCCCACAATAAATAATCGAAGGCTGCCCGCCGCAATTCGTGCAACGGCCGTAGCGGGCTGTTCGCATCATGCCTATCAGTCCTCTAGAATTCCTGCGCGGGCGGGTGGAGGATTCCATGAAAATCAAAACCCGGTGGTGGATTGGGGGCTGGGCGCTCTTAACGGCGCTTCACGCGGCAGCACTTGTGCTCGGTAACTTGAGCGCGAGCGAACTGCCGGTCCTTCTTCTGGCGGCCGCCGTGAGCAACGCGCTCCTCGTCCTGGCCGCCCGGTTCGTGGCAAGGATTCTCACGGATGCCTATTCCACGGAGCCCACGCACATCTGCGCTCAATGCCACGGCCGGGTCCGGGGTGTGGCCCGGGGCAATTTGATCGTGGAGATCGCCCTGTGGATGCTTCTCATCGTTCCCGGGGCGATCTATTCGTTCTGGCGCTTTTCGGGGCCCAGGACCTGCCCCCGGTGTGACGGCGAAGCGATTCCGCTCGATTCTCCGGACGCCCAAGGGCTTTTGGCGGGAGGTGGCGCGTAACTCGGCTAGCGCCTGCCAAGCCGGTTCCCTTCTTCTTCACGCCACCGCCCGGGCCTCCTCTTCTTCTTGTTTGAAGGAATCAAACGAGCCATAACGGCGCTCCCTTCCGCGCTGTTCTTTTTCGAGCATCCCGAGAAAAGCCCGGGATTCCTGGTTCGGCGTGGTTTTATCAAGAGTGCCAAGAGTGCCAGCTTTTTTCGAGGGGTCTTCGAGTTTCCACTTCCACTCCAGACCTTCCCGGCGGGCTTCGACCAGCAGGTTCTTCTTCGCCCGGAAGAGGGTCCGGCGGGAAATTCCCCGGCCCTTGGCGGACTTGAGGATTTCAGCGGAAAGCTTTTCTCCATCTTGGAGGGATTCCTGGAGGAAATTCTCGGCTTCCTCGACGGCCCCCGGTTTGCCGTCCTCCGGCTTTTTGGCGGGCCGCAGGAGTTCGTCTTCCGTGAAATCTTTTATTTCCGTCCACCGGAGGCGCCCGTCCCGGATGCGGAAACCCGCGGCCTTCCCTTCGAGCGAGTGATAGGCCTTCGTTTGGAGAAGGACCCGGTGCCGGGGATTTTCCGGATCCCTCGCGCAGAGGAGGAGGGAACTGGCCACGGCCGCCACGTCGTCGGGCCCCAGGTTGATGGGTCTGCCCGCGGGCGTCCGGGCCTTTCTCCGGATGGCCAGGATGGTGCAGCGGTGTTCGGCCGCCAGGGTAGCAAGGACCCTTCCGAACCTGGCCGATCTTTTCAGCAAGTAGCATTCGATCCCGTCGAGTACCAGGAGGGCGGGGCGTTCCCTTTGGAGGGCTTTGGAGAGTTCTTCGGGGTCTGAAAGGGTTGGAAAACAACGCCCCTTCCCCAGGGGATCGTTGTCGGCGGAACTCGTGAGGAAGGAGATGCGCGAGAGATCGGCCCCGGCGGCCTGGAAGCGCTCGTGGAGCATCTCCGCGGCGTCGTGCTGGCTGCTCCAGTAGAGGACCCGCCTCGGCATTTCGCCCTTGGGCTTCTCCGGCCCCGGGAGGGTTTTGCCCTGGGTGATCCAGGCGGCCAGTTCCACGGCGAGCCAGGTTTTCCCGGATGCTTCGTCTCCTTCCAGAAGGACGAGCTTTCCCCGGGGGACGTAGGGCCACCAGAAGTATTCGGGCCGGGCCGGGGCCATTTTGGAAAAGGGAAAAAGAATGGGGGGCGCCGCCGCGGCGGCGTCGTGCGGATGGGAAGGCATGGCTATCTCCTCAATGCGCGTAAAAGGGCCAGGAAAGACCGAAGGGGTGAACGGGGTTTAAGGAACGAAGGACCGGAGTGAACGAAAAGAAAACCGAACCAGCCAAATTATACAACATTCCGTGCCAGAGTAAAAATTAAAAATGGTTTAAGGAACGGCGGAAAAAGTCCGCCGGTCTTTCGTTAAACGCCGTTATTTTGGTGATCTGGAGTCGCCGGGAAGCCTGATTTGCCTATTTGTCAATTATGGATAAAAGTGCGGCCCTGCTTCCGGTGAAGTGAGCGGGGTTTTCCGGGCAAGGCGGAGGGTGGCCTTGCCGCGAGGGAGGGGAAAAACCCCGTGGACCTGTCCAATTCGATCAACCCCCGAGCCGCTACGCCGGCTCCTTTGCCCGAACTGGCGGCCATGCCCGCTCATTACAACGCTAGGGTGCCTGCCGACCTTGCTCGCCGGCATGCCGAACTCATCCGCCAGCATCCCGGTGAAGGAACGAAGGATTTTCTCCGTGTTCCCGCCTCTTGCGCGGTGGCGACCGGCCCTTTCCACCATCAACTGAGCGTTTTTTGCCCCGATGCGCTCTCGGCCTTTGTGAACGTGACGGCGGCCGTGGCGCTTGGGGGTGGTTCTATTTACGAGGCCAACCTTTATTCGCGCTTGGACGGGACCCTTCTTTGCGACATCGCCTTCATTCTCTCGGACCGGGAGGCGGCGAAACGGGTTGGCGGCATCGTGGTGGAAATCTTCGGCCGGGGCCGCAAGGCGGAAGTGCCGGGATGCGGGATTCCCAAAGGCCTCGACCTTTCAGTACTCCCGCCCACCGGAGGGGAGGGGCCCGCCCTTCTTTTGAAAGCATCCGATACGCCAGGGCTTCTTTTTCGGGCGGCCCGGGCGCTTTTCCGCTCCGGCATCAAGGTCATTCGGGCCGACATTCACACGGGGGGCGGCCGCGTGCGCGATATCTTCGTCGTCGCGGGGCGGGATGGGAAAGCCCCGGACCTCGAATCAATCCTTCCGCGCCTCTATCACGAAATGACGGCGGTGCTACGGTAGGTTCGCCCGCTGCTCAGCCGGTGCGTGGTTCCATCCGGTAGGCCGAGAAATCCACTTTCCGGGTCTTCAACCAGTATTCGACCGTAAAGCCTGGCCAGTTGTTCGTGTTTTTTCCAGATTCATTCTTGTACCAGCTCGTGCAACCGCTGTTCCATACAAGATCGGCGTGGCGGGCCTGGAGCCGGTCGTTGTAGCGGCGCATTTCGCCGGGCATGGGGTCCAGGTAGGCGAGGCGCTCCTGCGCGAGCTTTTTGATGCATTCCATCGTATAACGAATCTGGCATTCGAGCATGAAAATGATGGAGTTGTGCCCCAGGTTCGTATTGGGGCCGTAAAGGAGAAAGAGATTGGGAAAGCCTGAAACCGTGATCCCGAAGTAGGCTTCCGCCCCATCCCGCCAGGCTTCGTTTAAATCGAGGCTGTTCCGGCCGGTGATTTTCATGGGAGCCAGGAAATCGGTGGACTGGAAGCCGGTGCCGAAGATGATCGTGTCCGCTTCCCGCAAGGTGCCGTCCTGGGTGCGGACGCCGTTCTTTTCTATCCGCTCGATTCCCGTGGTGATGAGCTCCACGTTCGAGCGGTTGAAGCAAGGGTAGTAATCGTTGGAGATGAGTATCCGCTTGCAGCCGAGTTCGTAGTCGGGGGTCAGGGCCTTCCGAAGGGAGGGGTCTTCGATTGAATTTCGAAGATATTCCCTGGCCTCTTTCTTTACGGTTTTCGCGATCCGGCTTCCCTCGGAAAAAGCGAAAAAACGGGATTCGAGCATCCAGTAAATGAATTGCCGGTACGTCTCCCGGATCGCCGGGACTTTTCGGAAGAGGAATTTTTCGATTCCCAGGTAGGGGCGGTCGGGTTTTTCAATGATCCACGGCGGCGTGCGTTGGAAGACGTGGAGCTTTTTCACTTTCGGCGCGATCTGCGGGATGAACTGGATGGCGCTGGCGCCCGTGCCGATGACGGCCACGTTCTTCCCTGTGAGGTCATAGTCGTGGTTCCAGCGGGCGGAGTGGAACTGGACGCCTGCGAAATCCTTGAGGCCTGGAATATTGGGGAAGGCCGGGCGGTTGAGTTGCCCGCAGCCCGAGACGAGCACGTGGGCGTTGAACTCGCCCCCCTTCGTGGTGCGGATGCGCCAGAGACCCCGGCTTTCCTCGAACCGGGCGTTTTCGATCTCCGTGTCGAAGTGGATGTGGGGGCGAAGACCGTATTTGTCAACGCAATGCTCGATGTATTCAAGAATTTCAGGTTGTTCCGGGAAAGCTCGCGACCAGTTCGTCTTGGGTTCAAAGGAAAAGGAGTAGAGATGGGAAGGGACATCGCAGGCGGCGCCGGGATAAGTGTTGTCCCGCCAGGTGCCGCCCACGCGGCTGGCCTTTTCGAAAATGGTGAAAGAATTAAAACCGGCTTTCTTGAGCTGGATCGCCATTCCAAGGCCCGCGAATCCGGAGCCGATAATGGCGACTGTGGGGAAGGATGCTGCGCTTTTGCCGTTGGAAGGGGGCATGGCTTTCTCCCCCGGAGCGGGGGCCTCCTCAGGTTACTTGCTTCAGCCGGGAAACTATAGACTGACGAGCTCGTCAGTAAAATGGCGCTGAACTCGAGAGACGCTTGGAGGAAAAAGTGTTCCGGCCCAGGCTTTTGGGCCGAGTAAATGGGCTTTGGGGGCCGTCTTTGACTTTCCAAGCCTCCTACCTAGAATCGACCCCGTTTCGAGGGCCAGGGGGCGGTTGCCCCGGTCGTTGCAAGGGATTTTGAGATGATCACCAAGGTTTTCCGCGGCCGTGTCGATAGCAGCTCGAACCGCATGGCGGTTTTCGCAAGCTTCGATGAGAACATCGTCAACATCGTCCCCGTCGACGAGATCGTCGACGAGTACTACAATCCGGACGGAACGGTCACGGTCAAACTTCGCGGCGCCAAGGCCATCGGCACGTTCCAGATCGAAGAAGGCGGTGGCAAGGGCGGGTACGACTGGTCCCAGCCGCCGGTGATCCCTCCGGAAGTTCTCGCGGCGGCCCAGGGCAAAACGGTCGAAACCAAGAAGGCGGGCGCGGGGGACGCGGAAGCGCGCAAGAAACGCGCCGAGAAGCTCAAGGCCATCCTTCGCGCCGGCAAGGCCCCCTGGCTCGCCGCGTAAACCAGCGGCCAGACCGGATTCTTCACGATACACGCAGCACCTGCCCGGTCCCGTTGTAACGCACTGATCGAGTGCGTGACTATTCCCTCTCCGGTCATTTGGGGAGATCGTTTCGTTGTCCGGGGGGACGTGGAGGCTCCGTGCATCGTCTCGCCGGAAAAAGGCGCTCTTTTTTATTTTCCTCCATCGCGGGGCTGCTTTTAATCCCGGTTTCCGGGGCGCTGGCTCTCGACAGCACGGTGCCGGTGAACTCCTCCGTGTTCCCTCTGGTCGTAAAAGGGGAACAGGCCCCGGGCTTGATCGGTGTCAACCCGCTCCGCGTCTCCGCCTTCGCCTGCCCGGAAGGGCGGGCAAAGCCCA
>JBFLVN010000198.1:0-7166 GCA_040758475.1 Bdellovibrionota bacterium
CGGTTTCTTCTCCCTCTCCAACAACTTCCTTTTTCTTTCGAGCCCCCACCGATAGCCCCTTAGCTCCCCGTCCTTCCCCACGACCCGGTGGCAGGGGATCACAAGGGCAACGGGGTTTTTGGCCAACGCGCTCGCCACGGCGCGGATGGAATCCTTTTTCCCAAGGCGTCTTGCGATGTCCGAATAAGTCCGCGTTTCCCCGGCGGGGATTTTCCTTGCTTCTTCCCAGACGCGCCGCTGAAAGGCGGTGGCCCGCAAATCGAGGGGCAGGGTGGGGGAGGCCTTGCCGCGAAGGGACGCCAGGATTTTCCCGATCCAGGGGGAGAGCTTTTTCCCATCCCGGTGAAACTCGGCGGCGGGGAATTCCTCAAAAAGCTCTTTCTCCAATGCGGCGCGGGTATCCCCCAAAGCCACTTTGCAGACGCCCTTGTCCGTCGCTGCGAGGAGGATCGCGCCCAGGGGAGAGGCCGCCGTGGCGTAATGGATAACAAGCCCGCCTCCCTGGCGGCGGTATTCGCCGGGCGTCATGCCGGGGAAGTTCTCGTAAGCCTGCCGGGAGGAGCCGTGGGTCTTGAAGAGGGCCTCCGTCACGCTCGGGGCCTTTCGCAAGTCTCCTTTGAATTTTTCTAAACGCCTTGCCGCCGCCCACTCCCGGGGGGAGAGGCCGAGCGCATCCTTGAACGTCCGTTGCAGGTGGAAGGGGCTTGTGCCGAATTCCTCGGATAGGTTTTCCAAAGTCACGGGTTCCTCTAGGCGATCTTCCAAATAGGCGCAAATCTTCCGGACGAGTTCGTCCCTTCGGTTAGGGGGGTTGGGAGTACACCGCTTGCACGGCCTGAAACCCGCTTGCTCAGCGGCGGATGGACTCGGAAAGAACTGGACGTTCTGGGACTTGGGCCTCTTCGCCGGGCACGAGGGGCGGCAGTAGATTCCCGTGGTCTTCACCGCGAAGACGAAGCGGCCGTCCTGGGAAGCATCCCGGGCGAGGACGGCGGGCCAGAGGGAGGAAGAGTTCATTGCGAAGCTCGCTTTTATGCCCCTCCCCCTTTGGGGGAGGGTGCCCCGGAGGGGCGGGAGAGGGCCCTCTTCCGGCGCTTCGCGCCACCTTCCCCCAGAGGGGGAAGGGCATCGAAGAGGCGAAAGCGCCGCTTTCTTCCCCGACTCTGCCACTTCCCGCTTTCTCCCGCCATCCGGTTCTTGCGGTCAAATTTTCAAAGGGGCATTCGGGAATTTTCAGGGAAGGGGCGCGGGCGAAAGGAGGAAGGGCGCCACGTCAGCGGCGGGCACGAAAATCCCCTCGCAATCGGCCGCCGTCGGCACCGTGCCGCCGTAGCAGACGCCGCCCGTGCCGGTGTAGGGGGCGGCCAGGTCGGCGGGGTCGAGCAGAAACTGGAAATTGCCGGACACCACCTGGTCGATTCCCCAGACGTAGTAGGGCTCGCCGTCGGCTTTCTTGCCCCCGGCGCCCTTGTTCACCGTCGTGTTTCCCTGGTCGGTCCCCGTTCCTTGCTGGGCCGGGGGCGAGCCGGGGGAACTGGGCTTGATGTTCAAGATGCCCGCCCGGATGACGCCCACGTCGGCTTTAGCGCTTGCTGGCTTGGCTTCCATGGTCATGCCGAACAAGTGGCAATCGGAAGCCTGGATCAAGTAATTGATCATGATCAGCGCCAGATAGATTTCCAGGCCCTGCCGGGTACCTGCCCCTTCTTCTCCTTCCACGCGCCGCAGCGTTTCCGTGAAGATGACCGTGACGGAGCCCGTGCCGGGGGCGCACGCCTCGTTCAGATTGATGGTGGCGCGGAAGGGTCCGAGCATTTCCATGTCGGCGGCTAGTTCCGGCGGGTGGTAGTCGGAAGCCAGGTCGAGCAGGACCGGCAGGTCCATGGGAAGAGGGAGGATTCCGTAGAGGAGGTAGAGGAGCGCCTCCAGGTCGTCGTCGTATTCGGCAAGGTCTTTCCCGGCCAGGGGGGCGAGGGGAACGGGGATTTCCCCGTCGCAAACGCGCGTTGCGCAGAAGGCATCCAGCTTGGCGACAATCTCCGCTTCCGTATAGCCGTCCAGATCGCCCAGGAATATCTCCCCGCCGGGGAGGGTTTCGTCCGCGCACGAAACGAAGTGGAGGCCCGTGGCGGCGGCCACGATCAGGAAAGCCGCGAGGAGGAGAAGGTGGTGGGTCCGCACGGAGCCTCCGGCAGGGGCGAGTCCGCCCTTGTCTCTGGATATCCGCCGGCGTGTTTTGCCGCCATGACGACCGTCAGCGGCGTGATTTTGCTGATTTATGTGCTAAAATGCACCACGTGGAGATGCGCCTTGTGAAAGGCCGTTAATCCTGAACCCCGATGACCCAGGTACCCCAGATCTCCCAGATTTCCAGAAAAAACGATGATCGCCTTGATCACCTTCCCTGGCGACCGGACAGGCTGGACGCCCTCGGACAACAGCGGAATTTTCCGGAAAAAATGATGATCGCCTTGCCGGGGAAGGTGGCCACGAAAAAAAACATGGCCCCCTTGGCCACCTTTGTCGGTTGGGTGGTTCCCATGCGGTTAAAGCGGTTTTCGGGTGGGCCAAGGAAGGAGGCCAACGAAAAACGGCTGGCCATCTTGAGAGCAAAAAACGATGATCGCCTTGATCACCTTCCCCTTGCTCGAGAAGGTGACCCGCCGGTCATTCTTTTAGAACCCTGTTTGACGCCCCGCGTCGTGCTGGTCACAATTCCTGCCGCGCCTGTGGGGAGTGGTCCCCCGGGCAATCCTGGAACGAACGGTACAGATATTCATTTCTGCTTCGGGGCTTTGCGCCCCGCTTTGCGAGGAGGGTTCGCACATGGCCAAGGGTAACGGGAAAGCCAACGGTTCGAGCACGAAGAGCTCCGTGATCGAGAGCTTCAATCCGGCGACGGGGGAGAAGATCGGGGAAGTGCCCGTCTTCTCGACCGAGCAGGCGCAGGACGCCATCCGCCGCTGCCGCGAGGCGCAGAAGGTCTGGGGCAAGCTTTCGGTCAAAGCCCGGGCCGAGCGCATCCTGGCGTTCAAGGACGTCCTCATCGACCACGCCGACGAAGTGGCCCGGCTCCTCACGATGGAAAACGGAAAAACACTCCAGGAGTCGGTCGAGATGGAAATCATGCCCATCTGCGACCTCTCTTCTTATTTCGCCAAGAACGCCGAGCGCATCCTGGCCAATCACCAGATTCCCCTTCATCTCCTCAAGCACAAGGCCAGTTACGTCCAATACCGTCCGCGGGGGATCATCCTCGTCATCAGCCCCTGGAATTTCCCCTTCTCGATCCCCATGGGCGAAGTGATCATGGCCCTCATCGCCGGGAACGGCGTGATTCTGAAACCTGCATCGCTCACGCCGCTGATCGCGGTCAAAGCCCGCAAGCTTTTCGACGAAGCGGGCCTCCCTTCGGACATCTTCCAGGTGATCACGGGCCCCGGGCGCCTCGGGTCCGAGATGATCGGCATGGGCGTCAACTTCGTGAACTTCACGGGTTCGACGGCGGTGGGCAAGGTCGTGGCCGCCGAGTCGGGCAAGCACCTCCTCCAGTGCTCCATGGAATTGGGCGGCAAAGACCCCATGATCGTCTGTTCGGATGCGAGCGTGGAACGGGCCGCCAACGCCGCCGTGTTCGGCGCGTTTGCCAACTCCGGCCAGGTCTGCGCCTCGGTGGAGCGCGTTTACGTGGTGAAGGACGTCTACGACAAGTTCGTGGATAGAGTCGTCGAGAAGACGAAGAAACTCCGGCAGGGAAATCCCCTCGAAAACGTGGACGTGGGGGCCATGACGGACCCCGGGCAGATCGACGTGGTGGAGCAGCACGTCCAGAAGGCGCTCGCTTCGGGGGCGAAAGTCCTGGTGGGCGGCTCCAGGCCCGCTAATTTGAAGGGCCAGTTCTTTGCCCCCACGGTGATGGTGGACGTAAACGACGAGATGGAATGCGTGCGCGATGAGACCTTCGGGCCCACGCTCCCCATCCTTCGCGTGAACGACGAGGAAGAGGCCATCCAGCGCTCCAATAACTCGGTCTACGGCCTTAACGCCTACGTCTTTACCAAGGACAAGACCCGGGGACGGGCGTTGGCCGAACGGCTCGAAGCCGGCACGGTGATGGTGAACGACGTCCTCATGACCCACGCGGCGCCCGAAACGCCCTGGGGGGGTGTGAAGGAAAGCGGCATCGGCCGGGTCCATTCAGACGAGGGCCTTCGCCACATGTGCGAGGCCTACCACATCAACTGGGATAGGATTTCGCTCGGAGACAAGGAACTCTTCTGGTACCCCATGTCCCACCAGAACTACAAGCGGATGCTGGGCGCTGTAAAAGTAGCGTTTCGAAGTGGTATTACGAACAAGATTTCGGCGCTCCTGGGCAACTAAGCCTGGACGCCGGTGGACGGGCGGATGCTTCGGGGCTCCTTCAAGGGAGCCCCGAAGTGTTTTGGGGAAAAGTAAGCGGCGATAACTTCAGGGAGGATGCCTCGTGTTCGAACTCAACGACACGCAGAAGATGATCCAGCAGGTGGTGCGGAGCTTCGTCGAAAAAGAGATCGCACCCAATTTGAAGGCCCTCGAAGCGGGTGAGAAGCTCCCCTACGAGATTCTCAAAAAGTTCGCCCAGACCATGGGCCTTACGGGCCAGGTGAAAAACTTCTTCGGCAAGAAGCCTTCGGATAGCCCGCCCGATCCGGCGAAGGCGGAAAAGAAGAAAAGAACACAGGGCTCGCTCCTTCCGGGCGGCATGGACCCCATGATCCCGGCCATCCTCTTCAAGGAAATCTCCCGCGTCTCCCCGGGCTTCTGCATGGCCTTCGTGGCGAGCCTTGGATGCGGGACCGCCATTGCGATGCAAGGAAACGACGAGCAGCGCGCGCGCTGGGCCTTTCCCGTCTACGCCATGGAGAAAGTGGGCTGTTGGGCCCTTACGGAGCCTTTATCGGGGTCCGACGCTTTTGGCTCCATGAAGACCACGGCGCGCCTGGATGGCGACCAGTACGTTCTCAAAGGCTCCAAGACTTTCATTTCGAACGCCCCTTACGCCGACGTCTTTGTGATCTTCTGCAAGCTCGCAACTGGCGGGGAGAAATCCCCCGTGCGAGCTTTTGTCTTGGAGCGCGGCGATGCGGGCCTTTCGACGGGCGCGCCCATGGAGAAAATGGGGATGTGGGATTCCCCCACGGGCGAAATCTTCCTGGACGACGTGCGCGTCCCCCAGGACCGGCTCCTTGGCCCACCGCCGGGGGAATCATCTTCCAGCGAAGGCGGCAAAGGGGAGGCGAAGGCGACGCTCCAGTGGGAGCGGGCCGTCATGCCAGCCATGTGCCTGGGTATTATCGAGCGGTGCGTGGAGGAGAGCGTCAAATACGCCGCCCAGCGGGAAGCTTTCGGCAGGAAGATCGCCGAGTACCAGCTCATCCAGGAAAAGCTCGCCCGGATGTACGTCTCCCTGGAAAACGCGAGGAATCTCAACTTCAAGCTGGCCTGGATGCAGCGCGAAGGGAAATTGGATGACAAGGCGGCCAGCTCCGCCAAGCTCTACTGCGCCCAGGAGGCGGTGCGGGTATCGCTCGATGCCATTCAGGTGATGGGTGGCACCGGCTACATGCGCGAGGCGCCGGTGGAAAAACTCATGCGGGATGCTAAAATGTTTGAAATCGGTGGCGGCACTTCCGAGATTCAGACCCTGACCATCGCCCGGGAACTCTTGCGGGAGGCCGGGGTGGAAGGGGCCGGGCGAGGCGCCTCGTCCTGAAAGCAGCGCCGCTGAGAAAAAACACCGGGCGGGGGAATTCGTGGCAACAAGATATGGGCTTTGGGCCGGCGCCTTGGCCGGTTTATTCGCATTTTTGTCATCCACCCCGGCGGTGGCCCTCGATTCGAAGGCCCCTGTGAGCACGGGCATCCTGCCCCTCATCGTGACGGGGAAGCAAGTCCCCGCCCTCCTGGGGACGAGCGTTTTGAAGCTCTCGGCCTTCACCTGCCGCGGCGAGACGGCCGTGCCGGTCGTCTTCCAGGCTGATGACGTGAACGCCGAAGGGCGCCACGTTCCGAACGATCCTTCCGAACGGATCGCCCGGGACGAAACCCCCGGCGTCCTCGATGAAAACGACGAAATCGTTTTCATGCTCAAAGATTTGGAGGGGGAGTGTTCCGCCGAGCGTCTGGCCCAGGCCCGGGGGAAGCTCGTCACGATCCGCGCCCGGGCGTCGTACCTCAAGAAACCGGCCGTGGTTCATCTCCTCGTGGGAGAGACCGGTTTCGTTCCCGACAAGAGCTACGTGCGCTATTTTCCCGTCACTCACCTCGCAAGCACTTCGGCTTATTCCATCGGGTACATCCCCGAAAAGCCGTTTCTCTTCAACCGCTTCGCCACCTCGGATTTGAAGGGCCGGCAGAGCGAGGACATCCTGGACCGGGTCAAGATCCGCTTCCGGGCCAAGCCCATCGGCAGCCTTCCGTCCTTGAACGTGAACGAGGACCAGATCGACGCGACCCTGGATGGTTCGCGGGTGGGCCCCGTGCGGGTCGTCCGCGAAATCTCTGCCGGCGTGACGGTGCTCGGGGTGACGACGCCGACGATCTCCCGCATCGATCACTACGACCGTCTCATCCGGATCGACATCCGCTTCCGGCCGCCGCAGCTCGCGGCCCTTACCGTTTCTTCGCTCGATATCATGTTCCTTCTCGACCTGATCGACTTGAAGGGCCTGCGTCTTTCGACGAGCGCTCTCCCGCAGGGGGCCGTCGTGGACGGCAAGGTGATCGAGTCGGAAAAGAGCATTGAGTTCGGCCCCGAACCCTGGTTCATGACGACGGGGCTCGGCCTGAACCAGATGGGTGTCGTCGATTTGGACCCCGCCCTCCGCAAGAACCTCAAGGCCGAGGCCGTTTTCCTCGACGATGCGGAGCTATCGGACCCGCCGGAGGAGTTCCGGGGGAGTCTGCCAGGGATCGGCTACTACTTTCGGGGATGGGAAAATCTCAAGACCGAGTGGTACCACATCGGCGCCAACATCGCGAGCCTCCCGGCTTTTCCCGAACGGGGCGGCTCGGGCTTCTACAAAGTCCTCCACGAGCCGTTGGAGATCGAAGCGGTGGAGCGCCAATAGACGGCTTTGAGTTGTCGAAAAACAAATCGGGCGCCCTAGCAGGGCGCCCGATTC
>JBFLVN010000199.1:0-7019 GCA_040758475.1 Bdellovibrionota bacterium
TCTCGGTCGTTCACGAGCGGTCTTTCCTCCTGATAGCCAAGTCTTGCGATTTGGGGCCTTTTGCGCCCCTTGAACGACCCATGCCTTGCCCCCTCCACCAGCACTCCCCCGCTCCCGCCCCCTCCGAGGCGGCGGTAAAGCTCGTCCGCTCAAAAGAGTTCGTTAAAAGCGTCTGCGACAAGGTGGAGAAGGGCTGCACGCCCCACGTCGTAGCTTTCAGCAAGGGGCTCCCGCTCAAGGACTTCTGGATCGTCTGGGCCCTCGGCCTTTCGGCTCAGGAGAAGGAAGAAAAAGACCGGGACGAACGGGAAAAGACGTTCGCGGATTTCGTCCATCAAATACAGCTTGCCCTGGCCGAGGCGCGCATCGACGCCGAGATGCGGGTGCACAAAAAATCCCCCCACGTTTATCTGGAAAGCAGCCCGGCCTGCACCGGGGGTGGAAGCTGGAAACGGAAAAGAAGCGAGCCACCTACCGATGAAGAGCGATTCGAGCGAAGCCCCCTCGAATACCTCCGCTACGCCGAGTCCTGCATCGCCGGGCCCTATTCGCTGGACCCCGCGGCCCGCAAAGAGTTTGAGACGCCGTGCGTGCAGTGCCAAATAAGCAAACGCGAGGAAGCGGCACGGATCGTCTCGGAAGCGTTTCAGAAGATGCGGGAAGAGAAGGCGCGGAAGGAAAGAGGAGCGGGCGAACTTGCCCCTCCCCCTCTGGGAGAGGGTGCCGCGGAGCGGCGGGAGAGGGCCGATCACGCAGGCACTACCCTCTCCGATTCAGCCCTCTCCCGGCCTTCGGCCACTCTCTCCCAAGGGGAGAGGGGCATCGGAGCAACGGAGCCGCCCGGAACTCGCCGCGGCCCCGGCCCCTAGGTTCTTCAGTTTCCGCCACGGGGGCGCGGCGGCCGGTAGAGCGGTCCCTGGCAGGGCGACCCTCTTCCAAGACTGGAGCGCGCCTCTCTCTGGCCCCGCGCCTCCGTGGTTTTTCCTTTCGCCAAGAACACCCCTTGACAACTGACCATTGGTCACTTATAAATGACCAACAGTCAGTAAGGAGGGCGGAACATGAACGGAATCAACGGAAAAACCATTTTGATTACGGGTGCCACGGCGGGGATCGGAAGGTCCACGGCCCTTTCGCTCGCGGGCCGGGGATGCCGGGTGTTCGCCACGGGGCGGAACGAAAAACAGCTCGCCGAACTCGCCAAGGAGAGCGGCGGGAAGATCGAGACCGTGCGGCTCGACGTAAACGACCTGGGCTCCATCAAAGCCGCTGCCGATCAGGTCCATACAAAGACCCAGGGCCACGGCGTCGATGTCCTCATCAACAACGCGGGCTACGGCCAGTTCGGCCCCCTGCTCGAAGTGACCGACGAGCAGCTTAGGGCCCAGTTCGAAACGAACGTTTTCGGCCTCATGGCCGTGACGCGGGCTTTTGCGGGGAAGATGGTGGAGCGCCGCTCGGGCCGCATCGTGAACATTTCGAGCGGCGGCGGGAAGATGTCCTTCCCCTTCGCCGGGGCCTACACGGCCACCAAGTTCGCCGTCGAAGCCATGTCGGATTCCCTCCGGATGGAACTCGGGCCGCTCGGCGTCAAGGTCGTCCTGATCGAGCCCGGCCCCATCAAGACGAATTTTTCTGGAACGGCCGTGGACTCCATCGGCTCCAAGGACCGGCCGGGCTCTCCCTACGCGAAAATCTACGCAAAGGCCGACGCCATGCAGGCCCAAAGCGATTCCATGTCTTTTTCGCCCCAGACCGTCGTGCGGGCCATCGAGAAAGCCGTCTTCAAGCCTTGCCCAGCGGCCAGGTACACGGCCCCCAGTTTCATGAAGCCCATGATGTGGATGAGCAATTTCATTCCCACGGGGATGATGGATTTCGTCATGCGCCGGGGGATCGGCCTGACCAAGGAGAACATGGGCCAAGGGAAATGAGCGCTCTTCGCAAACGCGCCATCTACGATGAGGACAAAGAAGTCCGGCGCAAGCAGATCCTCGCCGCGGCCCGCAAGCTCTTTTGGGAGAGCGGCGGGTGCCTGGCCACCGTGACGGAAGTGGCTAGGCACGCGGGTATCGCCAAGGGGACGATTTATCTCTATTTTCAGACGAAGGAAGAACTCTACATCGCTTATTACGAAGAACTGCTCACCGAGCTTTTGCAAAACATTCAGGCCTTGTGCGGCGAAAAAAGAAAAGGCACCGGCGGGCGCATCGTGGATGCCATCTGCGATTTCTCCAAAGAGCACCCGGAATTTCTCCGGCTCGCGGGTCTGATGAACGGCGTTCTCGAACAGAACGTGAGCGAGGAATTCGTCTACGGGTACAAATCCCGCCTTGCCTCGGCCCTCCTAACGACGGCGAATCATCTCTCCGGCGCTTTTCCGGGGCTTTCTTTCGAAGAAGCGGCCCGGCTCTTTCTCCGGTCCTATGCGTTTGCCGTGGGGCTCTGGCAGCAGGCCGACCTGCCGCCGGTGGTGAAGAAATTATTCCAGAAGCGCCCCGAACTAGCCCTCTTCCAGGTGGATTTCCTGCCGGAACTCAAATCGGGGCTGATGCTGCTCTGGAAAGAGGCTTGATCTCTCATGAACGCTGAAAAGACCTGGCTTGTCGTCGGCGCTGGCGCGATCGGCCAGCCCTACGGACTCGCCCTCGCCGAGGCCGGCGGCAAAGTGGCCTTCCTCGCCCGCAGGGGGGCGAGGAAACCGGCCGCGGCGCGGTTTTTGTTGCGGGACGACCGCTCGGGCCGGGAGAAAACCCTGGAAGCCCCGTGGCTCTCCGAAATCCCTCCCGCTGAAAATCTCCGGGGCATTTTGCTTTGCACCCGCTCCGACCAGCTGGACGGGGCCCTGGAGGATTTTTCCGCCGCCATCGCCGCCCGAAAGGGCGTTCCCCTCTTTTTCTTCACGCTGGCCTTCCACGACCGGGAGAAGATCGCGGAGGCTTGCCCCGGTGTCCCGCTCGTGCTTGGGAACGCCTCGATCATTTCCCACCTGGAAGGAGAGCGCGTCCGGTACTGGCTCCCGCCCATGCCCACGTTTATCTCCCCGCTCTCGCCCGGAGCCTTGCCGGGCGCCCGCGACCTGGCACGCGCCATGAGAAAAGGCGGCGTGAGGGCGATGGTCGTGAAAAAATCACCGGCCCCCGCCTACTACGCTCTTTCGATGCCCATGCTGGCGGCGCTCCGGAAAAGCCGTCTTTCTCCCGGCGCCCGGGACCTCTATCGCCTCGCCGCTGAGGCGGGCAAAGAGGGGATCGTGATTCACCGGAGGGTTTTCCAAAGCACGCCTTTTGGGATGGGGGCCCTCCGGTTCATTCCGGCCTCCCCCGCCGCCCAGGTGGTTTCCGGGATTTTGGGGTTCATGAGTGACCCGGCAAGGGCGCGGTATTTCGCATTGGCCGACAAGTTGGGGGAGCAGACCGTGGGAATGATCGACGAACTCATCGGTGACGGAAAGGAAGCGGGGCTGCCGACGGAAAAATTAGAAGCTATCCGAGGGATGGTGTAGGCGGCCTACACCGCCGTATCCAGGAACGTCTTGGCGTATTGGAGGAAGTCCTCGAAGCCGGTCTTCTTGTTGAAAGCGGTTACTTGGGAGAGTTGTGCGTCTTCAACGACGGACGTGCGATTGGAGAGGACGGCGAGTTTCATCAAGTCCTCTTTTTGCCGGAGGAATTTTCGGAGCGCTTCCCAGCCCTGGACGATCTTCCCCTGGAAGAGCATGGAATCGCCGCAGACGTAGAGGTCGAATTTCTTCTGGAGGATCTTCTGGGCGAATTCCTCGATGGACTCGGCGAGGACGACTTCGGCGCCAAGGCGCGCCTTCATGGCTTCGGCGAGTTCGCTTCGCCCTTCGAAGGTGGGATTGTCGATGTAGAGAATGGACGGCAAAGCTGGTAGCCCCCCGGCTCCCCTGCTTACCCCGCCGCTTACGAGTTTACACGGTTTTTGGACGAGTCACGCCCCGCGTTGACCCCGGATTGAGCGGTGCTCAACGAGAAGGCCGGGGAGGGGCTTGGCCTATTTGCCCTACTGGGCAATCCGGTAGACCATGACGCCGGTGGCGATGGCTTTGCCGGTGGTCTTGGCGGAAACGTCGATGTCGCAGAAGATGAGTTCCTTGCCGCGCTTTATGGCCCGGCCCTCGGCCACCACGTCTTCGCCCTGGGCCGCCGAGAGGAATTGCACCGTGAGCGTCACGGTCGAGGCCTTCATCCCCTTGGCGGCGTCGTGGCCGCTCCAGGCGGCGAGCGCTCCGGTGAGGTCGATCAAAGAGCTGATCACGCCGCCGTGGTAGGCGTTCCCGCCGCCGGCGAGTTCGGGCCTGAAAGGAAGGAGGATTTTCGCCTTGTCCGGCGCGGTCTCTAGAATTTGAATGCCCAGCAATTTCTGGAACGGGATCGCCGGGTACATCTTCATGATCATCTCGACGGGATTGGACATTTCTTTCTCCTCGGTGAGCGTTTCTTAGCTGAACTCCGCCACGCCGTTCTTGAGGACGATTGTACCGTCCTGGATGACCGCGTCGAACCCGTATTTACCGGGGCCATCTTCCCACACCCGCGTCGTCACCGTGTCGCCCGGCCGGACGGGTTTGGAGAACCGGACTCCGAGGCGCCTTAGCTTCGTCGTATCCCCCTTGGCGATCCCGTCCACCAGGGCTTTCGAAGCGAAAGCCAGGGTGCAAAGGCCGTGGAGGATGATCCCGCCGAGGCCCGCCGCCTTTCCGGCCGCCTCGTTCATGTGGATGGGATTGGTATCGCCGGAAGCGTTTCCGTAGCGGATCGGCTGGTCGGGTGCCACGGCCATCGGCGTTTGAAAGAGGTATTTGCGCGCCGGTTCTTCTTCCGTTTTCTTCCCGCCGCTTCCCTTGCCCCGGATGAAGAACAAGAAGCGCGCTTCGGTGAGGAGCTTTCCGAAAGGGTCCCGGGTTTCGCTTTCGATGGTGAACGTCTCGCCCGTGTCCTTGGCCTCGATGGCCGCGATCTTTGCTTTGGTCGAAACGGTTTGCCCCGACCAGGCGGGGGCGTGGTATTTGAATTCCTGTTCCCCGTGGACGAGCCGCACGAAGTCGATTCCCAAATCCTTGTGGAAGAGGACTTTCGCCATGCCGGGGCTCGAATAGGTGAAGGCAAAACAAGGAGGGGCGAGGGCTTTGCCGCCGTTCTTGGCAGGTTCGAGGAAGAGGGGATTTGTTTCGTTCGTGGCGAGGGCGTATTTCAGGATTTTCTCTTGAGTGATTTCGAACGATCCCGGTTCGCCTTCCCGCCCGACGGCGGCTTTGTTCAGGGGCATGTTCTCACTCCTTCTTGATCTTTCGAATGGGCATGACGTCGTTGTAGAGCCGGGCGCCGCCGTCGATCGTAAAAAGCTCCCCGGTGCAGAAATCAGCGGCGGGGGATGCGAGGTAGGTGATCGCCCAGGCGATCTCCTCGGCGTTGCCCGTCCGGCCCCAGGGGATTCGTTTTTTTACCTGCTCCATGAGGGCGGGCGGATACTGGGCGAGGCCCTCGGTCTCGATCGTGCCCGGGGCGATGGAAAGAACCCGGATGCCGAACTGGGCCCACTCGGCGGCAAGGGAGCGCGTGAGGTTCACGACCGCCGCCCGGGCGGCGCCGCTGTGGGCCACGCCCGGCGTGCCCCGCTCGGTCGTGATGACCACGTTCACGATCACGCCCCCGGTCTTGATCATGGACTTGGTGGCGACGGCCTGGGTCATGTACCAGGTGCCGTTCAGGTTCGTGTCGATCACCGCGTTCCAGCCCTTGTGCTGGAGGACGGCGGCCGGAGAGGGGAACTGGCCGCCGGCGTTGTTGAGGAGGATGTCGATCCGCCCGAACCTGGCGAGGACGGCGTCCACGGTCTTGGTGACTTCTTCGGGATTGCGGATGTTGCAGGGGAGGGCGATGAAGTCGGCGCCGGCTTCCTTGAGGGCCGCGCTGCCCGAGTCCAGGTGTTCCTGTTTCCTCGAACAGATGGCGATCTTGGCCCCGAGCCGCGCCATTTCGAGGGCGGTGGCTTTTCCGATTCCCGTTCCGCCCCCGGTGATGAGGGCGACTTTTCCGTTCAAGAGGCCGTCGGCGAAGACTTTCATGGGGATTACCTCGCGGGGCGAGGAGACTACCTCACCCCCGGGCCTTCGGCTCGTCCCCTCTCCGTATCGACGGAGAGGGGGATGAGAAAGCCCCCCCTCCCTGCCGATGCGGGGAGGGGGTTGGGGGTGGGGTTTGGCTTCCTCAATCGATCTGGAGCCCCTGCATGAAGCGGCGGGAGATGATGAGCCGCTGGACCTGCCCCGTCCCTTCGAAGATGTCGAAGATCTGGATGTCGCGGAAGAATTTGTCGAGCCAGGGTTCCCGCGGGGAGCCGCGGCCGGCCACGAGTTGGTAGGCCTCGCGGCAGATTTCCTTGGAAATCTTTCCCGCGTAGGCCTTGCTCATGGAGGCTTCCTTGGAGTTCGGAATCCCTTTGTCGGCGAGCCAAGCCGCGTGCCAGATGAGGAGCCGGGCGGCGTCGATTTTACGTTCCCAGTCCACGACCTTTTCCGAAAGCGCGCGGTAATGGGGCAGGGGCCGGGAGAGGCAGTAGGCCTCCTTCACGAAATCCCGCGCCTCTTCGAAAGCGGCCCGCGTGATTCCGAGGGCCATGGAAGCGACCATGGGCCGGGTCGAATCGAAGGTCTTCATGGCGGTCTTGAAACCGCCCGCGCCCATTTTCTCGTAATGATCTTCGCCGCCAAGCACCTGGTCCTTGTGGATGCGCACGTCGTCCAGAACCAGCTCGGCCGTTTCGGAGCATCTTAGGCCCATCTTTTTTTCGATTTTCCCGCAGTAGAAGCCCGGCGTCCCTTTTTCGACGATGAAGGCCCGGTGGGCTTCGCGGCCCTTGGATTTATCCAGCGTGGCGAAGACGATCACCCAGTCGGCTTTCCCGCCGTTGGTGATGAAGCATTTCCTTCCGTTCAAGATCCAGTAGTCACCGTCCTTGCGGCAGGTGGTGGAGATTCCCGAAACGTCCGATCC
>JBFLVN010000200.1:0-6993 GCA_040758475.1 Bdellovibrionota bacterium
GAACGCAGAGGGCCGCCCGAAAGGCGGCCCTCTGTTTTTGGGACCACTCATGGTCGCTGTGGCGGGGCCTTCACCGGGCAGCCCCCTCGGCCGCGGGCGGGGCAGACGCCCCCGCAGCGTCCGCTGGGGCAAGCCCGGCTCGGCCCCTCTCCGTCGATACGGAGAGGGGCGGCGGCCGGAGGCCGCGGGGTGAGGTGTTCTACCCCAGCTTCACCACCGTGGCGCCATCGCCCCCTTCGCCGGGCTCGCCCGGGCGCCAGGATGTGACGTAATCCGATTCGTCCAGGTGCTTGCGGATGGATTTCTTGAGAATCCCCGTTCCGTGGCCGTGGATGATGATGACCTGTTGGAGCTGGGCGAGCGACGCCCGGTCGAGGAAGATTTCCACTTCCGAGAGGGCTTCGTCTTCCCGCTTTCCCCGGAGGTCCAAGGTTGAAGAGGGCGGCGCTCCTTTGGATTCGACCCGGTAGCTTCCCGTTTCCACGGGCTTTTCTTTTTTGGGAAGCGGGGCGGGGGCCCGCAGGCGGTCCTTTTCCACCTTGAGCGTTCCAACACCCGAGGAGATGACCGCCCGGCCCCGGGCGTCCGGCAGTTCCACGAGAACGGCCCGGATGGGGCTTCCTTCGAGCAGGACCGCATCTCCGGACTTCGCCTTGCTCCAATCGACGGGGCTTCCTTCCGCGGGTTGTTCGACGATGCCGCCCGCTTGCCTGACGACCTTTTCGGCCGATTCGATGGCGCGGGAGACACCTTGGGTCGTCTCGAAACCAGGCGCGGCGCGGGCCTCGCGCCTCGCGGTGCGAAGAATGGCCCTCGCCTTGGATAATTCCTGGCGAAGGGCTTCGGCCTCTGCGGAAAGAGCTTTCCTGTCCCGCTCCCGGATCTTGGCGAGTTCCGCCTCGTAGCGCTTTCGTTCGAGGTGGGTTTCCTCGAATTCTTCCTGGGCCTTGCGGCGCAGTTCTTCGAGGGCGCGGCGCTCTTCGTCCAGTTTTTCGAGGAGCACGACCGCCGCCCGGCGGTCGGGGGAGAGGAGGGCGTGGGCCCGTTCGATCACGTCCGCCGGGAACCCGCCGTCGCGCGCCGCTTCGAAAGCCATGGAGCGGCTCGGCGTTCCCGGCTCGGCCCGGTAGGAGGGGCGGCGCTTTACGGGGTCGAAGCCCATGGAAAGGCCCAGGCCTTCTCCTTGGCCGTAGGCCAGGGCTTTTACTTCCTCGTAGTGCGTCGAGACGGCCACCAGGGCGACGCGGGCGGAGAGGTATTCGATCAAGGCGCGGGCGAGGACGGCCCCTTCTTCGGGCGCCGTGCCCGTCATCACTTCATCCAAGAGGACGAGGGATTTTTTCCCCGCGCCTTCCAGGATTTTGCCCACGCGCCGCACGTGGCCCGTGAAACTCGAAAGGTGCTCGGTGAGCGATTGGGGATCGCCGATGTCGGCGAAAACCTTGTCGAAGAGGGGGAGCGTCGATCCCTCCGCCGCCGGGATGGGAAGGCCCGCCTTGAGGAGGAGCACCGAGAGGCCAAGGGCCTTGAGAAGTACCGTTTTCCCGCCGCCGTTGGGGCCCGAGACGATAAGGGCGCGGTACCCCGCTGGAACGGAAAGGTTATTGGCAACGACCTTGAAACCCGAGAGGACAAGGAGCGGGTGGCGGAGGGATTCGAGATGAAGGGAACGGTCCTCCGGAATGTCCGGCACGGCTGCTTCCAGGAGTTCAGCGAGGCGCGCTTTGGCGAAAAGGACGTCGAAGCAAAGGACGACCTTGGCGTTCGCGGTGATGCTTTCGGATCGCTCCCGCACGAGGTCCGATAGCTCCCGGCGGACCCTCGTCTCTTCTTCCGCCAGGTCCCTGTCGATCATTTTCAGGCGGTTGTTGGATTCGACGACTTCCTCCGGCTCCAGGAAAACGGTGGCCCCGGTGCTCGACGTGGCGTGGATGATCCCCTTGATCTGCCCCTGGGCACCCGCCTTGAGGGGGATGACGTAGCGGTCCTCCCGCAGGGTGAAGAAGTCGTCCTGGATCAGGGGTTCGAGCTTCCGGGAGTGGAGGAGGTTTTCGAGCCGCCCCCGGATGGATTCGGCGTAGGAAACCCGGTCGCGCCGCAGGGCGGCGAGCTGGGGGCTTGCCGTGTCGAGCAGCTCCCCCTTGGCCCCGATGGAAATTGAGAGGCGGTCGATGAAATCCTGGCTGGTCCGGATTTTTTCCGCTTCGCCCGCGAGGAGGGGGCAGAGGGATGGTTCTTCGAGGATGAGGCCCCGGAGGGTGGCGGCGGTCCGCTCGCTCTCCAGGACGGCGTAGAGCTCGGTCCCTTCCAGGACCGCCCCGCGCCGGGCGCGGCCGAGTTCGATTTCCAGGGGGGAGCCACGGGAGAGATCGGGCGTGCCGGCTTCTTCGAGAAGCGCGCGGGCCTCCTGGACGCGGGCGAGGGAGTTCCGCACGGCGGCTTCGTCCAGGCCGAGGGAGAGGCTTTTGAGCAGCTCCGCCCCCGCGGGCGTCTGGGCGAAGCCGGCGAGGTGAGCCAGGAGCTGCGGCCATTCGAGGGCTTCGAGGATTTGCTGGTCGAGGGCATCCACGGGCGGGGAGTGTAGCCGCCGCCGCGAGTTTCGCTAGAAGCGTTATTAGGCCGGAAAGGGCCCCGTGACGCGCCGCTTGGGAAGGACGGGCGGAGGAAGGTGTTCGTCCATTTCGGCTTCGAGCTCCCGCCGCAGGGCCGGGTTTTCGTCCCAGAGGTTGTGGAATTCCCCCGGGTCTTCCACCCGGTCGTAGATTTCGCCAAAAGGTTTTCCCACGTGGCGGTTAATTTTGTGCCGGGGCGTGACCATCGTGAGAAGATGCGTCTTGAAGAGGATCGTGTGATCGTTCTCCGTAAAGACGCGCTCGCGGCGGGCTTTCCCTTTGAAGAGCGGAAGGAGGCTCTCCCCCTGGACGAGCGTTCCGTTGCGCTTGGCCTTCGTGAGTTCTTCGAAGGTTGGGACGAGATCGATCGTTCCTACGACGTCGGAGATGCGTTTTCCCTTGGGGACTTGCGGGCCCCGCAGGATGAGCGGCACGCGCAGGACGCCGTCGTAGTGAAAGGGGCCTTTGAAGAGGAGGGAGTGGTCCCCCATCATCTCGCCGTGGTCGGTCGTGTAGATCACGAGCGTGTCGTTTGAAATCCCCAGTTCGTCGAGAGATGCGAGAATTCTTCCCACGTGATGATCGATCTGGGCCACCATGCCGTAGTAGGCGGCCGTCATCACCGAAAGCGCCTGGTCGCTGATCTTTCCGCCGGATGGATTCAAAGCCGCCGCGGGCCCGCCTATTCCTTTGGACATTTTCCGCTGGATGGGGGGCTTGGAATCGAGTTCCTTGGGATCGCGCTTCGGAAGCGGCATGTCCCGGGGATCGAATTTGAAGCACCAGGGCGCGGGCGGGTCGAGCGGGTGGTGGGGATCGGGGAAGGACGCCCAGAGGAAAAAGGGCGAGCCCTTGTTCCCTTTGATCCAGTCGATCGTCCGGTCGGCCACCCAGGTCGTAGAGTGGAATTCCTCCGGCAGGGCGCTGTTCCAGGTCTGGGGCGCTCCGCGTTTGGGTTCGAGGGCGCGCCAGGGGGCCGCGAGTTGGAAGCGTTCGAGGGCCTTCCGGTAACCGTCTTTCCCGAGCCATTTCCCGTAGTGAAGGCCCAACGGGGCCGGCCCGTAGCCGAAAGGAAAATGGCCGAGCTGGATGAGTTCCACCCAGTCGAATCCCATGTAGGGCCCGCGCCAGTCTTCCGGCATGCGGATCGAATTGGCGATGGCCTCCATGTAGGAGGAGCGACCCGGAAGGAACACGCCGTTCGTGGCGAAGTGGGCTTTTCCGATGAAGGCGCGGCGGTAGCCTTGTTCCGCCACGCGGGTGCTGAAGGCGTCTTCAACCTGCTTGGGCGTGGGGTCGACGCCGTTTCCCCAGATCCCGTGGGTCCGCGGGTGCTGGCCCGTGAGGATCGTCCACCTCGAAGGCTGGCAGTAGGGGTGCTGGCAGTAGGCGCTCTCGAAGACCGCGCCTTGCTTCGCCAGGAGATCGATGTTCGGGGTGGCGGGGACTTTCGATCCGTACGCCCCGATCGTATCGGCCCGCTGCTGGTCGCTCGTGATGAGAAGAATATTCACCGGCGCTTTTCGTGCCGCCGGCCGAGGGGATGCCTTCTTGGGGGTATTTTTCCTGGGCATGGGGCAAGGGTGGCCGCACCGGGCGGGCCCGGTCAAAACCCTGAAGACTACCAGAAGCGGAACGGCATCTTCTCGACGAGCCAGCGGGGGGAGACGATTCCGCTGACGCCGAAGTTCCGGGCGATGTTCATGAGTTCCCGAAGGGACGCCCGGCCGTTTCCACTCGGCCTTTGGGGCGGGACGGCGATGTCCGAGATCATGGTTTCGCCCTCCAATTCCCTCGTTCCGATTCCAAGTTCCCCGAGCGGGTCGAAAGGGCCGCCTCCCACGCGGACCTTGAGGCGGGCCCGCCAGCCCTGGCGCAGCCGGTCGGTCACGTTCATCCGGAGGAGAAACCCCGGAAAGGGGCCCGGCGGGCCCCAGGTGTTGATGATGGGCAAGGCGAAGGGATGGGCGTTTTGCGTTGGTGCAATGGGTTCGGCTTCGATGGAGAGGACTTCGGCGCCCCGCCGCTCCACGCGGCCCCGGGCCTTGCCGCCGTCCAGGTCCATTTCGATGGTGGCGAGACGCTTGGGAAAGCCGAAAAGTTCCCGCCCCAGGATCATGGCTGTATCGTTATCGACCACCATCCAGGCGCAATGAGTTACTTCCTGGCCGTTTTTTTCAGCGTGAAGGAGAAGGCCCGATTCCCGGTAGCTCACGCCGAAACTCGTGATCGGATAATGGGCGATGAAGAGGGTCGCCCGCGCGGGGGAGGTGGGTGAGAGGCCGGGCGGAAGCCAGCGCCTCGCGGTTTCCTCGTTTATGGGTGTGGTGAATTTGACGATCCGGGCTTCGGAGAGCGCGGCATCGCCTCCGGCCGTAAGCACTCCGAGCGTGCGGGAGAATCCTTCGGGCGTGGCGAAAGCTTCGTTAAAGGCGGCTTGCGGATTCATGGTTTCCTCCGGGGGCGGATGTAAGAGAAGAAAATCTCGAGAATCTCATCGAGCACCTGGCTTTGGATTTTCTTGAACATGGGGGCCGCTTGGGCGGTCGAGCGCTGGATGTGGCCCTGCACGGCGGTCCAGAGCGCCAGGGCGAAGACGAGGGGATCGCCCCGGGCTTCGAGGGCGCCTTCCCGGATTCCTTCGAGGAGTGGGCCCATGAATTTCTGGGAAGCGCGCACGGAGCGTTCAAGGACGGCGGGGGATTGCTCCACGCCGGGGGTGAGGAGGACGAGCTGGACGAGCCGGGGTTCCTTCGCCGCGTAGTCCGCGATGGCATGAATCACTTTGCGATAGTTATTTTCGTAATCGGCCGTGGTTTTGAGCGGGGGGCGGGGGAGGACTTTTTCGTCCACGGCTTTTTCAAGCTCGTCCCAGGCGCGGATGCGCAGTTCGTCGAGAAATTTCTCCCGGCTGTCGAAATAAACATAAGGAAGGCCGGAAGCGACGCCCGCCTTTTTGGCAAGCGTGAGAATTTTGAAATCCTGAATGCCTTCTCGCCGGACCTGCTTCCAGGCGAGTTCCACGAGCCGCTCGCGGGTGGCGTCGGCTTGCTGCTTTCGTTGGGGGAAGAGGATGGGGGTGTTTCGGACCATGGCCTTGGGATTTTTCATTGAGAGATGCTCAATGAGTAGCGATCATTCTATGAAGAGAAGTCTCCCACGTCAAGGAAAGAATCTGATGATCGGCCAACTATCTGATTTTACAAAGGAAATAGAGGCCTAACTCTTTTTCCGCTCCGCCTTCATCTTTTCAAGCTCTTTGGGGTTTGCGACCGCGAGTTTCCCTTCGAGGGTAGCCAGGGCGTGGGCGAAAGCTTTCTGAGCGGCGGGGCCCATATCCATTTCCCCCGCCCGGATGCGGCGGCCGAAATCCTGGTTCAGGTTCAAAACTTCTTCCCGAAGCTGGGAGCCGCTCGGATCGGTTCCCGGAAGTCCTTTGCCTAGAAGCGGCAAAAGGCGCTTTCGCTCCGATTGGAGAAGGGTTTCCTCCAAATCCGCTTCGCGCTCCAGGATGCGGGCCAGGTTTCCGGCGATCATCAATCGAAAACGCAGGCGCGGGTCTTCCACCACCGGGACGGCTTCCCGTTCCAGAAAGTCGGCCAGGGCTTCAAGCAGGTCTTTGGCGGAGGGACGGTCTTGCATGGAGGGATTTTAAAAGGGGTAATACCCTTCCTCCTGTGCGATGAGTTGCAGTGCTTCGTATTCCATCTCGCAGCACCTTCGCCCGAGGCTCGCGAGTTCCAGATTTCGCTGGGAGCCTGAGAGGTGCCGGTCGGCCTGCTGGAGCGTGCCCACGGCCCACCAGAGGTTGCGAAGAACCTCCCAGACGCGCACGGCCTTGGGATCGACGGGAAAGCCGCCGGCCGCCTCGTAGGCGGAGAAAAATTCCTTCCATTCGAAGAGGCCGCCCACGGGCTTTTCGCCCCCGAAGCGCCAGAAGCGCACGCCGATCCAAGCCAGGTCTTCCATGGGGTCGCCCACGTGGGAGAGTTCCCAGTCGAGGACCCCCTTGAGGCCTTCTTCATTGACGAGAAGGTTTCCGATCCGGAAATCCCCGTGGACGAGCGTGGGTTTGGGAACGGGGCGGAGATTGTTTCGCACCCACCTCAGGCCGAGCTCGATGGCCGGATGAGGCTCGAAGGACGTCGAATCCAGGAATTTTTCGAGGACGCGGACGGTGGCCAGGGCCGGGTGTTCTTCGCCTGCGAGTTTGGGAAGGAAAGAGAGATCATGAGTATCGGGCCGGATCGTGTGGATGCGGGCGAGGGCTTTCCCGATCTGGGAGAGAAATTTTTTCCGCCGGTCTTCTTCGGAGAAAAACCGAAGGACTTTTTTCCCGATCGTCTCTCCTTCCAAAAGATCCATGAAGTAGAAGGACTTC
>JBFLVN010000201.1:0-6969 GCA_040758475.1 Bdellovibrionota bacterium
CTATCATATGACATTTTGCCACCCCCGATTATTTGCTTCCACGGATGCCAGCCCCGGCTCCCAAGATCACCGAAGGGCGTATGAAGAGCCGGGCACCACACCGAAGCCGGTCTGGCGCCGCCCAGGCGGGAATCCAGAGGAGGACTCCATCATGAGCCGGAAGTGGAATTGGGGGATCTTGGCAACCGCCATCGCCCTTTGCGCCGTGGGATTCGCCACGTGCCAGGGGACCGTCCAACAAGGCGAAAAAACCGTCGCCGCCAGCGGATCGGGCAGCCTGGACGAAATCATCCAGGCCCGGGGGCTCTCCCCCGACGAGGCCGAAGCGGCCCTGCGCGTGTTCGTGCCCCCCGGGCGGCACGACGATTTCGTGATGGTCACCTCCGGCGGGCACGCCGGGACGGTGCTCCTCTACGGAATCCCTTCCATGCGCCTCTTAAAGCAGGTTCCGGTCTATCAACCCGATGCCTGGCAAGGCTGGGCCCAGGGTGAAACCGAATCGGGCAAGATTTTGAAAGAAGGCTCCTACGCCCCGGGCCTCCCGGTCCTCACGTGGGGCGACCTCCACCACCCGCAGATTTCGCTCACCAACGGCAAGTACGACGGGGAATGGATCGTGGGTTCCGATAAATCGGCGGGCCGCGTGGCGATCATTTCCATGCGCGACATGAAGACCAAGAGCATCTTCAAGACGCCCAACATGTCCTCCGACCACCACGCCCTCTGGAGCGATAATAGCGATTACCTCATCCAGAGCTCCTACTTCCCCATCCCCTTCGGACAGCCCAAGGATTTTGCGCCGATCGAACAGTACAAGGATAAGTACCGCGGGGTCGTCGCGTTCCTCAAGTTCGACCGCAAGGCCGGCCGCGTCATCGAGGACGAATCGGTGGAACTCGAACTTCCTCCCTACTTCCAGGACATGTCCATCGCCGGCCGCGGCCCTTCCGAAGGCTGGCTCTTCATCAACTCGCTCAACACGGAAATGTCCACGGGCGGAACGCTGGAAAACAAGCCACCCATGGAAGTGGGCGCCTCCCAGAACGAAATGGACTACCTCCACGTCATCAACTGGAAGAAGGCGGTAGAGATCGGCAAAGACCCCTCCAAGACCAAGAAGATCAACGGGATCAAGGTCATCTCCCTGGAAACGGCCATCCAGGAAGGGCTTCTCTATTTCGTTCCCGAATCCAAGAGCCCGCACGGTGTGGATCTCGTTCCCGGCGGCGAATACATCACGGTGTCCGGCAAGCTCGATCCGCACGTGACGGCCTACTCGGTGGCGAAAATCCAGAAAGCCATCACGGATGGGGCCTTCGAAGGCAAGGACGCTTTCGGCATCCCGATCCTTAAATACGACGCCTGCCTGGAGGCCCACATCCCGACGGGCCTGGGTCCCCTCCACAGCGTCTTCGACGACAAGGGAAACGGCTACACCTCTCACTTCCTCGATTCGACGGTGGTCAAATACACCCTCGGGCCTCCCTACAATCCGCCCGAAAAGGCCTGGAAGGTCGTCGACAAGGTGTCCGTCCACTACAACATCGGCCACCTGCAAGCGCCGGGCAGCAACACGAAGAGCCCCTACGGAAAATACCTCGTCGCGCTCAACAAATGGTCCGTGGACCGCTTCCCGGCCCTGGGTCCCCTGCACCCCCAGAGCCTCCAACTCATCGACATCAGCGGGCCCCAGATGAAGCTCCTCTCCGATACCCCCACCATCGGGGAACCCCACAATTCGCAGATGATCCCGATCGAGCTCATGCAAACCTGGCGGAATTACCCGGAGACGGGATTCGACGCGGTTTCCATGTCGGCCTCCAAGCACGCCACCCCGCAGGGCCAGGAGGCCATCAAGCGGGACGGCAACACGGTGACGGTCAACGGAACGGTCATCCGCTCCCACTACACGCCCGACATCGTGCGCGTGAAGGAGGGGGACAAGGTGGTCTTCCATTGGACGAACGTGGAGACGGCCGAGGACGCCACCCACGGGTTCGGCCTCCACGGGTACAACGTGAACCTCTCGCTCGACCCCGGCGCGACCGAGTCGGCCGAAATCGTCGCGGCGAAAGCCGGCGTCTACCCCTACTACTGCACGGAATTCTGTTCCGCCCTGCACATGGAGATGACGGGCTGGATGCTCGTGGAACCCAAGGGGCGCTGAGATGAACCCCAAGCCCCCCTCCGCCGAGGAACGCGGCCGGGCCGAGCCGGATACGATCGCCAGCCTCACGCTCGCGGCGGTGGCCGGCCTGGCCCTTCTGGGCGCCTGGGTCCTCCCCTGGTGGACCCTGCAGGCCCAGGCCCCCCAGTATGGCCCCCGGGTTCTCATCATCGACGTGAGTCCCGTGGGGGTCGCCGGGGACGTCAAGGAACTCGACACCCTGGGGCACTACGTGGGAATCCGGCCCATGGGTTCGCTGGCCCGCTTCGAGCGGCTGCTCGCGCCCGTGGGCCTTGCGGCCGCGACCGCGGGACTCCTGGCCGCCGCCTGGATCCGGCGGCGTTCCCTCCGGGTGCTCGTACTCTTGCCCGCGGTCCTGTTGCCGGTGTTCTTTCTGGCGGACTTGGACTTCTGGCTCACCTGGAGCGTCAAGAACCTCGATCCCACCGCCGCGGTGACCATCAATATCGTCGAACCGCAAGTCTTCGGCCGCTACGAGGTCGGGCAGTTCAAAATGAACGCCAAGGCGTCGGAAGGATTGTACCTGGCGGTGGTGGCGGGGCTCCTGGGGCTAGGCCTTGCTTTCTCGGCCCCACTCGCTCCCCCGCGGTGGCGGCGGAAGAAAAAGGCGCTCGCCGTGGCGGCCACCGCCACCTTGGCCTTCGCATCCGCCCTCTCCTCCGCGCGGGCCGCCGACTACCGGGCCACCCCCGAGGGCCACGTGCAAGACCTCATCAGCCGCGCGGCAGCCGGTGACACGATCATCCTCTCCCCTGGCGTCTATCGGGAGCATCTCGTGATCCCGGTTTCCTTGCGTCTTCGTGGCGAGCCGGGGGCCGTACTCGACGGAGAAAACCGCGGGACCATCATCCGGGTGACTGCGCCCGGCGTGGAAATCCAGGGGCTTACGATCCGGTCCAGCGGCAGCAATTACACGGCCGAAGACGCCGGTATCCGGCTGGAAGCACCGGGGACCCGGATTCTAGAGAGCCGGATCGAAGACACGCTTTTCGGCGTATTCGCCGTGCAAGCCACCGGCTGCGCCATCGAAAATTCAACGATCGTCGGGAAAGACGTTCCCATCTTCGAACGCGGGGACGCCATCCGGCTCTGGTATTCGAGCGGTTGCAAGCTGCTCGGAAACCACATCGAGCGCTCGCGGGACGTCATCATTTGGTACTCTTCGGACGTGATCGTCCGGGACAACACGGTGCGGCACGGCCGGTACGGCCTCCACTACATGTTTTCCAACAACAACGTCTTCCACGGAAACCGATTCGAGGACAACGAAGTGGCGGCGGCGATCATGTACAGCCGGGGGATCGAACTCGAAGGGAACGACTTTTCTTTTTCGACGGGCCCTTCGGCCCACGGGCTGCTCGTCAAGGATTCGGACGACGTGTTCATCATCCGGAACCGTTTCATCGGGAACAGCACGGGGCTTTTCTTCGACGGGGCCCCCCAGTCACGGGGCGGCAAGGCCGACGTGCGGGGGAACCTTGTAGCCCGCAACCAGACCGGCGTGGCCTTGCAACCCCTCTCGCGGGGCGCCCGGTTCTGGGAAAACGCATTCGTCGGGAACCAGGTTCCCGTCCAAATCCAGGGTACGGGCTCGGGACAGAACAACGAATGGTCGGTCGGCGGCCGTGGAAATTACTGGAGCGAAGCGGCGACCTACGATCCGGACGGCGACGGCGTTTCGAACCTCCCCTACCGGGTGGAGAGCACGTTCGAGGAGCTCTCCAGCCGCCATGCCGTGCTCTCGTTTTTCAGCCTCACGCCGGCGGCCGGCGCCATCGACACGGCGGCCAAGTGGTTTCCCATTTACGCCCCGCGGCCCCGGATGGAAGACGCCCATCCCCTTCTTGCGCCTCCCGCCGAAGCCCTGGAAAAGAACCCAACCGGGCCGGGAGCGGCGCTCGCCCTCACGGGAACGATCCTGATGGGACTGGCGGGGGGCCTCCTGCGCGGCGCCAAGAGGGTGCTCGCGTGATCGAAACCGAGGGGCTCACGCTCCGGATCGAAGAACGGGTCATCCTGGACGGGGTGAGCTTCCGCGTCGAAAAAGGGGAAGCGGCCGCCCTGGTGGGCCCCAACGGATCGGGAAAATCGAGCCTGCTTCGGTGCCTGCTGGGGCTCGTGCCCTTCGAGGGACGGGCGCGGATCGGGGGACGGGACGTCATCGAAGACCCCGTCGGCGCCAAGGCCCTGACGGCCTACCTCCCGCAACGGCCGGCCTTCGGCGGTGGAACGGCGGAGGAAGTGCTCACGTTCTTCGCCAAAATCCGCGGCGTTGCCCGTGGCCGAGTAAGCGAATTGCTGGCGGAAGTGGGGCTTTCGGCCCATCAAAAAGAACGGGCCCGGACGTTTTCGGGCGGCATGCAGCAGCGGCTTTCCCTCGCCATCGCCCTGCTGACCGACGCCCCCGTGCTGTTCCTGGATGAGCCGACGGCGAGCCTGGACCGCGGCGGGCAGTCCCTCTTCCTGGATACGGTGGCCCGCTTCCGGAAAGAAGGCCGCACGATCCTCTTCTCCTCCCACCGGAACGATGAAATCGCCAGATTGGCGGATCGCATCATCGCACTCGACGAAGGGAAAATGGTGAAAAACGCATCCGCGTCGTCTGAACCTCAAGCGCCGGTCATCCCGCTGCGCGCAAGGGGGATCTCGTGAGGTTCCGAATAACAATGCTCTTGGCCGCCCGGGAAGTGCGCGAGGCGGTCCGTAGCCGCTGGTTCGTACTCGTATCGGCCGGGTTTTTCCTGCTCTCCTTCGCCCTGTCTTCCTTGGGGCTCTCGGGCGCCGAGCGTTCCGGCCTGGCCGGCTTCGACCGCACGACGGCGAGCCTGCTCAATCTCGCCCTGCTCTTCGTGCCGCTCACGACCCTGTTGCTCGGCGGCCTTAGCGTGGCGGGCGACCTGGAAGACGGGTGGCTCGAAGTCCTCCTCGCCCAGCCGGTCCGCCGCAGCGAGGTATTCGCGGGCAAGTACGCGGGACTGTGCGCGGCCATGGGGGCCGCCGTGGTCCTCGGTTTCGGCGGCACCGGCCTGATTATCGGAATGACCACGGGAGGAAACGCCCGCGTCTTCCTCGCCCTCGTGCTGCTGATCGTCCTGCTCGCGGCCACGACCCTCGCCGTGGGAGTGCTTCTCTCCGTGGGTTTCCGTTCGCGGGCGCGCGTCGTGGGCGCCGCCTTCGGGGCGTGGCTCCTCTTCGTCTATCTCTGCGACCTCGGAACCATGGGGCTCGTCATGGCCAGGGGCCTAGGCCCTGGACAGGTTTTCGCCCTGGCGTTTCTCAATCCCATCGAGCAGGCGCGCATCCTCGGCACGCTCGCGCTCTCGGGCGGCCTCGACGTGCTCGGGCCGGCGGGGCTCTTCGGACTGGACCTTTTGGGCCGCACCGGGCTGGTGGCCGCCTTGGCAGGAGGAATGCTGGGCACCATCGCCCTCGCGCTCAGTGGGGGATACCTCGTGTTTAGAAAGGCCATCATCTCATGAAGCTTCGCACCATTCTCCTCACAGCCGTCGTGGTAGCCGCGGGAGCGGTCGCCGCCGTGGTTTTCTGGCCCCAGGGGGGACACAAGCCCGAACCCATCGTGGCGGGGCGCGATTCCTGCGACCGCTGCCACATGCAAGTGGGCCGCCCGGGGTTCGCCGCCGAGTTCCGCGATCCCAAGGGCAATCTGACGAAGTACGACGACATCGGGTGCATGCTGCTTGGCATGTGGGAACTCCACCAGGAAGTTTCGGACATCTACGCGGAGGACCACGAAAGCGGAGAATTAATCCCCTTCCTCTCGGCCCATCTCGTCCGCGGGAAAAAGATTGAGACGCCCATGGGGTACGGGATCGTCGCGTTCAAGGACGAGGCCGCGGCCGATGCTTTCGCGGCGGCCAACAGCGGCGAGAAGGTGACCCTCGAACAAGTCCTCAAGGACACGGCCTGGTTCCAGGAGCGGCAAGGCGGGGCCTTGGCCGCCACGCCGGGCGGGAAACGGCCCTTCTCGGAAGGCGACGTCAAGGCGGGCAAGGCCGTGTTTCTCCGCGAATGTGCCGCCTGCCACGGCGACCGCGGGGATGGCGAGGGAACGGCGGCCGCTTTCATCGATCCCCAGCCCCGCGACTTCCTCCAGGGGAAATTCCGGTTCCGGACGACCCCGACGGGAACGCCGCCCGCCACGGCGGACGTTCTGCGCACCATCGAAGAGGGCGTGCCGGGGACGGCCATGCCCGCTTTTAGTTTTTTGACGGACGAAGAAAAGCGCCAGGTCGCTGCTTACGTCCTCGAAAAGGCCGACGTGCTCGCCACGCTGGAGCCCGAACTCCTTCCCTTGCCGCCGGAGCCGCCCGCGGCGACGCCCGAATCCCTGGCCCGGGGGCAGGAACTCTTCAAGAACATGGCGTGCGCCCAGTGCCACGGCACGGCCGGAAAGGGCGATGGACCCACGGCCAAGATGCTCAAGGACGAAAAAGGCCGCTCCGTCCGTCCACGGGATTTCACGACCGGCGTCTTCCACGGCGGAAACGAGCGGAAAGACGTCTACTACCGGATATTCGGGGGCATGGACGGAAGCCCGATGGTCTCCTTCCTCGCGGCCGTTCCAGAGGCGGCCGACCAGTGGGCCCTCGTGGATTACGTCCTCTCGCTCGGGGCGCCCGCCGCTCCCAAGCCCTTCCCCGCCGACCCGATCCAAGCGGGGCGCCTCCTGGCTTCCAAGTATTCCTGCCGGGGCTGTCACGTGCTCGACGACGGCAAGGGTGGGGACGCGGGGCCCGACCTGCGCATCTCGGGGCAGAAAC
>JBFLVN010000202.1:0-6961 GCA_040758475.1 Bdellovibrionota bacterium
TGAAGCCACGCCAGGACGCAGGCGCCCGCCACCCATTCGAGGACGTCCAGGGAACGGTCGGCGGGCTTCAAATGCCAGCCGTCGAAAAAGGGGAGCTGCCAGAGGAGTTCGCGCGCCAGGGAAAAAATCCCGGCGAAGGCCACGGCCAGGCTCCGGTGATAGCCCAGGAGCAGCACGAGGGCGCAGAGAACGGCGCCCCAGGCCATGTGCCCCAACGTGTTGTGGATTTGATGAGGAGAGGTGAAGTGGAGTTCGAGGGTGTAAAACAGCTGGTGCATGGGGGCCTCCTTAGGCCGACCTCCCCGGTACCAACCCCTTTTTCCCTCCTGACTCTAATAATTATAAACACCGCCGGGGCGGATTTCACTGACGCCCCGCATTAAATTCCTTGCATCCGGCATCTGGCGCCCCGCAGAGAGCCTTGTATACTGCGCGCCGCCGCGAAGGAGGCTTCGCACCTTGGGTACTCGCGTAGAATTCCTCCGGGAAGAAGAAGGACGGGCGCAGCCCCTCTTCTGCGTCCGGGAAATCGGAGGAAGAATCTGGACGAGCGGGCCCCATCTGGCCGACGCCATCCTCGTCCTGCGGCACCAGGTCGAAATCGGCGAGCGGCGCGTCCGGCGCGAAGAAAAGCCCCTCGACTGGATCACCGGCCTGCCGCTGACCTACGGCCGCTCCGCCCTCCAGGCCACGGCCCCCGAGCGGGACGACGCCCGGCCACTCGATGTCCTTCTTTCGGAAAAAACCCTCCTCGCGTTCCGGAGCATCGAGGACTTCTACTACCGGGATGAAAACCAGATCCGCGATGCCACCGGGCAGGCCATTCCGTTGACCCGTTACCGCCGCGCGGTCGACGCGGGGGACGCCGAGGTGCTCGTCCCCCTCCGGCTCGTCCTCGAATCGCTCAGTCCCAAACTCCCCACGCCGGGACTCGACGACCTCACCCGCGATTTCTTTGGCGAGTTCGAACGTTTCCGGCGGGAATATCCCAACTGGACGAGCCTCTACCGCCGCGGCGAGGTGTGGGAAAAAGTCCTCTTCGGAACGCCGCCCGAAAGAGTCCCCCGGCGCATCTCGGAAGAGGAAATCGACTACGGCCTCTTCGGGCGCCTGGGGCAGCGGCACTACCCCCGCATTGAGGCACTCGCCCTGGGGGCCCATCAGGTTTGGCGCATGCCCGAAAAACCGGGAAGCGAAACGGCGACCGTGGAAGCGAGCGTCACGCGCGTCGTGGGAGAAGCGGCGGCCGAGCAGGCGGCGCTCGATCTCGCGCGCCTTCGGATTCCCACGAAAATCCTCCTCGTCCGCACGGACGGCGCCCAGCCCGCGCGCCTCGCCCAGCGCCTGCGGGAAGCCCTCTCCCGCTGCGGGGGGCTCCGGGAAGGGGAGCGTTATTTCATTCTTCTCTCCCCGCCTTCGGAAGCACCTTCCAATCCCTGGCACCTCATCAAGTCCGACCCGGCCTCCGGCGAACCCTGGCTCGCTTCCACCTGGGGATAAGCGCCCTTCCAAACGGTCAAACTTGACCAGCATTCCAGGTTTGGGCGTGCTTCCCTTCCACCCGCCCAAATCCCGCGCTAACAAACCGGTTACCCCCCTGGGCGGCCACTTTCGGGCCGCCAGTCAACCCTCCGGAGTTACATCATGAGCGAAGAGTCCCACCAGACCAACGGCCGGCTCGATCCCTTTTTCAAGCGCTGGGCCGACATCACGGTCCGCTACCCCTTCTGGATCCTGCTCGCGGTGGCGATCGGCTCCTATCCCTTCGTCGGGTCGATGATCCGGAACTTCGACGTGCAGGACAACTCCCAGGGAATCTGGTTCCCCAAGCACGATCTTTCCAACGCCTATTACGACGCCTTCAAAAAGGAGTTCGAATCGGACGAGCTCGTCTCGGTCGCCATCGAATCCCGGGACGGGGTTTTCAATCCCGACACGCTCGCCGTGGTGCGGGCGATCCAGGAAGAACTCGACAAGATCATCAACATCGAGGAGACGGACTCGATCCTCACGATGAATCACGTTCAGGGGAAGAAGACCGAGGGCGAGGACGGGGAAGCCCAGTACGAACTCGTGATCGAACCCCTCCTCCCCGAAGGAGAGGATTGGACGCCCGAGCAACGCAAAGATGCCGAAACCCGGGCCCTCGCGGACGAAAACTTCGTCAAGAACCTCATCTCGCCGGACGGCACCTTCACGGCCATCTTCGGCCGGATCGTCCCGACGGACCAGATCCAGGTCAAGGCGAAAATCACCGAAGACGTGAAAGAGGCCCTCCGGGGAGTGGCGGCGCGCTTCGCCTCCAAGGGCGCCTTCTTCTCCGACAACACGAACCCCCTTTACGATTCGACGAAAGAGCAATTCGACGCGGCCCCCCGGAAAATCTACCTCGCCGGCGTTCCCATCGTGGACTACGAGTTCGACCATCTGGCCGAAGTGGACCAGAAGGAGATCACCGGGCTCTCCTTCGGGACGATCTTCCTCGTCCTTCTCATCCTCTTCCGGAGCCTCACGATGGCGGTCCTGCCGCTCATCGTCATGTTCCTCTCGCTCGCCTTCGCCTTCGGCGGCTACGCCCTTACCGGCGGGACCATGAACATGCTGATCGGCATGGGGGGGCCCGTGCTCATCGCCGCCTGCGTGGGCGAATCGGTCCACCTTCTTTCGACCTACTACGGCGAGCGGCGCCCCGGCGTCTCCCGCGCCGAGGCCCTGCGCCGGACGATCCTGGACGTCTACTGGCCCTGCTTCTTTACGGCCTTCACGACGGCCATCGGCTTCCTCTCCTTCGCCTTCACCTACATGCCCCCCATGATGAGCTTCGGCCTCACCACGGCGGCGGGCTGCGCCATCTCGTACGTCTTCGCCATGACGGTCATCCCGGCCGCCATCATCATCCTGGAACGGATCGAGCAATGGATCGGGCGCCACCGGGAGAACGCCTTCGCCCGCCTGCTCGTCCGCCCGGTCCATTTCCTCCTGCGGGAACCCGACACGGAGAAGCTCGAAAAGCTCAACAGCGGGCCCATCCGCCGGATGCTCGACTGGGTGGCCACCCGGGTGACGAAGCAATGGCGGCCGCTCCTCATCACCTTCGTCCTCGTCACCGCCGCCACTTTCCTCGGCATCGCCAAGATCAAGGTCGAGACGAACAACCTCGAGTTCATCCCCGCGACCCACTACGTCCGCTACACGATGGAAGCCGTCCAGGAAAAACTGACGGGCCTCTCCAACATCGAAATCGTCGTCGAAGGGGACCCGGGCATCGGGACGGACCCGGAAGTCCTCCAGGGGCTCGACGCCTTCATCACGGAACTCCGGGGCGTCGAGAACGTCCCCCAGGTCCTGGGTCCCACCAGTTATTTGAAGCAAATCCACCGGGCCATGAACGGCGACGACCCGGCCTTCTACAAAGTCCCCGACTCCAAGGAACTCATCGCCCAGTATCTCCTCCTGGCCGAGCTCTCGGGCGACAAGGATTTAAAGAGCTTCATCAACTACGACTATTCCAAAATCCGCGCGAGCATCCGCTCCTCCCACAGCGAGTCGTCCCAATTCGACGCCCTGCTGGCCAAGGCGAAGGAGTCCATGGCCCGGAACCTCCCCCGCATCGCCCTCGTGGATTTCGGCCAGATGCAGGACCGCTTCAGCGACAAGGACGATCCCACCGAGACGGTGAAGAACACCCGGAAGGAAGGCGAGCCTCCCCAGTACAAGATCACGGGCCTCATCAGCCTCTACGGGCGCCTCAACCGGCTGTTCGTCTCCGAGCTCCTCTTCTCCTTCTTCCAGGCGTTCCTCGAAATCTACGTCTGCATGGTGGTGCTCACCCGCTCCTTCAAGATGGGGGCCATCGCCATGCTCCCGAACCTCTTCCCCATCTTCATCACGGGGGGGCTCATGGGCATCGGCGGCTACCGCCTGGACGCGGCGACGATCCTCATCGCCAGCATCGCCCTTGGCATCGCAGTGGACGACACGGTCCACTACGTCTCCCGCATGCCCATCGAGTTCAAGCGGACGGGCGGCGATTACATCGAATCCATCAAGACGACCCACGCCACCATCGGCCGGGCGCTCGTCTCCACGTCCATCATCCTGATCCTCGGATTCGGCGTGATGATGATGGGGGCCTTCATGCCTACGAGGCGTTTCGGTGGCCTTACGGCGCTCACCATGTTCCTGGCGATCATCGGGGAGATGATCTACACGCCCGTCTTCTACATGTTTTTCAAGCCGCTCGGGCCCGGAACCCCGGACAAGGACGAGGAAAAATCCGTCTCCCAGATGGCGGCGGCGGGATAGGAAAACGGGTGGCCTGACCGGCCGCCCTTCCCTCCTCATAGACAGCTAGATAGATAGATAGATAGACAGCGAGAAACTTACGGCGTCCCCAGGATGCTCACGCAGGAGACGGCGCCGGGGCCGCCCACGTTGTGGGCGAGGCCCAGGGTGGCGTCTTTGATCTGGCGCTCGCCGCACTGGCCGCGAAGCTGCATGGTGACTTCGTAAATCATCCGGACGCCCGAGGCGCCGATGGGGTGGCCGAAGGTCTTAAGGCCGCCGGAAACGTTCACCGGAATGTCGCCCGTCAGGGCCGTGCGGCCTTCCTCGATCAGGTGGCGCCCCTCACCTTTCTTGCAGAGGCCCAGGTCCTCGTAGTTCGTAATCTCGGTCCAGGTGAAGCAGTCGTGAACCTCGAAGAGGTCGATTTCCTTTACGGGGTCCTTCACGCCCGCCATTTCGTAGGCGACCTGCGCCGCCTTCTGGGTGGACTTGAACCCCAGGTAATCGAAGGTCGGGTCGTAGTAGGGCTTGTGGGTATAGGCCGCCATGCCCACGCCTTTTACGAGCACGTAGTCCTTGCGGAACGTTTTCGCGATGTCGGCCTTGCAGAGGATGAGGGCCGCCGCGCCGTCGGTCGTGGGGCAGCAATCGAAGAGGCCGAAGGGATGGGAAATCATGGGGGCCGAGAGGACCTGCTCCTCGGTCACTTCCTTCTGCATATGGGCCAGCTTGTTCCGCGCACCGTTGTAGTGGTTCTTGACGGCCACCTTGGCGAGGGTCTCCCGCCCCATGCCGAACTCTTTCATGTAGCGATTCGCGGCGAGCGCGAAGAGGGCCGGGGCGCTCGTCCCCTTTCCGATCTGGGGGTGCTCGACGCGGGGAATGCCCCGGGCCGCCCGGTCCTTCATCTTCTCGCAGCCGAGCACGAGTACGACGTCGTACATGCCGGAGGCGACCGCCATGGCGGCGTTCCGGAAGGCGTCCGTCCCGGTGGCGCAGTAGTTCTCGACGCGCGTAATGGGAATCCCATAGAGGTGAAGGGGATCGGTGATGGTCGATCCCGCTTTTCCAAGGCCGTTGTTCGGAAGGTAGGTTCCGAGCCACGCCGCCTCGATGCGGCCGGGCTCGATCCCCGCGTCGGCCATGGCGAGCTGCCCGGCCTCCGTCACCATGTCGAGGTAGGAGCGCTCGAAGTTGTCCCCGAACTTGACGCACCCGGCGCCCACGACCGCGACTTTGTCCTTGATAGTACCGGCCATTTTCCTGGTCCTCCGAAGACGGGCGAAAGCCTATTCCATCGGGGGCCGGAGCCGCAATCGGGGGAAGGAGGGATTAGTAAGCCCCGCTCACCCTCGCTTCCGCTTTCTCCATGCTCCCGGCCATCTTGCGCTCTTCCCGTTCGAGGCGGCGGCGTTCGGCGCGGTTGAGTTTTAAGGGCTCGCCGGAGGTGTTTCCATCAAGGTGATCATTGTTTTTTCCGGTGGCCGGAGAATCGGGTTCCTCAAGGCGATCATCGCTTTTTTCTTTTTCGTTCTCCGGGGGGAACTCCCAGTACCAATGCCCGATCCCTTTGATGCTTCTTAACCCCAGAATCTTTTTCGCCCGAAGCAGGGTGATTCCCGAGATGCCCGCCTCCCGGGCGTTTTGATGCAGGTAGTAGACCGTCGTCTCGCCCGCCGTTACCTGCTCCCTCAAAAACTCCACCGCGATCGCCAGGGCATCGCCGGTACCTTTGGGACGAAGCGCCTGGAGGAGTTCCTCCGCGCCCATCTCCCGGGGATTCCCCCACTGCACCCGCCCTTCCTGGATCGTGAATTCCAGCGTCTTTCCTTGCGCCGCGTGGACGCTCCGGGCGTGGGCCAGGAGCCTCTTCTGGGAATTTTCCGGGTCCGGGGCGCAGAGGACCACCGAATCCGCACAGAAGGAAATGTCCTCCGGCCCCGTCCGGGCCGGGCGGCCCGTCGGTGTCTGGGGGAGCCTGCGGACCGCCAGGATCGTGCAATGGTGCTCGATGGCCAGCTCTCGCAAGAGTTCCCAGTACTTCGCCCCCTTCTTGCCCAGGTACGGGTCGATGGGGTCGATCACGACGAGGCTCGGCATCTCCTGGCCCAGAAGGACCGAGAAGGCCGTCACGCTCAGGCGCCGCTCCCCGTCCTCCTCCCACAGGACGCGGGAGGGTTCGACCACCTCGATCCGGGAGAGATCGGCCCCGGCGGCCTTGAGCCGGGGCTTTAGTCCGCTGGCCAGGGCGCCGGCGGGGCCCACGACGAGGATTTTTCCAAAACACTCCTTCTCCCGGCTCACGTGGGCGGCCAGGCCGGCCGCGATCCAGCTCTTGCCCGCGCCCCGGGGGCCTTCGAGAACGACGAGCCGCCCCAGGGGGATGTGGGGCTCCAGAAGGTAATCGGTTTCCTCGTCCGGGAGGCTGGAAAAAGGAGTCAACGGGCAGGGATTGGCCTGAGTAGAGGAATCCATAAATACACGTCTCCTGTGAAGGTTGAAGGTGGGGAAGGACCGGGGGTGAACGGGGTTAAAAAGACGGTGTGAACGAAGAAACGCTAACATCAATAGTATAGAAGACCGGAGAAATAGAAACAAATTAAAGCGGATTAAGGAAAAGTCCGCCGGTCGGACCTCACCCCCCCACACGCCCCCTCTCCGTATCGACGGAGAG
>JBFLVN010000203.1:0-6916 GCA_040758475.1 Bdellovibrionota bacterium
CCCAGAAATAATTGCTCTTATATCCCCGTCGCCTTCACGAGGCTCTGGACGTGGCCGTAGGAAGTGTCGAGGGCCTTTTTCTCTTCGGGGGTGAGCTGGATCTCGACAATCTTCTCGACGCCGCCAGCGCCGAGCACCACGGGAACGCCCATGAACGTCCCCTTGTAGCCGTATTCGCCGTTCAGGTAGGCCGCGCAGGGGCGGGTGATCTTGCGGTCCCTTAAGTACGCCTCCGCCATCTCGACGGCCGAAGCCGCCGGGGCGAAGTAAGCCGAGCCAGTCTTGAGAAGGGCCACGATCTCGCCGCCGCCGTCGGCCGTGCGCTTCACGATGGCGTCGATCTTCTCCTTGGAAAGAAGCTCCGTGAGTGGAATCCCCGCCACCGAGCAGAGGCGCGGGAGCGGGACCATGGAATCCCCGTGGCCCCCCAGCACGAAGGCCGTCACGTCGGTCACGGAAACGCCCAGTTCCTGGGCGATGAACGTCCGCATGCGGGAGCTATCCAGAATCCCCGCCATGCCGACCACCTTGCTGGCCGGGAACCCGGTGATCTTGTGGTAGACGTAGACCATGGCGTCGAGGGGGTTCGAGATGACGATGGTGAAGGCGCCGGGGCACTTTTCCTTCGCGTTCTTGGCCACGTCCGACATGATCTTGGTATTGATCTGGACGAGGTCGTCGCGGCTCATCCCGGGCTTCCTTGGAACGCCCGCCGTGATGATGAGGACGTCGGAACCGGCCAGGTCATTCCAGTCCGTCGTGCCGGTGACATTCACGGAGCCGCCGCTCACGGGCGTACTCTGGAGAATGTCCAGGGCCTTCCCCTTGGGCATGGTCTCGGTCTGGGGGATGTCGTAGAGGACCACATCGCCCAGGCTCTTCTGGGAGCAGAGAAGGGCCAATTGGCCACCAATGTTTCCCGCGCCGATGAGGCCGATCTTGGGACGCTTCATGGGTCTTTCTCCTTTTTCCAGCCTTACATGTTGCCGATGATGGCTTGCCCGAACTCGCTGCACTTCAAAAGCTTGGCGCCGGGGATCAGGCGTTCGAGATCGTAGGTAACCGTCTTGTTCGCGATGGCCTTCGCCAGGCCCTTGTAAACGAGTTCCGCCGCTTCGTCCCACCCCATGTGTTCGAGCATGGAGGCGCCTGAGAGGATGACGGAACCGGGGTTCACCTTGTCCTGGCCCGCGTACTTGGGCGCCGTGCCGTGGGTCGCTTCGAAGAGGGCCGCCTTGTCCCCGATGTTCCCGCCGGGGGCCATGCCGAGGCCCCCCACCTGGGCGGCGGCCGCGTCGGAAAGATAATCGCCGTTCAGATTGGGCGTCGCAATGACGGAGTATTCATCGGGGCGCAGGAGGATCTGCTGGAACATGGAGTCGGCGATCCGGTCCTTGAGCAGGATCTTTCCCGCCGGCACTTTGCCACCGTGCTTTTCATACACGTCGTCCTCGGTGACGACTTCATTCTTGAATTCCTTCTTTGCGAGTTCGTAACCCCAGTCCCGGAACGCCCCTTCGGTGAACTTCATGATGTTCCCCTTGTGGACGAGGGTCACCGAGGGAAGCTTCTTGTCGATCGCGTAGCGGATCGCCCGGCGGACGAGGCGCTGGGAGCCGAACTTGCTCATGGGCTTGATGCCGACGCCCGAGTCTTTCCGGATATCGGCTCCGAGTTTCTTGCCCAGGAACTTGATGAGTTTTCCGGCTTCCTTCGTCCCCGCCTTGTATTCGATGCCGGCGTAGACGTCTTCCGTGTTCTCGCGGAAGATGACGAAGTTCACCTTCTCCGGCTCCCGCACGGGCGACGGCGTTCCCTGGAAGTAACGGACCGGCCGGATGCAGGTATAGAGGTCGAGCCGCTGGCGCAGGGTCACGTTGAGCGAGCGGATGCCCCCGCCCACGGGCGTCGTAAGGGGCCCCTTGATGGCCACCACGTATTTTTCGATGGCCTGGAGGGTCTCCTCGGGAAGCCAGACGTCCTTCCCGTAAAGCTTGGTCGCCTTCTCACCGGCGTAGATTTCCAGCCAGTGAATCTTGCGCTTCCCCGCGTAGGCCTTCTGGACGGCGGCGTCGAACACGGGTTGGGAGGCTTGCCAGATATCGGGCCCCGTACCGTCTCCTTCAATGAAGGGGATGATCGGATCGTCAGGAACTTCAAGCAACCCGCCCTTCTTGGGGCGGATGCGGCTCCCTTCCTTGGGGGTTTGGACGAGGGATTTTGGAGCTTTCTTGGCAGAGGAACGCTTGCCCATGACGCGCGGTCTCCCGGAGGTGGATTGGATGGCCAATGCCTTTCACGGCTGGCGGGAAAGGCGGCGCTTTCGTAGCCGGGCACCGGCCCCGAATCAACCGCGGCGGCGTTGACGGCCCCGCTGGACCGTGATACCAACCAAGCGGTTTTACAAGCCTTTTTAAGACGGGTGCCGCCAAGAAGCCGGGGAAGTCTCACCTTCCGTTCCCCGCGCGTGCGGATGGGCTCATGATCGAGATCAAGGGGATCAAGAAGCGTTTTGGGGACCTTGAACTCCTGCGGGGCGTGAACCTGCGCGTGGAGAAGGGGGAAACGCTCGTCCTCATCGGCCCTCCGGGATGCGGGAAATCCGTGCTCCTTAAAATCTGCGCCGGGCTCATCGAACCCGACGCCGGTGAAATCCTCATCGACGGCAAATCCATCACCAAGGCCCGGGGCCGCGCCCTCGACCAGATCCGCTCGCGGATGGGAATGCTCTTCCAGAACTACGCCCTCTTCGACTCCATGAGCGTCAAAGAGAACCTCGCCCTCGCCCTCCGGCAGCTAACGGACGATTCGGAAGAGCGGATTTCGGAGCGCGTGAAGGAAGCCCTCTCCTGGGTGAAACTCAAGAACGTCGAAAACCTCAAGACCGCCGAGCTTTCGGGCGGCATGAAAAAGCGCGTCGGCATCGCCCGGGCGTGGGTGATCCGGCCGGACTTCATGCTCTACGACGAGCCCACCGCCGGCCTCGATCCGGTTACGAGCGAGCGGATCAACGTCCTCATCAAGGCCTTCGCCCGCGACCACAAGATGAGCTCCATCGCCGTCTCCCAGGACATGCTCACCGCCTTCAGCATCGCCGACAAATTGGCGTTCCTCTACGAAGGCGAGATCAAGCAGGTGGGGACCGCCGAGGAAATGAAAAACTCCTCGAACCCCTACGTCCGCCAGTTCCTCCAGGGCATGATGGATGGGCCCATCAAGATGGACCAGAAGGTCGAAGAAGAGGAAGCCGCATGATCGTCTTCCGCGACCTCTTCAAGTCCTTCGGCTCCAACCAGGTCCTCCGGGGAATCAACATCACGGTGAACGAGGGAGAGACCCTCTTCATCATCGGCTCCTCGGGAACGGGCAAGAGCGTCACCATCAAGCACCTCGTGGGCCTGCTCAAGGCCGACAGCGGGGAGATATGGCTCGACGGCGAGGAGATCACCCACTACGACGAGCGCCAGTTCATGCACGTCCGTAAGAAGTGCTCCATGGTGTTCCAGGCCCCCGCCCTCTTCGACTCGCTCTCCGTGGGGGAGAACGTAGCCTTCCCCCTTCGGCGCCACACGCGCCTTTCCGAAAAAGAAATCCGCGACCGGGTGATCGAGACCCTCTCCCTGGTCAATCTCTCCATGTACGCCGACGCCATGCCCCACGAAATCTCCGGGAGCATGGCCAAGCGGGTGTCGCTTGCCCGCAGCATCGCGCTAAGGCCCAAGTACGTCCTCTACGACGAGCCCACTACGGGCGCCGACCCCATCACGGCCAACACCCTGAACGCCCTCATCAAGGACTTCGCCCGCAAGCTCAAGGTGACGAGCATCGTCGTCTCCCACGACATGGAATCGGTGCGGCAGGTGGCCGACCGGGTGATCATGCTCTACAAGGGCAAGGTCCAGTTCGACGGCTCTCCCCAGGCCCTCTTTTCCTCGGCGGACCCCATCGTCCGCCAGTTCGTCACTGGCGTGGCCGAAGGGCCCATGGAGTAAGCCGTGGAAAAGACCCTTCCCAAACCGGCCGCCGATACCGCGCTCGAACGCGCGGCCGCCGTCATCGCCCGGCCCGTGAGCGGTTTCCTGGAGGAGATGGGGCGCCTCCTCTTCTTCCTGCGGGAAATCGCCCTGGCCGGCTGGTCGCGGCACCAGTACTGGGACGTTGTGCGCTACCAGCTCTTCCAGGTCGGCTGGCGGAGCGTCCCCATCGCCGTGCTGGCGGGCGTGTTCGTGGGCGGCATCTTCGCCATCCAGATCCACGACAACCTCTACGAATTCGGCGCCACGGCCATGCTGGGGGGGATCAGCGCTTCCATTACGGTCCGGGAAGTGGGGCCCCTCATGATCGCTCTGCTCCTCGGCGGCCGGATCGGCGCCTTCACGACGGCCGAACTCGGCACCATGAACGTGACCGACCAGATCGACGCCATGCGATGCCTGGCCACCGACCCGATCAAGTACCTCGTCGTCCCCCGTTTCTACGCCCTCATCATCATGAGCTGGGTGCTCACGGTCATCGGCATCGTCATCGGCGTGCTGGGGGCCTCGTTCGTCGCGTGGTCTATCGCCCACGTTAACTTCTACCTCTTCTTTTCCAACATCGCGGCCCTCGTGGACCTCTACAGCTTCATCTCTGGCCTCGTCAAAAGCATGGTCTTCGGGGTCTTTATCTCGACCGTGAGCTGCTACTACGGCTTCCACACGCGCGGCGGCGCGGAAGACGTGGGCCGGAACGTGAACCGCACGGTCGTGATCCTGGGGATCGGTCTCCTGTGCATCGATTACGTCCTGGCGGTCCTGAACGACGCCCTCTACTACGCTTTCTTCAAGGGATAAGCGCGTGAACTCCTTCGTACGCATGGTTTTCGGTTTCTTTCGCGTCCTCGGGCGGGCCTTCCAGCTCTACGGCGAAACGATCGCCTACCTGGGGGCGACCATCCAGGACGTCTTTACGAGCAAGAAGCGCCGCCAGCAGGTCATCACCACCTGGCTCGACCAGATCTACTGGATCGGCAATAAGAGCGCTTCCATCGTCCTCTCGACGATCGCCTTCGTGGGCATGATCTCCATCGTCGAGATGTCGTTCCAGATGAACCGCGTCCTCCACAGCACGGACTTCGTGCCGGGTTTCGCGGCCCTCATCATCTTCCGCGAATTCGCCAGCGTCATCCCCGCCGCCATGATGGCGGGCAAGGTGGGCGCCGGCATCACGGCGGAAATCGGCAGCATGCAGATCACCGAACAGGTGGACGCGCTCCGCCTCATCTCCCTGAACCCGGTCAAGCACCTCGTCGTCCCCCGGTTCGTGGCCTGCGTCGTGGCCATGATCCTCCTTTCCAGCATCGCGAGCCTCGTGGCCTTCACGACGGCCATGATGGTGACGGACGTCAAGCTCCAGATCAGCCCCGAAATGTTCGTGAACACGGCCCTTTTCTTCGTGGGCCCCTCGGACTTGTGGGTCAACGTCTTTAAGGCCTTCATCTTCGGCCAGATCATCCCCATCATCGCGAGCCTCTACGGCTTCCTGACCCGGGGCGGCGCGGAAGGGGTGGGCCTCGCCTGCACGAAGGCCGTCGTTTATTCGGGTCTCGTGATCGTCATTCTGGACTTTTTCATTACCTGGGCGGCGACGGCGATTCTCTAAGGCCGCTCAGAAAAGGAGCAGCGGCCCCTCTGCCGGAAGGCGGCCAGCGGGCGGAAGACCGGGGCGTAAAGCCGTTTTTTTAATGTTTTGGCCGGTCAGGCCATAGCCAAGGCCCGATTCGGCGTGTTAGAAGAGGGGGCCTCCTCAAGGGGATTGGGCGGCGCTGAAGGCCCGGTGGGGACGGGGTTTTCGGCGCCAGAAACGAACTAAGAAGCGATACCGGACGCGCATCGGAAGGCCTCAAAACCACGATGCAGCCGGGGAGTTTTGGCGGAGGAATGGGCAGATGAGTCAGAACATGAAAGTGGCCGCGCTCTTCATCGCGGCCATCGCGGGCCTGGTGGGCATTGTCTTCCTGCTCACGGGCGGCGTGGTGCGGAACGCCTCCACGCTCTACGTCACCTACAACTTCGCGGGCGGCGTCCAGACCGGCACCCCCGTGCGCGTCGCCGGCATCCAGGTCGGCAAGGTCCGCAAGATCGAGTTCCTGGGTGGCGATCCTTCCCAGGACGAACACGTCCGCCTGACGGTCGACATCGACGCCCGCGCCATGGAGAGCGTCCGGGCCGATTCCCAATTCTATATCAACATGGCCGGCATCATCGGTGAGCGGTACGTGGAAATCTCGACCGGCACCAAGGACTCCCCCCAGCTCCAGGACGAGGACACCGTGCGCGGCGTCGATCCCCCACGCCTCGACCAGCTCATCAGCCAGGGCTACGGCGTGATGGGCGAAATCCTCGACATCATCGAGAAGAACCGCGAGAAATTCGAGAACATGATCGCGGCCCTGGACGCCCTCTTCAAGAACTTCGACCCCGAGAACATGGAAGCCATGGCGGGGATGATCACGAACATGGCGAGCCTCGTCAAAGCCATGAACCGGGACTTGCCGCCGGTCCTGCGGAAGGCCCGCCCCGTCCTCGAACAGGCCAATGACGCCTTCAAGGACTTGAACCCCCTGCTCGAAGACGTGCGGGAAGCGGTCGCCACGGCGCGCGTCGCCATGAAGGACAAGGACCTCGCCCAGCTCCTCGAACAGATGTTCCGCATGTTCGACAACGCCGACGGCGCGCTCAAGGGCGCCGACCACCTGCTCGGCAACCTCGCCTTCGTCGACGAGAACTGGATCCGCCACTTCCTCCAGATCGAGGGCATCCGGGCCTACGCGGGCTTCGGCGCCCCGGTCATTCCGGACGGTTCGCGGCCCAAGACGCCGGCGCCCCTTCCCAAATCGGGCCGCGCCCCGGCCAAGTCGCCCCCCGCCGCGTCCAAG
>JBFLVN010000204.1:0-6809 GCA_040758475.1 Bdellovibrionota bacterium
GAAGTCGGCCTCGTACCAGCGGAAAATCTGCGAAAGATGGATCTCCCGCGCCGCCGGGTCGGCGCGAACGTGGTTGGCGATGAAGTTCTCCGTGGCAAGGGTCAGTTGGGCGTCGATCCGATCGGAATCGTAGAAGGAGATCGGTGGACAACTTTTCGAAGCGCAGACGAGGGCCATGTGAAGGCGCGGATCGAGAACAGAAGGACAGAAAGCCAAACGAGGATCGCCCTCGGAAAAAAGGCAGCGGCCGCCGGCCGGATGGGACGCATTCTTCCGCAGGACGCCGTGCTCCATACCATCGAGCGTGAGGACCTCTCCTCCCACCCGGTAAGCCACGCGGCGGAAGAAGGACGGGACTTCCATGACCGATTGCTGGATTCCAAGCGCGATGACGCCGTGGAGCGTGAGGACGTTGTAGAGGTTGATCCAGAAGGCGAGTTTTTCGCTATCGGAAAACCCCGCGGGCTTGGCGCCCTCTAAAATGCGGCTCCGCTCCTGAAGGCGCGCGTAGGCTTCCGATTTCGGAAGGGCGGCGTAATCGGCCTTTCCGTCCTCCGTCACCACGGTCCGGAGCTCGTTGCAGATTTTACGAAGCTCTTTCGCGGCGTCCCGGCCCAAAGGGGCCCCCGCCGGGGCGGGGCCGCCGTTTAGGACGATGGGCGGGACGAGAGCAGCGGGCAGGAAGGCTTTAACGAGTTCGGCGCCGCTCCGGGCCTTGCGGGCCATGTCGAGCGCGGCCTCCAAATTACCGCGAAGGGTTTTGAGTCCGCCGGGTTTGCCCGCCATCGAAATCCCTCCCGGCGAAATTACCTGCCGGAATCAAGGATTTGGCACAAACCCAGGGACGCTCACAAGTACTCCCCCACGGCCTTCGGAAGGGCCGCCAAACTGGGACGAATGAGGTTTACAACGGCCTCCTCGACGAGGGGCGCCGTGCGGCGCCCGAGCCAGCGGGGGACGCCCGGAAGCTTTTCGGGATAAACGTCCAAGACGGCCTGGATGACGATTTGCGTGCCGCCCGAGGGGGATTGAACGACGAGGAACTCCCCCGTGCAATTGTAGAGATCGCCCAGGACTTCGTTCTGGAAGTCGAAGCAAACCCGCCGGTCGCCGTGGTACCAGTTCGCCGTCCCGATCCACTCTTTCACGTAATCATAAACGAAACGCCGGGCGAAGGCGGGGATAGTCTTGGGGTCCGTCACCCAGCGGTGAAGCGTCCGCTCGTGCCCCTCCCGGACCTCTTGGCTCTCGATGGGCTCGATGGCCGCGAGGCTTGGAATGTGGCGGGGCAGGTCCGTAAAGCGCCGCCAGAGGATTTCATAAACCCGCTCCGGTTCCTGGGAGAGTTCTTCTATCAATTCAAACCGCATGGCCTTTCCTCAAATTCAGGGCGCCGCCGGTGAAGGAACGCGTACAGCAGGTGGGATCTTTTCCCGGCGCTGCCATTCGAGAATCCGGTGATGCCAGAGGAAGATGCCCTTGATTCCCGCAAGATAGATGAGGGCGGCAGAAGCGAGTACGCCCAGCGCCCATCCAAGCAGATGGATGAGAACGCTCGACGCGATGGCGAAGAAAAGGCCGCAGACAAAGACCGCCGAATTGAAGCCCAGGATGATGAGCCCCCGGCTGGGAAGTTGCTGCCGCAGCCGTTCACGCTCGGGGATAAGCGCCATCCCCTCGCGGATCAGGTTGCCGCATTGGAGGTAGACGACCGGGAGAAGGATCACGCCCATTCCGTAGAGCGTGAGGGCCACTTCGCCGGTCAGCCAGGCGTGCCAAGGCCGCTCACCCCAGGTGAGAAACTCCTGGCGGTTCACGGAAAAGAAGCGCTGGTATCCCGTCCCATCCCATCCGTGGACAAGGATGAAAAAGAAACCGAAATAGGAGAAAACGAAATTGAGAAAAGCTTTGTAGGAATCTTTCCGGGTGATGAGATACCGCGTCACCCAATACCCCAGAATCCCCTGGGTCACGTTCGTCGCGGCGAAGAGCGTGACGAGCCACGGCGGAAGCGAGTGGTGATCGATCGCCACCTGCATCGTCTCCCAATCGGGAAACGCCCAGAGGAGGTATATTCCCGACGGGGCGAACAGGATCGAAATGAACAAGAGGGATTTAACGTAAGAAGGCGTGTACCACTGGCGCTCGTCGGCCGCCTTCGGGTTTTCCTCGTATTCCTTCTTGATCTGGCGGTGAGCCGCCATCGCGTACCCGGCGCCGAAGGCGTAAGACCAGAAAACGTCTACCTGTACCATGGGAGTCCTCTCCTCTTCTTCATGCCCGCTTCCGGTCCGCCGGAAGGGCGAATGCGTCCCAGCAAGCCTGCTCGGCCTGCTCCAAATCCTTGGCCGTGACCTTGAAGTACCCGAGGCGCCCCGCCTTCATCAGGCCCACGAACGCCCCCCACACCATGCCGATAGCCACCTGGGGGCTGACGGCTTTCATGAGGTGCTTCATCTGGAATTCCCGCAAGGCGAGCCAGATAGGCACGAGCACCTCCGCCTCCAGGTTCTTGCTCTTCTGGTCGAGGTAGGGAATGTGGTCCTGGAGTTCGAGAAACGTGAAGGCGACGGGTTCTTCCTTGGCGAAAAGGGCGAGGCGGTTCCAGAAGTCGTGGAAAAGCTCCCGGGGTGCTTGCTTCAAATCGAGCCCGTCGAGAAGGCGCGCCTTGAGCCGGCCCTTGGCGGCGCGGAAGACCTCGTTGACGAGAGCTTCCTTGCTTGGGAAGTAGCGGTAGATGGTTCCCGCCGCGACACCCGCCTCCTCGGCCACTTCCGGAACGGCCGTCCCGTGGTAGCCCCGCTCGGCAAAGAGCGAGAGGGCCGCCTCCAGGATGCGGCCGCGCTTGTCCGCCATCTTCTCTTCCAGGCGGCTTACGGGTTGGGGGGCTGCGGGCACGGGGCCTCCAAAATGAATGAACGTTCATTCATTATACTGGAACGAGCGCTCCCGTCAAGTCTTTCATGAAAAAGCTATACCCCTCTCACTGGAGGCACGCAGCCAGTGGCTGGAAAAGCGAAAAGGGCCTCTTTGGCGTCCCTCCGGGGGGAACTCCGCCGCCACGCGACCCCCGCGCGGGCGAAAGCATCGGCCTGGTACTTCAAAACGGGGCCCGGCCAATACGCCGAGGGGGATATTTTTATCGGCGTGACCGTTCCCGCCACGCGAAGGCTCGCCCGGCAGGGAGCCGCCCTCCCCCTCCCGGACATCCAGAAACTCCTCGCGTCCAAAATCCACGAAGAGCGGTTGCTCGCCCTTATCATCCTCGTAGGAAAAGCCGAGCGTGCTGCCCCGCAAGAGCTCAAAAAATTATATCGCTTCTATCTGCGAAACCTCCGCCACGTGAACAACTGGGATTTGGTGGATTCTTCCGCAGGGCAGATCGCGGGGGCGTACCTCTACGAGCATCCGGACAAGAAGAAAATCCTCTACCGGCTCGCCCGCTCGGGGCGCCTGTGGGACCGACGGGTTGCCGTCCTCTCGACCTCTTATTTCATCGGGAAAGGGCAATTCACGGATGCGTTGCGGGTAACCGGAATGCTGCTAGGTGATGAGGAAGACCTGCTCCACAAGGCCTGCGGCTGGATGCTGCGGGAGATCGGCAAGCGGGACCAAAAAGTCCTGGAAGCTTTTTTAAAGAAAAACCACCGTAAAATGCCGAGAACGATGCTCCGGTACGCCATCGAGCGGTTTCCAGAAAAAAAGCGGCGGGCCTACCTCGAAGGAAAAATCTAACGCTTCCCCCGGGCCTTGGTCTGTTCCTGAAAGGCTTTGAGGACTTCAGCCCTGCGGGCAAAGATGATCTGGAAGCATTCTTCGGAAGAATACTTGGCCGTAAAATCCAGGTCTTTCGTGGCTTTCTCCCCCGAAGCCACCCAGTCGTAGCGGAAGAAATCCAGGATTCCCGGCGGCATGGCGACGTCGAGGAGCTTTAATTTCCAGATGGCCCAGGTCACGGTGCGGACGAGCCCGAATGGGGTCTTGAGGAGGCGCTTCCCCTGGATTCGGGCCAGGTCCTTGGAAGCGAGAACTCCCCGGCCCACGGCGTTGTAAATGCCGGCCACTTCCTTTTCCACGCAAATCGAGATGAAGCGCACCAGGTCGTCTTCGTGGACGAACTGGATGCGGCTCGACTTGCCATCCAGCAGAGAAACAAACGGCTGTTGGAGGAGCGAGGAAGCGATGTAGTTGGAGACGTTGGGCCCCAGGACGATGCAGGGGCGGATCGTGCAGATTTTCATTTCCGGATTGGCGTTTTGGAAGTCCCGGAGCATTTCGTCCATGAGGCGTTTGTCGTAGGCGTAGTTGAACGCCCGCTGCGCGCGGGTGGGGTTTTCTTCCCGGAGGAATTCCGGGTTATCGGCCAAGGCCCCGTAAGCCGTCGTGGAGGAAGTGGCCAGGAGATGCTTGACCCCCGCCCCCTTGGCGGCGTTAAGGATATTCTTCGTCCCTCCCAGGTCGATGTCGGTCATCTCCTTCTCGTCGTAGAGGGGGTCCAGGACGAAGGCGAAATGGAGAAGGCTCTTCACCTTCTTCCCCTTGAGCACCTCCCCGATCCGGGGATCGCGAACGTCCAAATTATGGAATTCGAGCCGGTCGCTCTGAACGCGGGGCGGCCGCACGTCAAAACCGATGATCCGGTTTTCGGTACTAGCTTCCAAGAGATAGCGCGTCATCCGCGTCCCGACGTAACCCGAACTTCCCGTGATGGCGTAGGTTGGCATGGGTGTTTTCCTCTCCGAATGATGCCGCCGTCAGTTTATTGCGGGGCGGAAAAAGGCCTTGGGGAATCCCCGCAAGAGTCTCCTTGGACTGGAAGAAGTTACTCGATCTTGAGGAGCTGCTTGACCGTCGTCAGCACGTGGGCCGCCTGGATGGGTTTCGTAATGTAGCTGTTGGCACCGAGCTGGAGGGCCTTTTCCCGGTCGTCGGCTCCGCCCTCGGTCGTGATGACGATGATCGGCACCGTCTTGTGGGTTTCGTCCTTGCGGATCAGGGTAATGAACTTGATGCCGTCCATGACGGGCATGTTGATGTCGGTCAGAACGAGGTCGAACTTCTTCTCCGACATCTTCTTGAGGCCGTCCACGCCGTCGTTCGCCTCGATGAGCTCCACGTTTCGCAGGCGCTTCAAGGCGAAAATGATGAGCTGGCGCATCGTGGGAGAGTCCTCGACCACCAGTATTCGAAGCTGCGACATACACCCTTCCTGGAAGGCTCCGGCCTCTCCCCCGGCGCCTTACTTCGTGAGCAAGTTGATGAAACCCTGAATCGTACTGAGCTTGCGCTCGGACTCCGAATAGAGCTTGGCCGAAAAAACGGCCGTCGCCGCGTGCCCCGCCAGAAGCGTGAAGAGTTCGTAATCGACGTTGGCGAACTTCTTCTTCTGCTGGAGGAGCTTGTAGATGGCGATCACCCCGATCACCTTGTCCTTGATGGCCAGGGGAATGCAGACAATGGGATTCAAAAGATCGATCGGGGCGTCGTCCCCGATCTGGCCCACGTGGAGGTTCTCTCCCGACTGAGCCGTCTGGCCGATGACACCGGAGCCGATGGGAACCGTCGGCACTTTGGACGTCTCGATCCCTTCGGAGGCCACGGGGACGAGCTGGCGGGTTTTCTCGTCGAACAAGAGGATGGAGAATATCTCGGCGCCGATCAGGTTGATGACGATCTCCAGGATGATCTGGAGAACTTCCCGGAAATCGAGCGTCGAGTGGAGCTGGTAGGAAGAAATATAGAGGTTGGCGAGGTTGTTGTTTTCTTCCTCGATCTCGACGTAGCGGTTGGCGAAGTCCTTGTTTTCCTGCTCTACCTCGCGGTAGCGCATCATGATGTCTTCTTTTTCCTTGCGAAGGGCCTCGACTTCCCGCCGGAGCTGCTCAAGCTCGGCCGGTCCCATCGGGGCGGAAGAGCTAGGGCGGGTACCCTTTACCTGCTGTTCGAGTTCGACGATCCGGTACCGGAGGCGCTCGTTTTCCTGGATGACCTCCTGGGTAAACTCGGCGCCTTTCTTGAAGATTTGAAGGAACTCCTCGCCCTTGTTCGGGAGATCTCCCTTTTCGTTCTTGTCCATTCTGGCGGCCCGGAGTTCCTTAGCAGGAGAGCAGTAGGTTTCCCTTAGCACGGCCCCGGAACGGGGCTCAAGCCTTTCCGCGAGTCCGGCGGGCGCGCGCGCGGGCCTGCCCAGCCGAACCCAAGGCCCGGGGAATGGCGGAGAGCGGGAGAACGCGGTCGGCGTGGCCCGCTTCGGCCACTTCCCGTGGCATGCCGTAAACGATGGCCGTTTCCTCCGATTCCACCAATACGGTGCCGCCCGCCCCACGGATCGCCCGTGCCCCAGCAAGGCCGTCGTTCCCCATGCCCGTGAGAACGAGGCCCACGACCTCTTCCCCAAGCACCTTGGCCGCTGAAACGAAGAGGCGGTCCACGGAGGGGACGAAGCGGTCGTCGGACTTCGGGGCCACGAGGCTGCAACGGACGCCCCCCTTGCCGGGGGCGAGTTCCAGGTGCGTTCCACCCGGCGCGATCACGATGAGACCCGGTTCGAGAACATCGCCGTCCCGGGCTTCCCGCACTTCCCGGTCCGTGCGGCGGGCGAGGCGCTCGGCGAAGGGACGGGTGAATCCCTCGGGCATGTGCTGCGCGATGGCGATGGGGGAAGAAAAAGCCGCCGGCAGGTGGTCGATCACGTAATGGATCGCCGCGGGCCCTCCGGTGGACGCCCCAACCACCACGTATCCAGGCGGCTCCCCCTCCCGGCCGGCCTTGGCTTCCACCTCGGGGAGCTGGCCCCCTTCGATCTTGAG
>JBFLVN010000205.1:0-6785 GCA_040758475.1 Bdellovibrionota bacterium
CTACCCCGCAAGTGGACGGGCCGTCTTGTTTTTGGGGCACCGGGACAAGTGAAGTTATCCACAGGCGATGCCGCTAGAGAACGGGAGAGAACGTCCCGCTTTGCAACGCCGCAAGATGCCCCTGGAACTCCGGATACCCGCCCTATTTTTTCGGGAGAATACGGCCGATTTTCATGGCATTTCACCGGCGGTTTGATACAATCCCCCTTGCGCCGGGGCGAGGAAAACTACACCGCCCCGCCCGGGCGCGTTTTTCAGGGACGGTTCCCCCCGGAGCCGTCCCTTTTTAATAATAGGAAGACAGAAAGAAGAGGTGCGCCATGTTTCCAAGAACCCTGGTTCTCTGCCTTCTGGTTTCCCTTGCGGCTTGTTTCCCCAAGGCGGGCCGCGTCGTCCACTTCGAGCTGACGGCCAAGGACCCCGCAAAACTTCAGAAGTTCTACGGCGAGCTTTACGGATGGGAAGTGGAGGAGTGGCAGCCCGAGGACAAATCCCTCGGGGCCGATCCCTACTGGATGGCCGATACGCCCGGGAACATGTTCTTCCACATGGGGATCGACGGCGGGATCTACAGGCCCAAGGAAGGCGAGAATCCTCCCACCCCCATGATCTACGTAAACGTGGACGACATGGACGCTTCGCTCGCCAAGGCCAAGACCCTGGGCGGGGAAGTGGTGTTTGAGAAAATGGCGATTCCCGAAGTGGGCTACGTGGCCCAGGTCCGCGACCCCGAGGGGAACGTGGTGGGGCTCTTCCAGTACGACCCGAAGGGCGGCACCCGGGACTTCAAGGCCAAGAAGGCCGAAGGCAAGTAAAGGCCGCCCCCAGGAAAAACGCTTTCGGGCGAAGCCCGGTTGACCTTTCTTTCTCTGAATTTCAGAATTTCTGAAATGAGGCGGAAGAAAAGCAGCCGGGCGCCCCGCCGCGGGGGCGGAAGTTCACCGGACCCGAGGCGCGCTTACGGAAAAGGCACCGTCCCTTCCCGCGTGTCCGTTGGCGAAGGGGCGGCCCCTTACGGGGAGACGCCCACGCGCCACACGCTCACGGTGGGAAAGCGGGGGACGCTCGTTCTCCCCGCCGAGGTGCGCCGCCGCCTGGGCCTGGACGAAGGGGCCCTCGTCCTGGCCGAGGAAGCGGAGGGGGGCCTGCTCCTTCGCCGCGCCGAAGCCGTCCCCATCGAAATTTACACCCCTGAGCGCATCGCTGAATTCCTGCTTTCAAGCGCCATCGGACCGGAAGATTATGCCGATGCCGCCAGGGAAGTCCGGGGGATGGGGCTCGATCCGGAGAAAATCCTCCACTACAAACCGCGTGGCGTTGCCTGATTCGTGGACCGGGTTTTTCTCGACGCCAACATTCTGGTCTCGGCAGCGCTACGGCCACAAGGAGCGATAGCCGGCATTTTCGACCTAAAAGGTGTCCGCCTTTTGACTTCGGACTATGCGGTTCGAGAGGCTAAGCGCAACCTTCCTCCCGGCGCTCCTACCCGCCACTTGATCCGCTTTCTTGGCAGCGTTCGAATCGTGCCGACCACATGGATGCCGGATAGGCATCTCCCAGAAGGGATTGCCCTTCCGGGGAAAGATGCACCCATTCTATTCGCGGCAATTTACGCCCGCGCTAGCCATCTCTTAACAAGCGATTTCCGGGACTTCGGGTCTTATTTTGGCCAGCGAGTCGAAGGCGTCCTGATTCTTCCACCGGACAGATACGTTTCCGGCGCGGATAAATAACTTTATCGGGGGCTATAAATACTTCTTGCCCCTTTTCTATCTACGGCTTGAACCGCAGGCCGAGCAGAATCCCCAAGGTGCTCGCGTCGAAATCGAATTCCCCCGCCCCGTCCTTGGCCGTTCCCCGGTTGAGGGTCCACCCGGCCTCGGCGTTCACCGCTATTTCCGGGGAAAACCAGTGGTCGATCCCCGCACCCACGCGGAGGGCGAAGGAAGGGTCCGTCTCCAGCTTCCCCAAGGTGCTCTCTACCTGGGAGGTATAACTGGCCAGGTTGACGTGAATTCCGGCACCCAAGAGAAAGTAGGGCGAAGTAGGGCCGCTTCCCCCGCCGTGGTATTCGAACTGGGCGAGAAGCGTGAGGGGATCGATGGTTCCGCGCCGCGCCCCCGTAGCCTCGATGTCCTGGTGCGTCCATGCGAGGATGCCGCCGATATGGACTTCCTCGCTCGTGGCGTAGGTGGCGATGGCGCTCACCACCGGCCCGGATGAAAGCTCGATACCGGGTTCCTGGAAATCCTGCGTCGCAAAAACCAATCCGCCGCGAAGGCCGAACCGAAGCGGGCCCTCCCTGCCCTGGGCGAAGGCCGCCGCCGGGAGCAGAAAGAGGGCTCCAAGCAAAACTCCAAGAATCCCGGCGCCTCTCGTATCTGTTTTCTTCATCAAGGCCTTAGCCGCATCCCGATGAGAACGGAAAAGGAACTGGCTTCAAAATCGAACGTCCCCGTATCCCTAGCCCGGGCCGCGTTGAGCGTCCACCCTGCCTCCAGGTTCAGGGCCACGGCTTCGGAGACCCACTGGTCCCATCCAAGACCCGCCCGGAAGGCGAAGGAAGGATCGGCGTCGATCGCGCAGCCGCACCCGCTCTCCTGGGCGGCCGTGTAAGAGGCTTCGTTGAAATTGACGCCGGCCCCCAGGAACCCATATGGCGATCCTCCCCGGCCCGCTTCCAGGTGATATTCGGCCTGCCCGAGCAGCGTCACGGCATCGAGCGTCCCGATGGTGGTGGGGCCCAAGTCCATGTCCTGGTGGGACCAGTTGACCGCCACGCCAGCGTGGAACTCGTCCGTCACCCGGTACGTGGCGATCCCCCCCAGGCCGAACCCGGGCGCCGCCTCGAGGCCATCCACCCGCAAATCCTGGGTGCCCAGGGCGACCACCGCCCGCACCCCGACGATCACCGGCCCCGCTTCATCCTGCGAGTAAGCCGCCCGGGGAAACGCGAGCGCCGCCGCCACCAGAACCGCAAAAATCGTTTTCATGGTTTTCCGCCCCGCCGGGACCGTGCATCCGGGCTTTCACCCACTGTGGCCGCTGGCGCCGCCGGAAGGCATGACGGGGGTCAAGGGATGGCTTCCTTGCTTTTATATTACGATCGTAATATAAAATGGCCATGCGCTACGGACCTGGCCACAAGGAAAAGACTCGCGAAAAGATTCTCGACGCCGCCGGGAAGGCTTTCCGAAAGCACGGCCTCGAAGGCGTCGGCGTCGATGGGGTCATGAAGGCGGCGGGACTTACGGCCGGGGGATTTTACGCCCACTTCAAGAACCGGGATGCCCTCGTAGCCGAGGCCGTCTCCCGGCCGCTCCGGCAATCGCGCCTCCTCTACGAAAAACTTACCCAGGGCCTTGGCGGGAGGGAGTGGCTAGGGCAAACGGCCCGCGTATATTTGAGCCGCGCCCACCGGGACCATCCCGAAACAGGCTGCCCGCTCGCCGCCCTCCAATCCGAACTCGGAAGGAGCGGGGCGGAGACCCGCGGCGCCGTCGAAGCCGAGCTCGAATCCTTCCTCCATCTCTTCGAGGAAAAACTGGGGAAAAGCGAAAAGGCGCCCGCCACGGACCGGGCCATCGTCGTCCTCGCCCAGCTCGTGGGCGCCCTCTCGCTCGCCCGGATGGTGAAGGACGAGAAATTCTCGGACCGGATACTCCTCGCCTGCCGGAAATTCCTGGCGGAGGAGTTTGAGGCGGAAAGCCAAACCTCATCCGCGCCTTGAAATGCCCCTCTCCCTTTGGGAGAGGGTGCCGCGAAGCGGCGGGAGAGGGCTGGTGGAACCAATGCGGATTATCGGGGCTGGCACGAGCAGCCCTCTTCCGGCGCTACGCGCCACCTTCCCCCAGAGGGGGAAGGAAAATTGAAAGTGGTTTTAGGGAGGGCCCCATGCAGTCACGCGAGGATTTTTCCAGGTTCGTCAGCGCTACGCCGATTCCAACCCAGGGGAAGGACCTGGCCACGGCCTGCGTCCTTTGTTCCCACAACTGCGGCCTGCGGGTGGATGTGGAAAACAACAAGATCGTCGAAGTCCGGGCGGACGAGAAGAACCCCATCACCCACGGTTATTCCTGCAACAAGGGATATACGATCCCCCACTACGTGGACCACACCCAGCGCGTTCAGTACCCGATGAAGCGCAAGGCCGACGGGACGTTCGAAAGAATTACCTGGAACCAGGCGATCCTCGAAATCGGCGGCAAGCTGAGAAGCATTCTCGACAAACATCCGGCCCGCTCGCTCGCCTTGATCGGCGTCGGTGGCCAGGGAAATCACCTGGACGGCCCCTACGCCCTTCCCTTCCTGGCCGGCACAGGCTCCCCTTGGTGGTTCAACGCGCTGGCCCAGGAAAAAACCCAGCACCCGCTCGTCGATTCCTGGATGTTCAACTCCCCGCTCTCGGGCTACCTTCACGCCGACATCGAACGCTCCGAGTACGTAATCCTCATCGGGACGAACCCCCTCCTTAGCAACCGGGGGCGGAACGCGAGCGAGTACGTCAAAGCCTTGAAGAGCGACCCCGGCCGCACGCTCGTCGTGGTAGACCCGCGCGTGACGGAAACTTCCAAGCGCGCCGACCTTCATGTTCCCATCAAGCCCGGGGCCGACGTGTTTTTCCTCCTGGCCCTGGCGGCCCACATTTCGCAAAAAGACCTCGTAGACCACGATTTCCTGCGAAAGCACGGAAGCGGCGCGGGGGAAATCCAGAAAGTCCTGCGGGGCGTCGATGTTTCCGAGATGGCAAAACGCTGCGAGCTTCCGGTGGAACAAATCCGGTCCATCGCGGAAGGCTTTGCCAAGGCCAAGGCCGCCAGCATCTACATCGACCTGGGCGTCGAACAGGGGCGGTTTTCGACTCTCACGGCTTATCTCATCCGCCTCCTCCAGGTGCTCACGGGAAATATTGGGAACCTGGGCGGCGCCACGTTCCACGGCCTCTTCTCCCCCAAGAGCCCGCCCCCGCCCAAGGGCCAACCCAAGGCCCTGGTCTCCGGCATCGAGGGGATCGCGGCGCTCGCCCCCTTCGGCATGTTCTCGCCAAGCCTCGTGCCCGAAGAGATTCTCGTAGACCACCCCGAGCGAATCCGGGCCGTCATCGTGGAAGGGGCCAATCCGGCCGTCCAGTTCTCCGATACGAAGCGCTACCGGGAGGCTTTTGAAAAACTCGATCTTCTCGTCGTCATCGATCCGGCTTTTACCGAGACCGCCCGGCTCGCCCACTACGTCCTTCCGGCGCCCGTCGGGTACGAGAAGTGGGAGTATTCGGGATTTCCCAAGCACTATCCCGAAATCCACGCCCAGCTCCGGCCTCCGGTCGTCAGGGGCCCGGAAGAAGCCATTCCCGAGGCGGAGATTTATTCGCGCCTCGCCCGGGCCGTGGGGCTTGTGGAAGAACCGCCGCGAATTCTAAAGACACTTGCGAAAAGAGCCCGCTCGCCCCTTGGCGCCGGAGCGTACTTGGCCGCGCTCTTTTCGCTCGCCTTCGCGCTCCCGGGGAGCGGCCTTCGCACGACGCGCCTCCGGCGGGGCCTGGCCCGCGCCGTCTTCTGGCTCTACGAGACGATGGGCCCCCGCCTCCCCGGAAAGCCCCTCGCCATCCAATGGATGATGTGCCACGCGTTTGCCCTCACGCGCCGGACGGAAATTCTAAGAAGCCACCCGCGCCTCAAATCCACCCGCAATCCCTTCGCGGTCGGGGAATTTTTATTCCAGCAGATCCTCGAACACCCCGAAGGCGTGGAAGTAGGCAAGCTCGACGCGGAAAAGAACTTGGAGGAATACATGGGCTTCCCGGACAAGAAAATCCGGATCGCCCCCCTTCCCATGCTCTCCGAAATCCGAAGGGCCCTGGCGTGGAGGATGGAGAAAGATCCCGAGTATCCGTTCATCCTGAACGGGGGCCAGCGGACCCACTGGAACGCGAACACCGTCCAGCGCAATCCCGCGTGGCGGAAGGGGAAGGGCCCCCACTGCGGCGTGACCCTCCACCCCGTGGACGCCGATCATTTGGGAGTACACGCCGGGGAACTCGTACGCGTGGAAACCAGGCGCGGGAACGTGGAACTTCCCGCCATCGTGGACGGCGGCGCGCGCCAGGGGCACATCTCCATCCCCAACGGCTTTGGCCTTGAGTATCCCGACCCGGCGACGGGAAAGCTCGTCCGCACGGGCGTGTGCATCAATGACCTCACCGACTCCCACGACCGCGACCCCTTCACCGGCTGCCCGCACCACAAGTACATCGAGTGCAAGGTAAGCGTGGTGGAAAACTCCCAGGAAGCGGGGGCGGCGTGAGGGAAGCGGCTGGGCGATCGAACGGCACCGCTCCCGCGCCGCAGAGCGAGGCGGATTACGCCGCCTGGGTGAAGCTCTTTGCCGAATTCTGGAGAACCCCCAAGGAAAACCTCCATTTGTTCCGCGAAATGATGGACCCGGAAATCCGGCTCCTGGCGCCGGGCACCCGGCCCACGAAGGGATGGGAAGAGGGGATCGCCGGATTCGAGCGCCTCCTCGCGGCCCTCCCGGACATGACCGGGAAGATCACGAGATGGAGCGCCACGGGGGAAACTCTTTTTATCGAAATGACGTTCGCCGCCACCGTGGGTGGGAAAAAGACCGAATGGAAGAACGTGGACCGCTTTCTATTCCGCGGCGCAAAGGCTGTGGAGCGCGTGGCCTATTTCAACCCCCTGAAACTCTACGCGGCTTTCTTGATGAGCCCCTCCGGCATCCGGCAGTTCCTGCGGCTGCGGCGGGGTTGAGGCCTGCGACCAAACACT
>JBFLVN010000206.1:0-6712 GCA_040758475.1 Bdellovibrionota bacterium
CCTTGTTGAAGAAATCCTTGGCCGCGCCTATATCCCCTTGCCTTCTTCTTAAAGCGCCCATATTGGTCAAGATCACTCCATAATAAGAATGAGCGGCGCCCAGTTTTCCAGGGGCCTCATCCATCAACCGGCTTAGAATTGATTCGGCTTCTCCGCATTTCCCTTGGTTTATCAGGAATTCCGCGAAATTGCTGGCAAGCGCGAAAAAAGTCGGAATCGGCACCGGATCGAGGCCTTTCAACAATTTGAAAGCCTGTTGGTAATAAAAGTCGGCCTCGGCGAATTGACCGGTGTCAGTGTAGAGATAAGCGAGGTTGGCGGTGATGGACGTTCTGGGCTCTATATTTACGGATTCGTTCCCTCCGCTCAATTGCAATCCCTGTTCGTAGAGGCGAATCGCTTCCGAAGTCCGCCCTTTTCTCCAAGCCACGACTCCCGCGCGGTTCAATGCCGCCGCCATCGCCGCTTTCCAGGATGGTTCCGTCGTCCGCACCTCCTCCAAAATCCGGATCGCCTTCTGGGCATACCGTTCCGCGCTATCCAGATCGCCGGTCGTTTCATAAAGGCCCACTAAAAAACCGGTTGCATTGGCGAAATCGACAGGATGAGATTTTCCCCATTCCTGCAATATTTCAATGGCCTGCTGGAAAGCGGCATCCGCTTTCTGGTAACGCCCCAGAGCAAAGTGGACCCGGCCCAGATCGAACAGCGTAAAACCCAAACGGGGATCGCCAAGGGAGAAGTCGCGGGCAATCTTCAATGCTTTCAGCAAAGCCCGTTCGGCTTGCTCGAAATCGCCCGATTCGGTCGCGGCTCTTCCGGACCGGACATGCCCCTCCCATTCGGTTTGCTCTTCGTATTGCGAATGAGCTTTCCCGGCAATCAAGACGGTGGCGATCAGCAAGAAGAGTCCCGCGGACAGGAGGAGCGGCGAACGTTTGCGGCTCATTCTGGCGAATCCTTGGTCATCACTGTAATAATCGTATTATTGAAAAACAACAAAATATGTATGACCAGGACGCGCCATCCAGAAATAGCGCGTTCCGCCGGGTCGCCGTTGGCGGGTGTTCTTGAGCAGTGATCAACAGAAAGAGGTCATTTTGTTCTGCCCCTAATGCCAATGCCCACTTGCCAACCAGAATGAGGGGGGCCTATGAGCCGGTTAATGGAAGTGCCGCTTCCTCCAATAATGAGGGAAGAATTCTTCCCGAGGGGTAATTCGAGACCTTTGATAGGATTGATTTGATGAGGGGGCGGGGGTTCCGGTATTTTCCCCCGTTCCGGCCCCTTCGATTCAGGGGGATCCACCCTCTCCCACGGCTGCCGCTGCATTCTGGGGTCTTTGCCCGGTTCGCCGGGACCGATCTGATCCGGGAAAATCGGGGTTTTGCCTTTGGTTCCGGGACTTTTCTCTCCATCCGCTACTTTGGCCGAGAGTTGCTGAGCCACTTCCATCTCCTGAAGGCGGCCGTGGATCGCGTCTCCAAAGGTATTGACGAACTGCCAGTCTTCGTCGGTTCCGTCCCAGGCGTCTCCCCGCCAGGTAAATCCCCGGCCGCTCGGATTGAGCCGCAGGCCGTTCCGGTGGATGACGCCGTCTAATTGCTGGAAGAAGTCCGGCCGGCCTGGTTCGCCAAGAGTCATTTCATCGTTCTCTTCGAAAGAATCATTTGCGAGTGAAAATCTCATAAGAAATTCCTTTCACGGAGTTGAGGTTAGGAATGACAGGGATAGAAAAGGGAGAAGAAATTTGAACGGCTGAGGTCTACTTAGAACTGGATGGGGCCGTTATGGCCCCAAGCTTTTCCTGAATTTGGGAGCGTTCTTCCGGCGAGAGTTCTTGGGATTCCAGGAGTTTGGAAAGCACCGAGGCGGCCTTTCCAGCTTCGTTCTTTTGCAAGTAGCAATCGGCCAGAATCCAATTCGCCTCGAAGGCCCGAGAATTAAGGCCGTGTGCCCTCTCCCCGTAATAGAGGGCTTCTTCAATGTTCCCGTTTTCGTGAAAGGCACGGGCCGCGTACCACTGGGCCTGGAAAAAGCCGGGATAATCCGTGGCAAGGGTTTTGAGCTGAAAGAGGGATTCTTCGATGTCACCATCTCTCTTCAGCTTTTCGGCGACCAGGAACCGCAAGAGGAGTTCCTTGGGATTATCCCGCATGGCCGCCTCGCTCTGCTTGCGGGCGGCTTCTTTATTCCCAAGGAGGTAATAAGCCCGTATCAGATTGTATTGGCCTCCAAGCCCTACCGGGTCCAGTTCAATCGCGGTTTTCAAGTAAGGAAACGCCTGCCCGAATTTGCCATTCGCCAAAAGAATTTCGCCTAGAAGTCCGTAGGCGTCTGCGCTTATTTCGTGATCGATTGACAGGCGATAGTGCTCTGCGGCTTTTTCGTCTTGGCCCAATTGCGAATAGCCACGCCCAAGGCAGAGATGGTATTTGGCCCACCGTTCCTTGGATTGATCGTTACCAGAGAGATATTTTTGCTCGCAATGCTTCTCGAACGTCGCGACTTCACCTTGAAGCAACGCGCAAGAAGAAAGACAGATTCCTACGGCAAGAAGGAGGGACGCGGCGATGGCGTGAAACATCCTGCCGTTCATACTAGCGGCAATTTGTTTTGGCAATATACTTTGCAAGCGTCTGGTTTCGTCAAATCCGCGCCACATACGGTTTCCGCCGCGCCCTCTTCCATTGTATCCGGCCAATAAGGATAGCAAGTCGAATCAAGCCAGTCAGGGTAAGCTGGTTTCCCAGCGGGAGGGGCTTGGGGGCTCGGTTTTGCCGGTTGCCTTGCCGCCAGAACATACCGTAACCGCTTTACGATTTCCGGGCCGTGGGCGTTGACGAACTCCCAATCCTCGTCGCTTCCGTCCCAGGCTTCGCCGCGGGTCGTAAAACCCTTGCCATCGGCGGTTAGGCGCAGGCCGTTGCGCTCGATGACTCCATCGAGCCGGTTCATGAGGCTATTGGGTGACCGCTGGGACGAACATTCAGGGCATAAATTAGATTCTTTCATAAAAACTCCTTAATTTAGAAGCGTTTTGTAAAAACTGACATCACCCTCTCGGTCTTCGGCCGCGGGGAAAGCCCGGCATGGCGAGGGGAACTCCGCCGGGCGGCGGGCCCATTGGGGGCATTCCGGGCGACATGCCCGGGGGCGGTCCCATTCCCGGCGGGGGCATGGGCGGTGGCCCCATGCCCGGTGGAATGGGCGGCGCCGCTCCCGGAGGGGGAGGCGGCGGGGCCGAAGCCATGAGGGCTTGCTTGATCTGGTACTTGAGCGACGCCCGAAGACCCGGCAGGTCGTCGATGATGGGGGCGAGCGCCTGCGGGGGAAGGCCCATTTCCTTGAAGATGGGCATGAGGATGGTCTGGAGGACTTCGTAGGTTTCGAGCTGCTGATTCGGGGACGTGGGGGCCTGATCGACGATGACGTCGTAGCGCGGCGCGAGCTTTTCGCCAGAAAAGGCGAGCCACTCCATCCCTTTGATCCCGGTCACGCGGCGGACGAGGCGGGGCGGGAGCTTTCGCATGAGGTCGAGCTGCACGCGCCCCTGATGGCGCCGGTAGAGGGCGAGGCGGTCGAAGAAGAAGGCGAGCATCGTGTAGCCCTGCCGGTTGCGGGAGTACGTCGTGTGGACGGGGGTCGAAGGGCCGCCCTGGCCCATGAGTTCGGGATTGACGCCGGAGACGAGTTCCACCGAGCCCTGGGCCACGTCCATGAGCTGGGCGAGGACGCTCGATAGTTCCGCCGGGCGTTTGGGTTGGATGCGCTGCCCCGAGAGGGCGCCCGACGGGACGTAGGTGATCATGTCGTTTCGGGCGATGGAATCCTCGAACTCTCGCGTGTCCCCCTGGGCCCCTTCTTCCACGAGGTAGCCCGCGAGCGGCGTCGTCTGGAGGATGTCGATTTCGCGGGAAATCGTTTTGTTGTACCAGGATTGGGGGTCTTTCATGGCCCGCACGAGGCCGTAATAACACTTCTCTTTTTTGTCCCAGTAGCCCGTGAGGAACTGATACGTGAATCCACACTGGGAGGGGAGAAGCGAGACGGATTCGAGAAGCGAGTCCCCGGCGATGAAGGCCTGCCAGTAGACCTTGCGCGTGCGGCACACGGCGCGGGAGAGCCTCTCTTCCAGGTCTTCGAGCGAAAGCTGAAGGGCTATCTGACCTTCGAGCTCCGGGCCGGGAGCGCCCTTCTTGATCTTGTCTTCGACCATCTTGAGGGCTTTTTCCACTTTGCTTTTTTGCGAGCGGTAGTCCTCTTCGCTCATTTCCGAAGGTTCGGCGGCAAGGGAAGAGGGGTCTTCCCACTGGTAGTATTTCTCCCGCGTCCAGAACTGGTACTCGTAGACGTTGAGGCGCCCCTTCCCGAGGAGGAAGCGGTCGGGCGTTTCCTCCCGGTCGTAGTCGGCCGAGGGGCGGGCGTCCCGGTCCGGGTCGATCTCATCGGAGACGATGCCCAGCCCCGATTTGATCTCGGGATACTTTCCGGGCCAGCGTTCCTCGATCTCGTCCTTCGAGAGCACTTTCCGGCAGATCACGTAGCGGCCGTCGGTCAGATTGGGCTTCTCGGCGTGGGGGTCCCAGTGGACTCTTTCCGGGTCCACCCGTTCGACGACGACCGTTCCGTCCGGGTCGTCTTCGAAGTCGAGCCGCGTGTTCGTGCACCCCACGGCCTCGATGACCAGCTCCTTGAAGGCCTCGTGCTCTTCCGAGTCGGCGCTCGACTGGTAGCGGAAGTAGCGGGAGGCCTCCGTCGCCAGGTCCGCTTCGGGCGTGTCGTCATCCGAATTCTGGGGCCCGAAGGAATCGGTCGTGCGGGGGAGGTACTTGGGTTCGGAGCGATTGAGGATTTCCATGCCCAGGACGACGTTCACCACGCGGGCGACCTTGTTGATCACGATGGGGGCGCGGCCCTGGTCCTTGAGGACGCTTTCATCGTCTGCGTTCCACTGGTGGCCGTCGTAGAACTTGCGGGAATCTCGTCCTTCCTTGAGCGTCCGGCGCCGTCCTTCGGCGGCTTCCTTGAGATCGCGCTTGAAGCGCTCGATCACCTGGGAGTCGTCCGGAGGATCGTGCTCGGGGGCCTTGGCGGGGGGTGCGCCAAGCAGTCCGGCGGGATCGGTGGAATAGGAAACGGTGGAGGAGTCCTGGGGGCCGTAGGGATCGTGGGTCGGCATTTTCTTCTTCCGTTGGGGTTGGTGAGGGTGAGGAAAGACCGGGATGGACGGAAGGGGTGAACGGGCCGTTTAAAGCGGCCAGGAAGCGGGACCAAGTAAACTCAGATCGAGGGGAGCGGAAAGGCGTACGAATGGAAACCGAACGTGGGAAGCCCATCTATTATCGGATGAAGAGGCCCTGGAGTCAAGGAGGCTGCGAGAAAGATTTCCGGGTTCTTTCCCGCCTATAGTCAAAGGGGCCTGTTTCGCGGGGAAAAGACGATGCGGCGCAGGAAAACACAGCGCCTCCAAACGGTTCCACGGGATTGCTTCCAAGGAACTGCTCTCCTCGTTCTCTTTTGGCTAATCGCCGGGGCCGTATTTTCTTTCCTTGGAACCCCCCGTCTTTTCGCTCAGGCGTCTACGAATAAGCCAGGCGCCGCCCAAAATCCTCCCGAAGACGATTCCCCCGCGCAAGACGGCGGCTCGGTAGGCAGTCTTCCGGAGTGGCTCATCAGCCGCAGTCCCGTACCCAAGGGCCCACACCTTCCGCCGGGCTGGGATTTTTTCCCGGTAGGCACCTTCTTTCTCCCGCCGCTCGCCGATCTTCGGGAACCCCGGATGGAACTCTCCCTCCTGCGCATGGACTTGCCGGACGAAACACGGCTAGACGGCCTGGCCTTCATCGGCGATACGTTCGGGTTCCTTGAATACGCCTGGGCGGAGCGGGGGCCCGGGGATTCGGACGGTTTTCAGATAGGAGCGCAAGCGCTCGCCAATCCCCAGGTGGGGTTTTCGGATGACCTGCGGGGCGATTTGATCAACGTGGACTTTGTCCTGGGGCCGGCCTTCTCCCTGCGGCAGGGAAATTTCTCGGCCCGCGCCCGCTTCTATCATCAAAGTTCCCACCTGGGGGACGAATTCGTCGAAGAGCGCCCGCTCGTCCAGCGCGTGAACCTGAGTTTCGAAGCCTTGGAGGGGCTCGTCAGTTACGCCTACGGCCCCTGGCGCGCCTACGGGGGCGGGGCCTACAAGGTCCACATCGATCCCAACGGTTTGAAGCGCGGCGAGCTTCACTTCGGCGTCGAATGCCGCACCCGGTGGCGCGTTCTCGTCATCGGCCGCTTCGTCTTCGCCTACGACGTCCATTTTTTCGAGCTTCACGATTGGGGGCCGGACCAGGCCGTCGTGGCGGGGCTCGAACTGCGGAAAAGCGACCCGCTCCGCCGGAACGTGAAGATCCTCCTTGAATACTACCGGGGCCACGGCCCCTTCGGGCAGCTTTTCCTGGAGGAAAAGGCTTTTTCCTTTTTCGGCCTGGGCCTGCGGTTTTCGTACTGATCGCCCCGGCGGCTAGAATCGCTTTCCCAGGGGGACGGACGCCATGCGGTATTATTATTCCCTCATCCTCTTATTATTTTTCGGCGCGGCGGGTTGCGCGCCGGTCAAGCAGTACGAAGCGGTCCAGCAGGCCAAGGACGTGCCCCTCGAAGCGCGGATCGGCGCCGTGATCCTCCACGTGGACAAGACCGAGGACGAACGGGGCCTCTT
>JBFLVN010000207.1:0-6612 GCA_040758475.1 Bdellovibrionota bacterium
GAGCTCCTCAAAGCCTTCCGCCGGGTTCTCGCCCGGGCGCCCATCGAGCGCCACAAGGTGAAGGCCGAGCACTACCACGTCAAAGACCGGATGAAAGAACTGGCCGTGCGGCTTTCGGGCTCCGAGCGCATCAGTTTCGACGACGTGTTCGAAGCCAGCACGCCCCGCAGCCGGGCGTGGCTCATCGTCACGTTCCTGGCGGTGCTCGAACTCGTGCGCCTCAAGATGCTCAAGGTCGTGCAAGCCGAACAGTTCGCCACGATCCATCTTCTTCCTCAGAACCACCTTTCGGTGGATGGAATCGATGGCGCCCAGATCGATTGGGATATGCCCAAAGCCTCCGAGGAACCCGTTCCCGATACGGCCCAGGAAGCGCTCCCGCTTGAAGAGCCGGCTTCCGAACCGGAACCCGAAGCAAAAACAGAGGAACCGGCTCCCCCATCCGAAGACGCCGCCGGTTCGAGCGATGAGGACGATGAGTTGGACGGCGACGAAGAAGATTGGGACGAAGACGAGGAAGACGAACTCGAATACGACCTGGAAGATACCGATGCCGGGGAAGATGAAGATGATGATGAGGAGGAGAGCGAATGAGCTCCGATAGCGATAGCAAAGAGCGCAAGCTAGAAGAAGCGGCTGCTGCCGCCGCCGAAACCGAAGCGGCGGCCGAAGAGACTGCCAAGGAAGAAACCGCCCAGGGCGCCCTCTTCAACGCGCCGCTCACCGACGAGCGCCTCAAGGCCATCATCGAAGCCATCATCTTCGCCTCCGATACGCCTCTCTCCGCCAATGATATTTTCCGCGTCCTTTATGGCGTGCCCCGTGACCGCGTCCGGCCCGTCCTCAAGGCCATGATCGCCGAAGGGGAACAGAAGGCGCAGGAAGGGAACACGGGTTTTGTGCTCCAGGAAGTGGCGGGCGGCTACCAGTACCGCACCGTGGCGTCCGTCGCGCCGTGGCTAAAGAAACTCCAGAAAACGCGGCCCTGGCGTCTCACCCAGGCTTCCCTCGAAACCCTCGCCATCGTGGCCTACAAGCAGCCCATCACCCGGGGCGAGATCGACCAGCTCCGGGGCGTGGATTCGAGCGCCGTGCTCGTGAAGCTCCTCGAAAAGCGCCTCGTCAAGCCCGTGGGCCGCAAGGAAGTGCCGGGCTACCCGATGATGTACGGCACGGCGCCCGGGTTCCTCGAATTCTTCGGCCTCAACGAACTCAAGGACCTCCCCACCCTCCGGGAGATCAAGGAACTCGGCGACCTGGGCGAAGCCGAGGCGGAAGTGCCCGAAGAAATCCGCCAGTACATGGAAGAGCGCCGCCGACAGATCGAGGCCGAGCAGGATGGGCTCCTCGCCGAAGGCCAGCCGGCGGAAGGGGAAGTATCCCCGCCCGCTTCGGATGCGGCGGTGGAATCCGAAAAGAAGGACGTCTCCTACGAGTCCATCGCGGGGACGGACCCTTCGCCGGATAAGACCTCTTAACGAATACGCCAATCTGTCATTCCGAGGCCGCACCCTCAATCTCCGCTGCAATTCTCGACGAGGTGGTTGCACTTGCGGCAGAAGACCTTGCAGTGCTCGGAACGGAGGTCCGTCGATCCGCAGATGTGGCAGAAGAGCGTCTTGCGGATGCGCGCCGCCGCGTCGGTGCCGGTGGCGCAGGTTGGAGCGGATGGCTTGGGGGGAATGGGATCGTTCACGGGAACTCCCCGCCCTCACCTTCCGTCTTTTTACGACAACCACTCCACGCGGAAAAGCACGCGAGCACCGCTGGATGCCCTTACGACTGGACTAACCAGTCCGGAAACAATGTTTGATATTCACAGGCCGCCTATTGGAAATTCCTTTGTCGTTCCAGTGGGTTAGACGAAATTCACTGTTAGATCAGCTAGTTAGAATTTTTGTATTACAAAATTTTTCCTTGCAGAAAATCCCGGACTGGATAGAATTGCCGTCAACGGACTGGACCACCTAGTCCAGTCCCGAAAGCCACAGCAACTCGGGGAACCGGCCCATGGGCAAGCGACAAACCTTCTTGAATAACACGGAGCGGGAGATTTTCCTGAAACTCGCCGAGGCCGCCCTGCCCGCCGGAAAGATTTTTCCCGGCGCCGATTCGGAAACCGTTTCCAAAATGGAAAACTTCATCCACCGGATCGGCCCTGCGGCCCATTACGGCTTTCGGGCCGCCCTCTGGGCGCTCGAAGTCCAGGCCCTCCCCCGTTACGGCCGGCCTTTCTCGAAACTCTCCAGCGAAAAGCGCCTGGCCATGCTCGAGTCCTGGCAGCAAGGGGAAGTGACGCGCCTGTGGCTCCGGATGCTCCTTACTCCCCTCAAGGCGGCCCACTTCAACAACCCCAAAATGTTCGAAGCCATTGGCTGCCGTTACGCCGTCGAGCCCCCGGCCCAGATCGAAGAGCACCGCTGGCAACAGAACATCACGAGCGGGACGAACCTCGGCCAGGACGAAGAAATGGAATGCGACGCGGTCGTCGTCGGAACGGGCGCCGGCGGCGCGCCAGTGGCCAAGGAACTGGCCGAGCGAGGTTATGCCGTTCTTCTCCTGGAAGAGGGCGAGTACTTCACCCGCAAGGACTTCAACGGCCGCCCCATCGAAATGCAGCGCAAGATGTATCGGAACGGCGGCTTTACAATCGCCTGGGGAAATTCCTTCTTCCCCATCCCCGCCGGAAAGACGGTCGGCGGTTCCACGACCATCAATTCGGGCACCTGCTACCGGATTCCGGAAAAAACTCTCACCCGCTGGCGCACCGAACTGGGCCTCTCCGAATTCACGCCCGAGATGCTCGATCCCTACTACCGCAAGGTCGAGGAAATCCTCCAGGTCGCCCCCGCCAAGATGGAATACGTAGGCGGCCCGGGTCGTGTGATCGCCCGCGGGTGCGAAACGCTCGGCTACAAGAACCACAAACCGCTCCTGCGGAACGCCCCCGAGTGCGACGGCCAGGGGCTTTGCTGTTTTGGATGTCCCACGGACGCCAAGCGCTCCACCAATGTCTCCTACGTTCCCGAAGCCCTAAAGAACGCCGCTCAGCTCGTCACGGGCGTCAAGGTGGAAAAAATCCTTACCCAGGGCGGCAAGGCCGTGGGCGTCGAGGGGAGCATCAAGCACAAGGATGGGAAGTCCACGAAGCTCAAAGTCCGCGCCAAGGTCGTCGTCGTGAGCTGCGGGACGTTTTACACCCCGCCCCTCCTTCTAAAGAACAACTTATGCAACTCCTCGGGGGAACTCGGGAAAAACCTCTCGATCCATCCCGCTTCTCAAGTCCTCGCCCTCTTCGATGAAGAAATAAACGGCTCCCGCACGATCCCTCAGGGCTACGCGGTCGAAGAATTCGCGAACGAAGGGCTCATGTTCGAAGGAGCCTTCGTGCCGCTCGACATCGGCGCTTCGGCCCTCACGTCCTTCGGCCCGAGGTACATGGACATCGTCGAGAACTACAACCACGTCTCGGCCTTCGGGTTCATGGTGCAGGACTCTTCCCGGGGGCAGGTGCGTTTGGGGCCCAAGGGCGAACCCCTGCTTCTCTACTGGCTCAATCAACGGGATACGAAGCTCATGCAACGGGGCATGGAGATCCTCTCCCGCATCTACTTCGCCGCCGGGGCCAAGGAGGTCTATCCGGGCCTCTCGGGCTGGGAAACCCTCCGAAGCACCCGGGACGTGGACCGCATGGCCCGCGCCAAGGTGAGCGCCCGGCACTTCGATATTACGGCCTACCACCCCCTCGGCACGGCCCGCATGGGGCTCGATCCCGACAAATCCGTCGTCGGCCCTACCCACGAGGCCCACGACGTCCGCAATCTTTTCATCTGCGACGGCTCTGCCGTCCCGAGTTCCCTTGGCGTCAATCCGCAAATGACCATCATGGCGCTTGCGACCCGGGCCAGCGAGTTCATCGCCCGGCGCCTCGAAAAATCCTACAATGCCAGGGAAGCCGCCTAAAGAAGTCTCAAACGGGGGCAAAGCCCCTTGGAATTAGAAGGAGGAACAAAGAACATGTCCGCAATCACCAGCATGGCCCGCAACCTTCCGGTCGTCGGAACGAAGGGCTTTGAATTTTCCGAAACCATGTCCGGCCACCACGTCCTCGAAGAGGGCCCCCAGAAGGGGAAGAAACTCCCCTTCTCCTTCACCGGCCGGGCTTTTGCCGATTCGCTCGTGGGCTTCTTCGATCCCACCAACAAGGAAGACCGCCTGACCTGGAACCTGGAAGGCGAATTAAAGGCCGAGGGCCTCGCCAAGAGCGCGCGCCTCCTCCACGGCACGATCGAAGTCCACCCGGCCCGCAAGACCGGCATGCTCCACTACGCCTTCGAGTTCAACGGGGACGACGGCCGCCGCTACGTCTTCCGTGGCAACAAGAACCGCCAGGGTCTCAATCTCGTTAAGAGCATGACGACCCTCTACGGAACCGTGACCGACAAGGAGACTGGCAAGCGCATCTCCCAGGGCGTTACCTACTTCGACCTGGCGACGACGGCGGCGTTCATCAAGAGCTACAAGCTGACCTGAGCCGCCCATGACCGGGCTTCACATCCTCCACTTCCTCTTCCTCTGCTTCTGGGGCGGGGTCGTGTTCGCCGAGAGTGCGATGGAACTCGTCGCCCGGAAGCGGCCCGAGTTCGTCCCGGCCGTGGCGCGCTTCCATTACTGGATCGACCTGTGCATCGAGGGGCCGCTCCTCGTGGCCGTGCTCGTTACGGGCGGCCTGCTCCTTCGAGGGCGGCCGATGGATGGCCTCCTCCTCGCCAAGATCGCGGCGGGCCTTACCGCCGTCGCGGTAAACCTCTACTGCGTCGTCATCGTCGTAAAGCGGGCCGGAGCCGCCGCCGACCCAAGCCATTCCATCGCCCTGGGGCGGCAAGTGATCCTCAGCGCCGTCGTGGGCGTCCCCTTCGGCCTTGCGGCCCTCTACCTGGGGGCCCTCCGCGCGGGCTGGATTTGATCCGCCCTACCCCCGCGCGCCCGTTTCGGCTATCGCAGGGCCCGTGGAAGAACGGGTCAGCAAGATTCTCGCCCACGCGGGCGTCGCCGCACGGCGCAAGGCGGAACAACTCATCCGCGCGGGCCGCGTCCAGGTAAACGGCCAGATCGTCCGGGAACCCGGCGCCAAGGCCGATCCCGAAAAAGACGCGATCCGCTTGGACGGCGAGCGCGTGGGCCAGAAAAAGCGCCGCCACCACTACATCATCCTCCACAAGCCCCTCCAGATGATGACCACCATGAAGGACGAGGAAGGGCGCCCCTGCGTGGGGGATCTCCTCGAAAAGACCGACGTACGCCTCTATCCGGCCGGACGGCTCGACTGGGATTCGGAAGGCCTTCTCATCCTCACAGACGACGGCGAGTTCGCCAACCACATCATGCACCCGCGCTACGAGGTGCCCAAGACGTACCTCGCCAAGGTGGAAGGAAAGCCCACGCTCCAGGCGCTCGAAAAACTTAGGCGGGGCGTCATCCTGGACGATGGCCCCACGCTGCCCGCCAAGGTGGAAGTCGTCCGCCGGGGGGAGCAACACGACTGGCTGCAAATCACCATCACGGAGGGAAGAAACCGGATCGTCCGCCGGATGTGCGAGCGCGTGCGCTTTCCGGTGATCAAGTTAAAGCGCGTGGGCATCGGGCCCCTTCGCCTGGGGAATCTTCCGCCCGGCGCCTGGCGCCCGTTCTCGGCGGAGGAGATGCAATTCGTCTCCGACCTCACGGCCGGCCGGCCCATCTCGGGCCTTCCCGCCGGGCGCCCCGAAAAACCGCCGCGCGGCGAAGGGTTCGCCCGCGCCAAACCTCCGCGCGTGCAGCCCGGCTACAAGAAGCGCCACCGCGTGAGTAACGAGCGCGAACGGGCCCGTTCCAAAGAAAGACGCCGCCGCGCTCCTTGACTCCCCCACCCCCCACGACTACACAAGGCGCGCGGGGTGGAGCAGTCCGGTAGCTCGTCGGGCTCATAACCCGAAGGTCGGCGGTTCAAATCCGTCCCCCGCAACCAAGTGATTCCAAGGGGTTGGCCAAACTGGCCAGCCCCTTTTGATTTTGCGGGGCCATTTTGGGGCCAGATAGGCGCTTGCCTATGGAGCATAGGTCATGGCCTGGACGTTGGCCGGCAAGGCCCCGACCTCCGTCGTTTCGGCAGTGACCGTATCGATCGTGACTAGCGACGCGCCTCCAGCCCGATCCATTTCGATCCCGTAAAGAACGTTGCCAATAAAATTGATTGCCCTGACTGTATCGGAAGTCGAGGAATTCTGCGTGAACACGTCGATCGTGGCGATGACTCCAGTAGCCGGGGTAATCGTTCCCAAAATATTGTCGGTATCGTAGGTGGCGACATAAAGCACGCCGTTTGGCGCCCAGGCGATTCCGTTTCCCTCCCAACTACCGCCCCCGAAATCGTGATTGCCGATCGGCGTAACCTCCGCCGTAACCGTGTCGATCGTAACGAGCTCGTTGTCATTTCCGCCCGACCTGGATCCATCGGCGACGAGCCCGTAAAGCGTACTCCCACGAAATGCTAACCCCGCAATGGACTCATAGGCCGTAGCACCATCCACCAGATCATCAATGACAGTGCCAGCCCCGGTTTCAGGATCGATC
>JBFLVN010000208.1:0-6591 GCA_040758475.1 Bdellovibrionota bacterium
GAGGGGCCGCGTGGATCATTCCCAGTACCAGGGGCAGGGATTTCTCCGGAGCGGAAAGCCCGTCCTCCTTCGCGCCGTCCGGCCCGGCGACAAGGGCCGTCTTCTCGAAATGTTCGGGCGGCTCTCGCCCGAGTCCATCTACTTCCGCTTTTTCCAGGCCAGGAAATCCGTCAGCCACGAAGAACTTATGCGCCTGACGGAACTCGATTTCCACAATTCGGCCGCCCTGGCGGTGATCGTGCCGGACAGCGTGGAACGGATCGCCGGGGTGGGGTGCTACGTGAGGACCGCCGGAGGGCAAACCGCCGAAGTCGCGTTCCTGGTGGAGGACCAGTACCAGGGCCAGGGGATCGGTACGCTCCTTCTCGAGCACCTCGCGCGCATCGCGCGGCGGGAAGGCATTTCCGCCTTCGAAGCCGACGTGCTCGCTTACAACCAGAAAATGCTCGACGTTTTCACTCAGAGCGGTTTTTCCCTGGAGCGGTCCTTAAGCCGCGGCGTTTACCGCGTATCCTTTCCCACCGCGGAGACCCACGAATCCCTTGCCGCCCAGTTGGCGCGGGAGCGGGCGGCGGCGGCCAAGAGCATCCGGCCCCTTCTTGAACCCGCTTCCATCGCCGTCGTGGGCGCTTCGCGTCAGGCGGGCGCAGTGGGAAACGCGCTCCTCTCGAACCTCCTCGAAGGCGGTTTCAAGGGAAAGATTTATCCCGTCAATCCAAGCGCCAAGGAGATCGCGGGCCTTCCTTGTTATCCGGACGTGGCCGCGATCGGAGGGCCGGTGGACCTCGCCTTCATTGCAGTACCGGCCGTCGCGGTGGAGGAAGCGTTGTGCAGTTGCGCGAAGGCGGAAGTAAAGGGCGTGATCATCCTTTCGGCGGGCTTTGCCGAAGCCGGCTCCGAAGGGAAGGCGGCCCAGGGGCGGCTCGTGGATATCGCTCGGAGCGCCGGCATCCGTATAGTGGGGCCCAACTGCCTTGGAATCGTGAGCACGTCCGTCTTCCTGAACGCCACGTTTGCCGCCGGAATGCCCCCGGCGGGTGAGATCGCAATGATGTCCCAGAGCGGAGCTCTCGGGATCGCCATGCTCGACAAGTTAAAAGAGCTTGGCCTTGGGCTTTCGAGCTTTGTATCGGTGGGAAACAAAGCGGACGTTTCGGGGAACGATCTTCTTTGTTATTGGGGAGAAGACCCAAAAACGAAAGTCATCGTCCTGTATCTGGAGAGTTTTGGAAATCCCCGGCGCTTTGCGCGCCTGGCGCCCGAGATCGCCCGGGAGAAACCCGTGCTCGCCGTCAAATCGGGGCGAACGAAAGCGGGCGCCCGGGCCGCGGCGAGCCACTCGGCCGCGCTTGCGAGCCTGGACGTGGCGGCGGACGCCCTCTTTGAACAAGCGGGCGTCATCCGCGCTGATACGCTCGAAGAGCTTTTTGAAATCGCATCCCTCCTCAGTACCCAAGGAGCGCCGCGGGGAAACCGGATCGGCGTGGTTACGAACGCGGGGGGACCGGCCATTCTTCTGGCCGATGCCTGCGAATCCTCCGGGCTCGAAATCCCGCAACTCTCCGAAAGCGTTCAGCAAAAACTCCGCGCGTTCCTTCCCGCGGCGGCAGCGGTGGCCAATCCCGTGGACATGATCGCCTCCGCCTCGCCCGAGCACTTCGAGAAAACCATCGAAGCCGTGGGAAGCGATCCTTCCGTGGACGCGGTGGCGATCCTCTACGTGCCCCTTCGGGTCACACGCCCGGAGGAAATTCTTTCGGCGATGGCGCGGGGAGCGGGAGACGTTCCATGCGGAAAGCCCGTCGTTTGCGTTGTTGTCGGCAACGCGGGAGACCGGGAGAAAATCCATCAGGGCCCTCGGGGAAGACTTCCGGTCTTTGAATTTCCCGAAAGCGCCGCCCGGGCCCTTTCGGCGGCGGCCCGGTACGAACAGTGGCGAAAGCGCCCACGCGGAGATTGGGAAGAACTGGATGCCATTTCCGCAGCCGCGATCCGGAAGATCGTGGACCGGGCCCGCTCAGGGAAAGATCGGGCCTGGCTTTCGCCCGATGATCTCGCCGCCGTGCTGGGGCTTGCGGGAATCGGTTTCGCCCCGTGCCGGACGGTTTCTGTGGAAGAAGCTGGAGAAGCGGCGAAGGATTTGGGTTTTCCCCTCGTGGCCAAGGCCATCGCCCCGGGCGTGATTCACAAGAGCGATGTGGGGGGCGTCGTACTCGGGATCGATTCGGCCCGGAAGGCGGCCAAGGCAGCGGAGCAGATTCGCGGGCGGATCGAAAAAGCAGGCGCCAGACTGGAGGCCATTCTCCTTCAGCGGGAAGTAAAAGAAGGGCTCGAATTCTTCGCTGGGATCACGACGGACGCGACCTTCGGCCCCCTGGTGCTCTGCGGCGCCGGGGGTGTTTTGGTCGAACTTGTGGGGGACATGATTTTCCGGCTTCCTCCCGTGAGCGACACCGATGCTTCGGAGATGGTGAGGGCCCTCAAATCCGCGCGGCTTCTAAAGGGTTACCGCGGTGCCCCAGCAGGGGACCACGCCGCCCTCGAAAAAATCGTCCGGCGCCTCTCGGCCCTCGTCCTTGCCGTCCCGGAGATTCTCGAAGTGGATTTGAACCCCATCAAGGTTCTGCCGCCGGGGCAGGGGGCCATCGCCGTGGACGGTCGCATGCTCGTGGGTGGCCCTTCTTGATGCCCTGTTGTTCTGGAAAATCCGCATCTTTATAGTAGCGCCCGCTTTCAGGGGGACACTCCGTGCAAAAGCTCTTGTTTCAAGGCGAAGTGGAAAAGCCCGCCGAATTTTCGGCGGAGGATCTGGCGAAACTCGCCGGGCAAGTACCCGACGTGAGTGAATTGGTTCCGGGCCGAGAGGGGACAGGTATCCGGTTTTCTTTTCTCCTGGAATGGGTGAAGCCCAAAAAAACCGCGACCCACGTGACCCTCGCCTCCTCCGATGGGGATTTTTCGGCCAATATCCCGCTTGAAGCCGTCCGGGAAGCGGTTGTGGTTTACGGCCTATCGGGCGGGCCGCTTTCGGAGAAAAAAGGCGGGCCGTTCCGGTTCTACATCCCGAACGCCGCCGAATGCGGCGTCCCCGGCGTGGACAATTGCGCGAACGTGAAATTCCTGGAGACGGTACGTCTCACCGCTGGTGCCGAGAAGGACACCCGGCCTCCTTCCAAGCGCGAGCACGAGGAACTCCACAAAAAATCCGGCCACGAACATTCGAAGTAGATAAAGGGAATGAAATGACTGAATTACTTGCCGATTCTCAAACCTGGATCAGCCTGGCGACGTTGACGGCTCTTGAAGTTGTTTTAGGCATCGATAATATCGTTTTCATTTCGATCCTGGCGGGGAAGCTTCCCGCCGCCCAGCAACCCAAGGCGAGACGCCTGGGGCTCATGCTCGCTTTGGGCATGCGGCTCCTTCTCCTGCTCGCTATTTCCTGGGTCATGGGCCTCACGGCGGAACTCTTCGCCGTTTTGGGGCACGGCTTTTCGGGCCGCGACATGATTCTCCTGGTCGGTGGTCTCTTCCTCATCGGCAAGAGCACGATGGAGATTTACGAAAAGCTCGAAGTCGAGCACCACGAGCGGGAAACGCCCAAAGGCGGGTCGGCTTTCGCGGCGATCCTCGTCCAGATCGCCCTTTTGGACATCGTTTTTTCCCTGGATTCGGTCATCACCGCCGTCGGCATGGCCCAGCACATTCCCGTCATGATGGCGGCCATGATCCTGGCCGTTGGCGCCATGCTCCTTTTCTCGGACGCGGTAAGTGAATTCGTCAATCGTCACCCCAGCATGAAAGTGCTCGCCCTTTCGTTCCTCCTTCTCATCGGCGTGATGCTGCTCGCGGAGGGCTTCGGCCAGCACGTTAACAAGGGCTATATCTATTTCGCCATGGCCTTCTCGCTTGCCGTCGAACTCCTCAACATGCGGATGCGCCGGAAGGTGCAAAAGCCCCTGACGCTCCATTCGCGGTTCGAGGAAGAAATGGCCAGGTAGTGGCCCCCAAAGGCCGCAAAAAGCCCCCCGCAGGCGTTGACTAACGGGTGCGCCTCTAAATACTCTCTGCGCCCTGCCCGGCCCCGCCAGGGGCCGGCGCTTTTTTGTTCCCCGGTAGCGCAGCCGGTAGAGCAGGCGGCTGTTAACCGCCATGTCGGGGGTTCGAGTCCCTCCCGGGGAGCCATGAAAACAAGGCGGCCGCCAGAGAATCTCTCTGGCGGCCGTTTCTTTTTTCCGGGCTAGCGTGCGCCTAGGCCCTGCGTTGTTGGAAGGCCTTGAGGCCTTTGGCAAGGAAGTTGCGCGCGGTGGCTTCGAGGACGCTCATCTTGGGGTCCGGGGCCTTTCCTTTGGCCATGCGGATGAGTTGCTCGCCGTACCAGGTGGCTTCGACGAGGCCGATCTTGTCGAGCAGCGGGATTCCGGTTGTGCGTTTGAGCATGGGATCGGGGAAAGGGACGCCAGCCAGCACTTTGCGGGGGATGTCGGGATCGGCGCACAGGGAGCGGGCCAGGCCCACGACGTCCACGGCGCCCGATTCCACCGCGCGGGCCATCCCCTCGGCGCTTCGGAATCCGCCCGTAACGGCCAGCGGGGTTTTTATCCGTTTCCTCGCCTTTTCAGCGAAGCCCAGAAAATACGCTTCGCGCTCCCGCGTGCTTTTCTTGGAAGTGAACATTTCGGGGCTCTCGTAGCTTCCACCCGAAATTTCGATGAGGTCGATTCCCGCTTCGGCCAGGGCCTGAACGGCGTCCAGGGATTCTTCGTCCGAAAAGCCGCCCCGCATGAAATCGGCCGAGTTGATCTTGATGGAAACGGGATAATTTTTCCCGACCTCCGCCCGCATGGCCTTGTAGACATCCAATGCGAACTTCCGGCGTTTTTCGGGCGTGCCGCCCCATTCGTCGGCGCGGTGGTTGTGGCGCGGGGAGAGAAATTGGCTCACGAGGTATCCGTGAGCTCCGTGGATTTGAACGCCCGTAAACCCGGCCTTTTTGGCGATGCCCGCCGTACGAGCGAAGCGGGCGATGATCTCTTCGATCTCCTCCGGCCGCAGCTCCCGGGGGACGCCGAAGGCCTGTTTCATCCCCGCTCCTTCCAGGGGGATGGCCGAAGGGGCCACGGCCTCTTGGTGGCGGGAGAGGCCGCGTGGGGCTTGTTTGCCCGGGTGGTTGATCTGCATCCAGAGATGATTGCTGTTGCACGTTCCCGCGGCGGCCCATGTCCGAAGTTCAGAAAGGTGGCGTTCATCTTCCACGGCCACGTTGCCTGGTTCTCCCAAGGCGCGGCGGTCGACCATCACGTTTCCGGTGACGAGCGTACCCGTCCCTCCCAGGGCGAAGGTGCGGTAGAGACGGGTGTGGAGTGAGTTGGGAGCGCGGCTCTCGTCGGCCAGCGTCTCGCTCATGGCGGATTTTAGAATCCGGTTGGGGAGCTTCGCCCCGCAGGGTAGATCGAGGGGGCGGCCCAGGATTTCACCGGGTGTTTTCATTTCCGGCCTCCTGGCTCCGTTACGCCGATGTTCTTTGCGATCGACTTCCAGAGGAGCCGGTTGAACTGGTAGCCGAGTTCGGGTGAGAGCCGCTTGAGACCCCACAGGGCGTGGGTCGTAGGGGTGATGAGGATGTGGCCCTTGTTTTTCAAGATGCCGCGAACGATCTCGCGAGCGGTCTTCTCCGATGAATAGGCGGTGCTCATCAGGAAACTTTCGGAGAGCCCCGCCTTCGAATCTTTGTTTCCGAATTCACTGTGTTCGTTGAGATTGGTTTTCACGGGACCGGGGCAGACGACGGAGACCTGGATGCCGTGGGGTTCGAGTTCCACGCGGAGGGCTTCGGAAAAGCCCACCATGGCGAACTTGGTGAGGGAATAGGCGGCAAGACCCGGCGTGCCCATGAGTCCGGCGACGGACGCCGTTGTGACGATGTGTCCCTTCTTTCGCCCGATCATGTGTGGGAGGAGCGCGTGCGTGAGGCGCACGGGTCCCCACAGGTTGATTCCGATGATTTTCTCCCAGTTGGCCAGGGTCATCTGGCGCGCTTCGCCCAGGTACATGATCCCCGCGTTGTTTAAGAGCACGTCCACGTGCCCCATCTTGGCGATGGCCGTTTTAGCGAGGCGGGTGACGTCGGCTTTCTTGGAAATATCCCCGGCGACGCAAAGGCTCTTGCGGCTCAGAGACTTTATCTCTTCATCGACTTGTTTGAGCCCGGCTTTGTCGATGTCGGCCAGTACGACATCGCAACCGTGACGGGCGAGTTCCAGGGCTGTCGCACGTCCGATCCCGGAAGCTGCTCCCGTGACCAAAGCTACTTTGTTGCGCAGGTCCTTCATGATGTCCTCCGGCGTCGTCTCGTGCCCATGAACCTTCATAGGGTTTAGCCGGGCATTTTAGACGGTCAATCCGCGATGGCGTCGTAACCCTGCTCGTTGAATTCGAGCAGGCAGAAGCCGTGGCCGAAGGGATCAGAGAAAAGGGCCATCCTTCCCCACGGGAATGAAGAAATACCGCTTTCCCGCTTCGCCCCGGCTTTTTCCGCTCGCTCCAGGGCGGCTTCGATGTTTTCCACCACGAAATCCAGGTGGACCGGCG
>JBFLVN010000209.1:0-6573 GCA_040758475.1 Bdellovibrionota bacterium
TTCGGCCCGCTCGTGCTCGTCGTTGAAGTCCGTTTCCGCCACCGCGCAGTGAAACTTCTGGCGCGTCCGTTCGATCACTCGCCGGACGACCGAGCGCTTCCCTTTGAGGGAGTCGTTCCCGTGGAGGCGGAGTTCCAGCCGGAGGACGCCGATGAACATTTTTGCAAGCTCCTGCCGCTAAAGAGGCGGGAGCGGAAACGAGCCCGGGCCTTCCCTTTACGCCGCCGGCTGATCGGGGCGGCCGGCCGGGGCGGGCGCCGGGGAGTCGAGCCGTGCGGCCACCTTTTCGACCTCGAAGACTTCGAGGATGTCCCCCGTCTTGTAATCGTTGAAATCGGCCACCGAGAGGCCGCATTCGAGGCCCGCGAGCACTTCCCGGGCGTCGTCCTTGAAACGCTTGAGGGACGAGAGCTGGCCCGTGTAGACGACCTTCCCGTCCCGTAGCAGCCGGACACGGGAACTTCTCGTGACCTTTCCGTCCTGCACGTAACAGCCAGCCACCTTGCCGGCCTTGGCCACCGAGAAGATCTGGCGGATTTCCACGTGGCCGATGACCTTTTCCTTCGTTTCCGGTTCGAGAAGCCCTTCCATCGCCTGCCGCACGGCGTCCACGAGTTCGTAGATGATGGAGTAGGTGCGCACGTCCACGTGTTGCTGTTCGGCGAGTTCCTGGGCCATGCGGTCCGGACGGACGTTGAACCCCAGGACGATGGCCCGCGAGGCGGCCGCGAGCTGAACGTCCGATTCCGTGATCCCGCCCACGCCCTGGTGAATCACCTTGACGCGGCAGCGTTCGGAAGGAATGGCTTCGAGCGCTTTGAGGATCGCCTCGGTGGAACCCTGCACGTCGGTCTTGAGGACGGCGGCCAGTTCCTTGGTTTCTCCCTTGCCGATCTGTTCGAAGAGCTGTTCGAGGGTGACTTTCTTGCTCGCCGCCAGGTCGGCTTCGCGGGCTTTGTGGGCGCGTTTTTCGGCCACCTGCCGGGCGAGTTTCTCGTCCTCCGCGGCATCGAATGGATCGCCCGCCGAGGGGACGCCCGAGAGGCCGAAAATCTCCACCGGAAGGCCCGGCCCCACGCTCTCGATCTGCTTGCCCAAATCGTCGCGGAGCGCCCGCGCCCGGCCGAAGTGCTGGCCGGCCACGATGGCGTCGCCCAGGTGGAGAGTCCCTTCCTGGACGAGGACGGTCGCCACCGGGCCCCGCCCTTTTTCAAGGCGCGCTTCGATGACGAGCCCCCGGGCGGGCTTGCGCGGATTGGCCTTGAGTTCGAGCATTTCCGCCTGGAGGGCGACCTTTTCGAGCAAGTCGGGAATCCCCTCGCCGGTCTTGGCCGAGACGTTCGCGTAGAGGGTCTCGCCGCCCCACTCTTCGGGGGCGAGCTGGTGCTCGGAGAGCTGGGTCTTGATCTGGTCGGGCTTGGCGCCGGGTTTGTCGATCTTGTTGACGGCCACGACGATCGGCACTTCGGCGGCGCGGGCGTGGTTTACGGCTTCGAGGGTCTGGGGCATCACGCCGTCGTCAGCGGCGACGACGAGGATGACGACGTCCGTCGCCTGGGCGCCGCGGGCCCGCATGGCGGTGAAGGCCTCGTGGCCCGGCGTGTCGAGGAACGTGAGCGGCCCCTTGGGCGTATCCACGTGATAGGCGCCGATGTGCTGGGTGATTCCGCCCGCCTCGCCCTCGGCGACGCGCGCCGAACGGATTTTGTCGAGGAGGCTCGTCTTCCCGTGGTCGACGTGGCCCATGATGGTTACGACCGGCGGGCGGGACTGGAGGCTTTCGGGGGCGTCTTCGCCTTGCCGTAGCGCGCTGTCTTCATTCAATCCCACGCGCTCGATCTCGTAACCGTATTCCGCGGCCAGGACCGCGGCCGTATCTGCGTCGATGGCTTGATTCGCCGTGGCCATAATATCCATACCCAGTAGTTTCTTGATCAGTTCGGCGCTTTTGACGCCCATGGCCGAAGCCATTTCGGAGAGGGTGATGGATTGCTCGAGGCGGATGGGCTTTTTCTTCGCCGGCCCCGCGACGGCCAGCTGGCCCTTCCCACGCACGATGGTAGCGCGCGGCTTCTTGCGGGGGCGGCGGGTGGGCCCCTCGGCGGCCCGTTCTTCGGGGGCGAGGAACCCGGCTTCTTCGAATTCCTTGCGCTTGGTGATCATCCGCTTGGTTTCGCGCCAATCGTCCTCGACCTGCTTCTGGACGAGGACCCGCTTTTCGACCTTCTGCCCTTTGCGGTCGATCCGGTCTTCTTCGGGTTTGCGCTCCTTGCCACGGATGGGGGCTTTCCCCGGTTCCCCCGGCACGGCGGCCTCGGGGCCCGTTGGGGCGGCCTTGGCCGGAGCGGGAGCCGGGCGCTCGATCCGAGGAACGAAGTCGGGCTTGACCGGCTGGACGATCTTGAGGCGGGGAGCTTCCTCGCCTTCGGTCGGCGCGGTTGAAGGGGCCGCCTCGGGCGCGCTTTCAGCGGGCGCGGCCGGCCGTGCCGCGGTGGGGCCGGGGGCCGCCGGGGCGGGCGCCGCTGGCGCCGACGCTACGGGCGCTGGCGGGGGCGCGGGGGAATCGTCGATTTTCGAGCGGCGCCGGATCACGGAGCCAGAGACGCGCCGTTCGGTCACCTGTTCGCGGATTTGGGAGAGCTGATCCTCCGCCTGGCGTACGACGGTAAAGGTTTTTTCCTGACCAGCGGCCGGCTGGGCGGCCTTGGCGGGCGGAGGCTGGTTCTGGAAAAGCTTGGCGTAGCGCTGGCGGAATAGTTCGTATTGGTCGATCGTCACCGAGCTCGAAGCGCTCTTGAGCTGGACGCCGATGGCCTGGAATTTCTCCTGGACCTCCTTGCTCTGGAGGTTGAGTTCCTTGGCGATCTCGTAGATGCGCTTTGTGATCATGGGATTCCTTGGGTAATTAGCAAACGGCCTTGGCTCTTGGGTGACGGGCTCCTTGCACGGTTTGGATTAGGAGGGTTTGCTCTCCGTTGCGGCGGGCTGGGCCGGCTCGGTTGCGGGCGGTGGCGCCACGGGTTCGGGATTTTCCTTCTTCCACTTCACCCGGGCCTTGGCGCCGTCCAGGATTTTCTGGGCCATTTCGGCCTCGATGCCTTCGATCTTCTGGAGTTCCTCGATGGGCATGTCGGCCACTTCCTCGACCGAGCGGTAGCCTTCCAGGTAGAGGAGTTCGATGGCGACGGGGGAAATCCCCTCGATCGCACCCAGGTCCGCCTTGGCGCGCTGCTGTTCGGCGGCGAACTCGCTCTCGCTCTTCATGTCGATCTTCCAGCCGAGGAGCTGGCTGGCGAGGCGCACGTTCTGGCCGCGCCGCCCAATGGCGAGCGAGAGCTGGTCGTCGGCCACGAGGATTTGCAGCGTCTTGTCGTCCTCGTCCACGAAGACCTTGAGGACTTCCGCTGGGGCCAGGGCGTTCACCGCGAAACGGGCGACTTCCGGGTCGTGGACGATGATGTCGATCTTTTCCCCGCGAAGTTCCTGTACGACCGCCTGGACGCGGGAGCCCTTCATGCCCACGCACGCGCCCACCGGGTCCACGCTCGAATCCTTTGAGGTGACGGCGATCTTGGTGCGGGCGCCGGGCTCGCGGGCGATCTGCACGATCTGCACGATGCCTTCGGCCATTTCGGGAACTTCGACCTCAAAGAGGCGCTCGACGAGCTTGGGCGTCGCGCGCGAGAGGATGACCTGGGGCCCCTTGGCGGCGCGGTTTACGTCCAGGATGTAAGCGCGGACGCGGTCGCCGGGCCGGTAGCTCTCCCGCGGGACCTGCTCGCGGCGGGGGAGAACGGCTTCCGTGCGGCCGATGTCCACGATGATGTCGCCCTTCTCGAAGCGGCGGACGATCCCGTGGACGACTTCGCCCACCCGGTCCTTGTACTCGTTGAAGATGATGTCCCGCTCGGCGTCGCGGATTTTCTGGATGATGACTTGTTTGGCCGTCTGGGCGGCGATGCGGCCGAAATCGCCCAGGCTGATCTTCATGCCCACGTCGTCGCCGATCTGGGCTTCGGGGTCGAGCTTCTTGGCCTCGTCCACGGAGACTTCGAGTTCGTCGTCCTCGACGTTCTCGACGACTTTGCGGAACTCGAAGAGTTCGACTTCGCCGATCTCTTCGTTGTACTGGGCTTCGATTTCCCGGTACGTCCCGATCTTTTTCTTCGCCGCCGCCAGGATGGCTTGCTCCAGGGCGGTCACGACGATCTGGCGGTCGATCCCTTTATCCTTGACGACGGAATCGATCACGCGGCTAAGGTTTCCAAGTCCTGGCATTTCACTCATGGGGCCTTCTCCTCGTATTCGAGGTTTGCTTTCTTGATGCTCGCGAGCGGAATCGTTTGCCGCCCGTTCTTTTCTTCTTCCACCAGGAGATCGCTTCCCTGGATTTCGATCAGCCGCCCTTCGATGACCGCTTGCCCGCTGGGAGGGGGCGCCGTCAGCACGAGGCGCACCCGCTTGCCTTTCGCCCAGAGGAACTCCCTCGGCTTGCGAAGGGGCCGCGTGAGGCCCGGCGAGGAGACTTCCAGGGTGTAAGCGACCGGGATGGGGTCCTCGACATCGAGGACCGTTCCGAATTCCCGGGAGAATTCGGCCACCTCGTCCAAGGTGATCCCGCCCGGCTTGTCGAGGAAGATCTTGAGGTCGGCCTTGGCGCCCCGCTGGCGGTAGTCCACGTCCACGAGCTGGAAGCCCTGGGGGAGCGCCAAGCGCTCGGCGAGCGCCGCGATCTTGTTTTCGAGGGCCGCCCTGTCCACGGCGCCGATCCTCTCACCTACTCCCGACGAAACCGGACGCCCCAAATAAAAAAGGGAACCTTGTCAAGGCTCCCTTTTACAAGAGGCGCCGCTGGCGGGCCTGATATAACACTCTAGGGCAAAGGGGGCAAGGGAGAGGCCACCACGTGCAAAATCGGCCCGCCGGGATTATGGAAGGCTCTCCTGCCCTCTAGCGGCAGACTTATTAAGGACCGGGCGTTGTGAACGATCCTTCCACATCCCCACCCCCTCCCGCCGAATGCGAGCGGCCGCTGGCTACGCGGGTCTTGGGGGTTTTCTACGGCCGGACGGCCAAAGAGTTCCTGGGATTCCTCCTTTTATCCGTGCTGGCGACGCGATTGCCCCTGTTTCTTACCGACATCCTGAACATCGACGAGGGCGGTTGGTGGATGGGGGCGAAAGTGCTTCTTTCGGGCGGCGTCCCGTTCGTGGATTTTATCGACAACAAACCGCCTGGAACGTATTTCCTATACGCCGTTCCTCAACTGCTGGGGGTCGAATCTCTTTGGGGCGTTCACGTCCTCTCGCTTCTGTGGGCTTTTCTAACGGCCCTCGCGGTGGGGGAGATGGCGGCTCTCCTCTCGGGAGAAGAGGAGAGCGGGAGCCCCGTTGGAACGGCCGTGGGCCGGGCGGGGGCTCTCTTCTTTGTCCTGCTCTCGGTGGCCGGATCACCCCGTCAATTCCTCCCCCTGAATACGGAAAATGCGGGGCTGCTTCCTTTTGCTCTTGCACTGCTCCATTTCGTTCGCGCGCGGATGAGAGAGGCTCCATCTTCAGGGTCTTTGTTCCTTTCGGGATTTTTCCTCGCGCTTGCGGGACTCTGCCGGCAGGTATATCTCTTCATTTCACCTCTCTTAGCGCTTGAACTCCTCTGGCCCTGGCGGGAAGGAGAGCGCAAGATCGCGCAACTTATGTGGATTGCCTTGGGAGGTGCGGTTCCGCTCGTCTTCTTCGTCCTCTATTGCGGAGCAACCGGGAGTCTTGAGGAAGCTCGTTATTGGATTTTCGATGCGAACCGGAGTGCCGTGGGGCTCTCCGTCCCTTTTTTATTCCAGGCCCGCCGTTTTGCGAGCAACCTTCTACTGCCACTCTTGATAAGTCTGCCCGCATGGGTGCTGCTAGGGGGCGCTTTGTCCAATCCTCGTACCTTGCCGTCGATCCGGGCCCGCAGGCTTCGGGTTCTTTTTGCTGGGGCGGCGTTTTTGCTTCTCTGCGCCGCGGGTTTGGGTGCGCGATGGCTTGGCCATTACTACCTCCCGTGCCTTGTTCCCTTGGCGGCGCTGGCCGCGGCGTCTTTCTCCCCTTTCGCGCGTCCCGAGGACCCGGAACGAAAACCCCGCCTTGCGCTATTGGCGATGATTTTTTCTTTGATAGGAGGGGTCTCTTTCCCCGCTTGGGGAACAGTGGCCGCGCTCCGGGGCGGGTTTCCCGAGCAATCGGAAGAAATTCGGCGTGCGGCTGAGAGGGTCCAATCCCTCACGGCACCAGGAGAAGAAATCTTTATATGGGGTTTCGCCCAGGACCTCTACTATCTCTCCCGGCGCCTTTCGGCCAGCCGTTTTATCGCCCCGAACGCCCCGGCGATGGGATATCTTTTCGGAGTGGACAAGGCGTTTCCCGGCTTGGACCCCCGCGCCCAGACCGACCCAGCCCAATTCGCCCTTCTTCTGGATGACTTGAAGAAAAAACCGCCCGCCCTGTTCCTTGATTACTCGGAAAAAGGGTTCCGGAACTTTGGCCGGATCGATCTTCGGAAGTTTCCCGAAATGGTGGCCTTTCTCGAAAATTACGA
>JBFLVN010000210.1:0-6567 GCA_040758475.1 Bdellovibrionota bacterium
CGGTCCAGCTTTCCCACAGCACCTTCCCATCGGCGTTTTCGACTCCGGCGTCGGAGGGCTCACCGTGCTCCGGGAAATCCGCCGGGTCCTTCCTGGCGAGAGCACGCTCTACCTGGGCGATACGGCACGCGTCCCCTACGGGACCAAATCCCAGGCGACCATCATCCGTTACTCCCGCCAGAACACCCGCATTCTCTCGGAACGCGGGATCAAACTCCTCGTCGTCGCGTGCAACACGGCCTCCGCCCTCGCCATGGAAGCCCTTCGGCACGACTTCGATTTTCCCATGACCGGCGTCATCGAACCGGGCGCCGAGGCAGCGGCCAAGACGAGTCGCACAAAAAAGATCGGCGTCATCGGCACGAGCGCCACCGTGCGGAGCGCCGCCTACACCGCCGCCCTCCAGGCGCGAAACGCCCAACTGCAAGTGATATCGAAGGCCTGCCCTTTGTTCGTTTCGCTGGCCGAAGAAGGCTGGACGGAAGGGGAAGTGGCCGAACCGGCGGCAAGGAAATACCTGGAATCCTTTCAAGGAAGCGGCATCGACGTGCTGCTTTTGGGCTGTACCCATTACCCGCTCCTGCGGAGCGTCATTTCGAAAGTCATGGGAGAAGGAATTTCCATCATCGATTCGGCCAAGGCGACGGCCGAGCAGGTTTCAAAGCTCCTGGCCGCCCGCAAGCTGGCCGCTCCAGCGGGAAGCCCGCCAAAGCATCGCTACCTCGTCACCGATTCCCGGGAACGGTTCCTGGATCTGGCCCCCCGGTTCTTGGGGGGCTCTCTCGAAGGCGACGTGGAAGAAGTGGGCGTACCCGGAGACGATTAAGCGAATTATTCCCCCAGGTATGCCTTCTTCACCCGGTCGTCCTTCGCCAGATCGGCCGCGGGCCCCGACAAGACGAGTTTTCCGACCTCTAACACAAAAGCCGAACGGGCCGTTTCGAGGGCGAGCCTCGCGTTCTGCTCGACGAGCAGCACCGTCGTCCCCTGCTTGTTGATCTCCCGGACGATCTCAAAAATCTGGAGGACAAGCTTGGGAGCGAGCCCCAAGGAGGGTTCGTCCAGAAGAAGAAGCTGCGGCTGCCCCATGAGGGCCCGGCCAATGGCGAGCATTTGTTGTTCCCCGCCCGAGAGAGTTCCGCCCCGCTGGTGGAGCCGCTCCCGGAGGCGCGGGAACAAGTTGAGCACCCGCTCCAAATCCGCTCCGAAGCGATCGGCCCGGCGGTAGGCCCCCAGTTCGAGATTCTCGCGGACAGTCAAGTTCGCGAAAATCCGCCGCCCTTCGGGCGCGTGGCAGATTCCCGCGTCCACGATCGCCTCCGGGACACTTCCATCGATGCGGGTACCGCCGAACGTGATGCGCCCGGCAACCGGGCGAATGAGCCCGCTGATGGTCCGAAGGAGGGTGCTCTTCCCCGCTCCGTTGGCCCCGACGATGGCCGCGATCTCGCCCGCGCGGACGGAGAGGGAAACCCCCTTGAGGGCTTCGACCGCCCCGTAGGAAACCCGGAGTTCTTCGATGCCGAGCAGCACGCCTTCCCCGATCACGAAGGGCTCTCCTCCCCCAAATACGCTTCGATCACCTTGGGATCGGAGCGGATTTCCTGGGGCGAGCCTTCCGCGATCTTGACGCCGTGGTCCAGCACGGAAATCCGCTCGCAGAGGCCCATCACGAAACGCATGTCGTGTTCGATGAGCAGGATGGTCAAACGGAAACGGCCCCGGAGGTCGAGAACCAATTTCCGGAGTTCTTCGGTCTCCTGGTGGTTCATCCCGGCGGCAGGCTCATCGAGCAGGAGGAGCCGGGGGCTCGTGGCCAGGGCCCTGGCGATTTCGAGGCGCCGCTGTCCGCCGTATGGGAGAGACCGGGCCGGGGTGTCCAGGACATTCAAAAGCCCGAGGAGTCTCAGAAGATCGCGGGCCCGCAGGGAGAATTCCGCTTCTTCTTCCCGGAAACGCTTCCCCCGGAAGAGCGTCCCCGAAAGGCCGTACCCCAGGGACTGGTAGTAGGCGGCCCGCACGTTGTCGTAGACTGAAAGGGAGCCGAACAGGCGAATGTTCTGAAACGTGCGGGCGATACCCGCATGATTGATCTCAAAAGGCTGCTTGCCACCGATCGGAACTTGCTCGAAGCGGATTTCCCCTTCGCCCGGCGCGTAGACGCCGGTCACCAAATTGAAAACCGTCGTCTTCCCCGCCCCATTGGGGCCGATGAGGCCGTGAAGCGAGCCCTCCTGGACATCGAGGCTCAAGGCCGAAACGGCGGTAAGCCCCCCGAACCGCGCCGTCACGTCCCGGATTTCAAGGAGGCTCACGAGGGTTTCTCCTTCCGGCGGAAAAACCAGCCCCAGGAAAATTCCTTCATGCCGAGAAGCCCACCCGGCCGGAGGAGCATCATGGCGATCAAAATGAAGGCGTAGGCCACCATCCGGTACTCGGCCACGGGGCGAAGCACTTCCGGCGCTACCGTCAGGGCCACGGCGGCCAGGATGCATCCCGTGATCGACCCCATCCCGCCCAGGACGACGAAGGCGATCGCTTCGATCGAGCGGAGGAAGGTGAAGGAATTGGTATGGACGTACCCCTGGGACTGGGCGAAGAGGACGCCCGCGAGCCCGGCGAAGAAGGAAGAAATCACGAAGGCCTCGCTCTTGATCCGCGCGGCGCTCACGCCGATGGATTCGGCCGCCACTTCGTCGTCCCGCACGGCGAGATACGCCCGGCCCCGGATCGAATAGGAAAGGCGGGCAAGGGCCCAGACCGTGAGCACCACGATCCCGAACACGGCGAAAAGTCCCTCGTAGCGGATGTCATACCGGGGATCGGGAGAAGCGACCGAAAGCCCCCGGGCGCCCCCCACGGCTTCCACGTTCAAGATGAGCACCCGGATGATCTCACCAAACCCGAGCGTGGCAATGGCAAGGTAATCCCCCCGGAGGCGAAGGACCGGAAAGCCGACGAGAAATCCCGCCAAGGCGGCCGCCAGGCCCCCCAAAGCCAGGAGGAAGGGGAAAAAGAGAAGCTGCCCCGCGGCGATCGGCCAGCCCAAGGAATTTTCGACAAAGGAGAAAAACGGAACGCTAAGGTAAACGCTCGCCGCCGCCGAAACATAGGCGCCGATGGCCATGAACCCGGCATGGCCGATGGAAAATTGCCCGGTAAAGCCGTTGATCAGATTGAGGCTCACGGCGAGCACGATGTTGATACCGGCGAGGATCAGGACCTGATTCAAATAGGCGTTGTCCAGGAGCGAAAAGCCCCGGTCGAATGCCACGAGGGACACGAAGGCGATGAGAAGGCCCGCGCCGTTCGGAAGTTTCTTGGGAACCGCCACGGACTAGACCTTCTCCCGTTCAGGTTTTCCAAGGAGCCCCTCGGGCCGGAGCACGAGGACGCCGATGAGGATCACGAAGGCGATGGCGTCGCGGTAGGTGCTGGAGAGGTATCCCGACACCATCGTCTCCGCAATTCCCATGAGGACGCCGCCCAGCATGGCGCCCGGAATGCTTCCGATTCCGCCGAGCACGGCCGCCACGAAGGCCTTGAGGCCTGGCATCACTCCCATGAGAGGATCGATCTTGGGGTTGGAGAGGCCCACGAGGATTCCGGCCGCCGCCGCCAGGGCCGAACCCAGAGCGAAGGTGTAGGCGATCACCCGGTCGATGGGGATTCCCATGAGGGCGGCGGCCTCCCGGTCGAAGGAAACGGCCCGCATGGCCTTGCCCATGCGCGTCCGATGAACGGCGAAAGTCAGGCCTGCGCAAAGGCTCAAAGACACGGCGAAGATGACCACCTGGAGGCTCGTGACCGCGATGCTCCCGGCCTGTACGAGGACGCGCGAAGAAAGAAGTCCCGGCGCCACTTTTGGATCGGCGCCGAAGACAATCTGGCCGAGGTTTTGAAGAAGGAGGGAAACGCCGATGGCGGTGATGAGCGGCGCAAGGCGCGGCGCCCTTCGGAGCGGGCGGTAGGCGATGCGCTCGATAAGCATTCCCAGGGCCGCGCAAACCATCATGGCCGCCAGAAGGACGATGAGCAGGCCGCCCGCCGAAGGGTTGGCGTCCACGCCGAGCCACCTGGCCACGTAATAACCCGTCATGGCGCCCACCATGTAGACCTCGCCGTGGGCGAAGTTGATGAGCTTCAAAACGCCGTAGACCATCGTGTAGCCCAAGGCGATCAGGGCGTAGATCGAGCCCCAGGCCACGCCGTTGATGAGTTGTTGGAGAAAAACTTCCACGGCCCGCGGAAATTCCTTGGCCCTGCGATCCTGGGAAAGCCGCCCTCGCGTCCTGGCGTTTGGCCGGGGCTATCTTATTGCGGGGCGAGCGATTTTACGAACTTGAACTTTCCGCCCTCGATCTTGAGGATGACGATGGGCTTTCGCGCGTTGCGGTCCGCGTCGATCATCATGTCTCCCGTCACGCCCGCGAATTCCTTGGTCGCGGCGAGCTGGTCGCGAATCTTGATGGGATCGGGCTCCCCCGCGCGCCGGATGGCGTCCAACAACATATTGGCGGCGTCGTACCCCAGGACCGCCATGGCGTCGGGCACTTCGCCCTCCCACCGCTTTTTGAACTTGGCGATGAACTCCTGGATGCGGGGGGAGGGGTCGTCCGAGGCGTAGTGATTGGAGAAGTAAACGCCCTCGACCGCTTCTTTTCCGATTTCGAGCGTCACCGTCGAATCCCATCCGTCACCCCCCAGAAGCGGGATCGCAAGACCCAGTTCCCGGGCCTGCTTCGCGATGAGTCCCGCCTCCGTGTAGTAGCCAGGAACGAAAATCGCCTCGGGCTTGGATTCCCGAATCTTCGTGAGCTGGGCCCGGAACTCGATGTCCCCCTCCGAATAAGATTCGCTCGCGATAATCTCGCCGCCCAACTCCTTGAACGTTTTTTCAAAGAACTGGGAAAGGCCCACGGAATAGTCGTTCTTGATGTCGACGAGCATGGCCACCCGCCGGACCTTGAGATCTTCGAAGGCGAAGCGCGCCATCGTACCCCCCTGGAAGGGATCGATGAAACAAGCGCGGAAAATGAAATCACCGACCTGCGTGACCTGCGGATTCGTGGAGGCGGAAGAAATCATGGGAATCTTCGCGCGCTGGGCTTCGGGAGCGGCGGCGAGCGAACGGGAAGAAGCCACTTCCCCGATGAGGGCGATCACTTTGTCCTGGCGGATGAGCTTGAGGGCGGCGGTCCGGGCCTCCTCGGGTTTGGATTGGTCGTCTTCCGTAATCAGGGTGATTTTCTTTCCAAGAACGCCGCCGGCGGCGTTGGCTTCCTCGACGGCGAGGAGCACGCCTTTGTGGGTGCTCTGGCCGAAGGTGGCCGTGTTGCCCGTGAGCGAACCGTACTCGCCGATCCGGATTTCACCGGCTTCTTTTTTCTGGCAACCCCAAGCCAGCGCCAAAGCGGCGAGCAGTCCCATTCCCAAGCGACTGGATTTCATGAAAAATCCCCCCGTTCCCTATGGATGCGAGCATTTAAGTCCAAGGCCGCCCATTGTTACGGGATCGGCCGGGAAGGTGTCAACGCGGGGGTTCAGGCGGCCTTAGCCGGATGAGCACTTCCTCGAAATCTCCGGGCAAAGGCGCACGGGCTTCCAGGGTTTTCCCCGTCACAGGGTGCCGGAAGGAGAGCCCCTGGGCGTGCAAAAGGGTCCGGGCCGCCCGCACGGAAAATTTCCCCGCTTTCGAATACTTGCGGTCTCCCACCAGGGGATGGCCCACGTGGGCGAGCTGGACGCGGATCTGGTTGGTACGCCCCGTCTGGGGCTTTACTTCCAGGAGCGCCGCCACGCCGCCGAAAGCTTCCAGGACTTCGTATTCCGTCACCGCCTCGACCCCCAGGCGGGGATTGCGGCTCACCCGCTCGACGCCCCGCTGCGCGGGGTCGGGAACGAGGCGATGCACGAGACGGTCCTTCTTTTTGGCCGGAACGCCCTGGACCAAGGCGAGATAAGTTCTGCCGGGTTTGTGTTCGCGGAACTGCTTTTCGAGCGACTGCTGGGCCTCGGGGGTCTTCGCCAGGGCGATCGCCCCGGAAGTCTCCCGATCGAGCCGGTGGACGACGTAGGCTTTTTTCCCTCCGTGGCGTTTGACGTAATCGCTCGCCCAGTGAAGGAGAGTTTTGGTTTCTTTTTTGGGCGTGGGGACCGTGAGCCACCCGGCGGGCTTGCCCACGATCAGGACGGCGCCGTCCTCCCAAAGGACGGCCGGTTCGCTCGGACTCACGGAACGTTAGTGATGATGCCCGCCGCCACCACCATGGCCGCCACCCCCGCCGTGGCCCCTTCCGCCGCCATGGCCGCCCCTGGCGCGAGCGCCGCCCGAGACAGGACCGGTTTCCGGAAGATCGCGCTTCAAGTGCCAGAGATCGGAGTAGGTGATCCGCCCCTGGAGGCTGGAGTAGACGTGGGAGAGGCCCATGCCCGACTTGAACAATTCGGTGGCTTTTTGTTTCACTTCGTCCGTCATCTTCATGGCAGCATCCATTCCTTCATCGCGCAGAGCGGAAATCCCTTAGCCCGCCCACCCGGCCCCGGCAACCCGCCCTCAAAGCGGCT
>JBFLVN010000211.1:0-6566 GCA_040758475.1 Bdellovibrionota bacterium
GGCGGCGCCTTAACCAGGACGCCGCCAGAAGGGAAAGCAGCAGGGCCGCGCTCGTGGCGGAAACGATAGCCCCCTTCACGAAGGATTGGGGGCGGTACTCGAAGCGGAGGGTGTGCCGGCCCGTTTCCAAGGGAATGCCTTGGAAGAGGCCGAGGGCCTTTTGGATCGGAACTTCTTTCTCATCCACGAACGCCCGCCAGCCGGGGGCGTAGCGCGTCGTGCGGATGAACGTGCCGGCGGATTCGAGCGATACTTCAAAGCGGGCGGTGTCGGGCGTGTCCGTGGGGAGGGATTCAACCCGGCCGTGCAGGGAGGAAGCCAGTTCGCTGAGAAGCCGGATAGAGGCCTCCGAAGGTTCGGGGTCCGAGAGGGCGGATTTCCACCGGCTCTCTTCGAGATCCGGGATGCCGGAGACAAAAGCCCGCGGAAGGGGATCGGGAACCTTCCAGACGCGAACGAGGGAATCCTCGTAAACGAGGGGCCAGGGAAGCTCGCCCCATTCCCGGCGGGAGACGACGTAGCCCACGGCGAGCGTTCGGAGGCGGTCCGCGTGCCGCTCGGCGCGCCGCAGGCGTTCGGCGCCGGAGGCATAAGACAGATGAAGCGGATCAAGGAGAGCCGCGATTTCGGTAGGCCCGGCGGAAGTATCCCCGTCGGGTGAATCGAGGCCCCAAGCGGCGCCCATGTTGACAGGAAGGGCGCGCCGTAGATCGTCCCAAGGGATACCGGAAACGTCGGCCCGGTCGAAAAGAGAGAAAGTCCGGTAGGAAGGATCGACGGTACTCGCATAAGGCGGCGGTTTATTGGAATGATCATCGTCACTTGCGCGGGTAGCGCTTGCTTTAGCGAACCAAAGCAGGTCCAGCGCTGTGATTAGAAATACCGCTATTTGCCAGTACTTTCTTCGTGACGGGGCGGCGTTTAGCAGCCCGGCCACCAGGAAACCGCTTAACCCCAAAAACGCCAGATTGGTCCAGGCGGGCAGAGAGAAGGGGGATGTTGCCGCAAGCAATTGGGAATGAACGGTTTGGGCACGCCAGCCGGCGTGTTTGAACCGCTCTTCGCGAGTTTGGGCGTCGGTGAGACCAAGAGAAGCAAGGCGCTTTTCCTCCGCACGCAGGGTGATTTTTTGAAACTTCTCCTGGATGGGGTCATTGGCCAGGCGTAAAACCGTTCCACAGAGAAACCAGATTCCGAGCAGTGCCAATATCGTGCGGCGAAGTAATTTCCGCCAGTCGGGAGAGGTTTGAGGACCATTGGCGAGGAGCCTCTCCATTCCCAAAGCAGCCAGCGAGAGGAGAGAAAAGAAAACCAAGCCGAGTGCCCGGGCCGGTACGCGCGAAACATGGAGTCCCGGCAAGTGCCGAAGGAGCCAATAAAGAGGACCCCATTTTCCAAGAACGAAGAGCAGGATGAACACCAGGAGCACACCGTGAGTGCGAACTAATACATTCGCTTTCCCACGCCACAGTGCATAGAGGGCCAGGAGGGCGATCGAAGTCCCGGCGTAGAAGTGAAGATCCCAAGGGCCGACTTGCCCACCGGCCGAGGAAAGCCAGAATTTCACTTTATCGGAAGGGCCCTCCGTTCCATAGAAAGCGGGGAAAATGGGAAGTAGAAGGCCCCAGGGAGGGAGGGAGCCGTACGCGGAATCAGAAAAGGAAATGCCGCCGGCCCGTTCCGTCTGGGAAACGACTTCCACAAGAGGACCGATTTGAATGAAGGCGAGTCCAAGCCCCAGAGTCAGCCCTCCGGCCACCAGAGCAGGCTGTTTCCAGGATTCCGCGAAGGATTTCCTTTTTTCCGTGAAGAACCACGCGCGGAGAATGGTGTATAAACCCAGGTAGTAAGCCGACAAAATGGGCATCTGCGCATGGCCGGAAAGCCATTGGAGTCCGAACACGGCGGCAAGAAGCCCCGAATAAAAGAAGGGGTTTCTATTTCCAAGGATTTTTTCCGTAATCAGGAGCTCAACGGGAATCCATGCCGCGCCGGCGTACGTGTGAATGTGCGTAGTTTGTACCGTGAAATAGCCGCCAAGGGCAGCGGCGAGTGCGCCCCAAAGGCCGGAAAAGCGTGATGCGCCGAGGACCCGCGCGTAAGCGAACATTCCGGCACTGGCAAGAAGGGAATGAAAAAAGAGCCAGAAACCATCGGCGTGCCTTCCGGTCAGCCAGATCAAGAGAAGGCGAAAGGGGTGGAGGATTGGCGGTTCCGATTGAAGGACGATGGGCTGTCCGCAGAAAATGCTATCACTCCACAGGGGGAGGTGGCCCGCTTGAATCCATCGGCGGTATTCCTCGATCAGCGGGAAAAAAACAAGAGTATCGATCCCGTAGGCCGGAATGCTCCGAACGAGCCAATCAAAATGGATGACGAAGAGGAAAGATCCAATCATCAAGAACCCGAGAGTCAAATCCTTTCGGGAGAGATCGGGTCGTGATCCGTTCATGAAAGATGTCGTGAGGCGATGAGCGCGGGAATCGCCGTCAGCCCCGGCTCAAGAGGCCGAAGCGGATAATGTGCCAAATAGCGGCGAAGCCGTCTTTCCAACCGATTTTCTTTCCTTCCTTGAAGGACCGGCGGTTGTACCGGATGGGGACTTCTGCGTAGGGCAGTTTTCTCCGGGCGACTTTGGCAACGATTTCAGGGTCGAACCCGAAACGCTGGGAAGTGAGCGGGATAGCTTGTATGACCTCCCGGCGGAAACACTTGTAACAGCAAGCCTCGTCCGTCAACTTGATTCCGTTCACGATATTGACGAGGGTCGTCAAACACCAGTTGATGAAATAATGCCAGAAAGGGGTGAGGCCCTTGTATCCGTTTGCAAAGCGGCTCCCAAAAACCACTTCTGCCCGCCCTTCGCGTAGAGGCACGAGAATTTGATTGAAATCGGCTGGGTCAACCTCCAGGTCCGCGTCCTGCACGATCACATAAATTCCCGTAGCCTCCTGGAACCCGCGGTGCAGGGCCGCTCCTTTTCCCATGTTATGAGGTTGAAGTAGTACGCGTACGTTTGGATAAGACAGGGTTTTCAGGATTTCTCTGGTACCGTCTGTAGAGCCATCGTCCACGACAAGTACCTCGACGTCCAGCCCGGTCGCCCGCACACGCTCGACGACCTCGCGAACCGTAGCACGCTCGTTATAACAAGGGATGACAACGGATAATTCAGGCATTACCGGTTACCAGAGGCGGTTTGAGAGCGGATATTCGGGCAGATAGTAGAGGGAAACCCATTACCCGCGAAATCGGCGGCGAGTCTACAGGACTCGTTTGCTTTCATCAAATTCACAAAGTTCTAGCGGAGCCGATCCAGCCAGCCGAAGCGGACGATGTGCCACACGGCGGCAAAGCCGTCCTTCCAGCCGATTTTTTTCCCTTCCTCGTAGGACCGGCGGCGGTAGGCGATGGGTACTTCCACGATCCGGGCTTTCCGCTTCGCCAGCCGCGCCGTCACCTCGGGTTCGAATCCGAAGCGGTCGGACGTGAGCGGGAGGGTTTGGAGGATTTCCCGCCGGACGCACTTGTAGCACGTTTCCATGTCAGTAAGGGCGAGGCCGTTGACGAGGTTGGAGAGCCCTGTGAGGAAGCGGTTGATGAAATAGTGCCAGGACGGGGTAACGCCTTTGTACCCTTCCGCGAAGCGGCTCCCGTAGACGGCGTCGGCCCTTCCGGCCCGGAGGGGCCCAAGGAGTTTTGAAAATTCGCCGGGGTCGTATTCGAGGTCCGCGTCCTGGACGACGACGTAAGCGCCCCGGGCCTCTGTGAACCCCCTGCGTAGCGCCGCCCCTTTTCCTCTGTTGCGTGGCTGCAAGACGACACGGACGTCTGGAAAAGAGAAGCCAGAGAGCACTTTCCGGGTTTCCTCCCCCGAGCCGTCGTCCACCACGATGATTTCGAGGTCCAGGCCCGTGGCGCGCACTTTTTCGACGATTTCCCGGATCGTACCGGCCTCGTTGTAACAGGGGATGATGACGGAGAGTTCGGGCACGTTTTATTTCCGGAAGGAATCGATTGTCCGGCGGAGGCCTTCTTCGAGCGGCGTATGGGCTTCCCACCCGAGGAGCTGTTTTGCTTTCGCCGTATCGGGGCGTCGCTGCTTGGGATCGTCGCCGGGCAGGGGTTTGTAAGTGATGGTGGAGCGGGAACCCGTGAGGCGGTGGACGGTTTTCGCGAGTTCGAGGATCGTAAATTCGAAATGAGAGCCCAAATTCACCGGGCCCTTGGCATCGGACGCGGCAAGGCGAAGGAGCCCTTCGACAAGATCGTCGACGTAACAGAAGGAGCGGGTCTGCTTCCCTTCGCCGTACACGGTAAAGGGCTCGCCCCGGAGAGCCTGGCCGATGAAGTTGGGAACGACTCTTCCGTCGTCGAGCTGCATGCGGGGGCCGTAAGTGTTGAAGATGCGGGCGATCCGGAGGCGCGTCCCCCGGGAGCGTTCGTAAGCCACGCAGACGGCTTCGCCATAGCGCTTCGCTTCATCGTACATGGACCTCGGGCCCACGGGATTGACGCGGCCCCAGTAGCTTTCGGGTTGGGGATGAACCTCCGGGTCGCCATAAACCTCGCTCGTGGAAGCCTGGAGGAAAACGGCTTCTTGTTCTGTCGCCAGGCGAAGGAGATTCTCCGTTCCGATGGAACCGGCCCGGAGCGTTTCGATGGCAAAACGCGTGTAGTGGAGCGGCGAAGCGGGCGAAGCCAGGTTGAAGACGAAATGAACTTTTTCCCCGGCTGCCGGAAGGGCTTCCGACACATCGGCCTTCACGTAGGAGATGCCGCCGGTTTTGAGGGCGCCAGCCAGGTTGCGGGGATCGCCCGTGATTTCGTTATCGACCGCCGTGACTTTGGCACCGAGAGAGAGGAGCCGGTCGCAGAGGTGGGATCCGAGGAAGCCCGCCCCTCCCGCCACGACGGCGTGCTTGCCCGAAAACGCTCGCGCGAGGTCCGTCACTTTTGTCCACCGATGCCGGAATAGCGAAACCCAAGCTTTTCGAGGCGCGAACGCCGGTAGAGGTTCCGGGCGTCGACGATCGCCGGGGCGGCGAGACGTTTTTTTATTTCGTCGAAATCCGGTTCCCGGAACTCGTTCCATTCGGTCAGAACGGCAAGGACGTGGGCTCCGTCGAGGACTTCGTAAGGCTTCGGGACAAGCGTCACCCTGGAGGCGCTTTCTCCCAGGTTGGCGGCCCGGGCCTCCGGGTCGTACGCATGAAGGATCGCGCCCTGGGCGTGGAGCGAGTCGATCACGTGAATGGAAACGGATTCCCGGCAATCGTCCGTCCCGGCCTTGAAGGCGAGGCCCCAAAGGGCGATTTTCTTTCCGCGAACGTCCCCGCCGACGGCCCGGGTGATTTTCTCAACGACGGCGGCTTTCTGGCGTTCGTTGGCCCGGTCCGTGGCTTCGATGAGCTGGAGGGGGAGTCCCGCCTCCCGGCCCATCTCGCGGAGCGCCATCACGTCCTTGGGGAAGCACGAGCCGCCGTAGCCGGGGCCTGGAAAGAGGAATCCTTCTCCGATCCGGGGATCGGTGCCGATTCCCCGGCGCACCGAGGGGATATCGGCCCCGAGCTTTTCGGTGAGGAGCGCGATTTCGTTGATGAAGGAAATCCGCATGGCCAGGTACGCGTTGGCGGCGTACTTGGAGAGCTCGGCGCTGGCCGGGTCCATCCGGAGGATGGGTTTGTTCGTGCGGACGAAGGGTTGGTACAGGTCGAAAAGGGTTTCGTAAGCCTCTTCCGAGTCCACGCCCAGGATGATCCGGTCGGGCTTGAAGAAATCGGTGACGGCCGTTCCTTCCCGGAGAAACTCGGGATTGGAGGCGGCAGAGAAAGGGACTTTCGAATTTTTCGTGACGGCTTCCTTCACCCGCTGCGTCGTGCCGACGGGGGCCGTGCTCTTGACGACCAGGACCGTGTGGGGATCGATCAGAGGACCCAGTTTCGCGGCCGTTTCGAACAGGATCGAAGTGTCACAGCGGCCGTCCGGCAGGGGGTTGGTCGGAAGGCACAGGAAAACGATTTTCCGTCCCCGCACCCCTTCGGCCAGATCGCTGGTGGCGTGAAGGCGTTCCGCCCGGACATTTCGTTCGACCAGCCGGTCGAGGCCGGCTTCGTATACGGAACAGCGCCCCACCTGGAGATCCGCGACCCGCGCCGGGTCTGTGTCTACGAAGCAGACGTCGTTTCCGGTTTCCGCAAGGCACGCCCCGGTCACGAGGCCCACGTAGCCCGCACCTACAATGGCGATCCGCATGGTTTTTCGTTAGCCGGGGGGGCTACGGGGGTCAACCACGGTTCAAGCCCAAGGAATAAAGACGGGCGGAATATCTGCTAGCCTTGGCGCAGATGGATTCCTACCGTCCCATCCCATGCTCCATCCACGACGTTCTCGAAGCGGCGGTTGTCCGCCGGAAGAAGCTCCGGCTCGTCCTCAAAGAAACGGTGGTCGAACCGGCACGGGCGCTCGAGATCGAACCCCTGGACGTGACGACGGAGGGGGGCGCCGAATTCCTCCTGTACCGGGTGGCGGGAAGCGGCCTGGAAGCCCGGGTCCGGCTCGATTTG
>JBFLVN010000212.1:0-6540 GCA_040758475.1 Bdellovibrionota bacterium
GCGCCCCCACGTTCGTTACTCCGCGCGGGTGGCCGCCGTAGGGAAGCTCCACCACGGCTTTGACGAGATGGGCCGGCACTTTGACGAGGTGGTTGTGCTCGCGGAGATAACTTGTGGGGACGATCTTTTCCGTCGAGAGAATGACGCCTTCCCGCGCCGCGAAACACGAAAGTGGGCCTTCTCCGAGCGGCGCCGTGATAATGGCGTTCCCTGAAACATCGCAGGCGGGGACGTGCAGGAACGTTACGTCCGGATGGAGCGCCGCCACGAGCCCCACTTTTTCGCCGGGGTGGAAGGGATCGTCGATCTCCCGGTACGTCCCGCGCTTCGCGTTGTCCTCCGCCATCGTCGATCCCACGACCGAGCGGGTGGGGACGAAGGGGATTCCAAGGGCCCCGGCCAGAAGGCGCTGGGTGAAGGAGAGGATGCTCCAGTGCTCGATGTCGATCTTCTTTTCGAGCCAGTACCGGTTCATGACCGGGTTGGGGGAAGGATAGGGCCAGATGTCGCCCGAAAAGGTCGTGACGGCTTTCGAGAGGACGCCCCCCAGGACGAGGGCGATCCAGGTTTCGCCCACGTTCAAAAGACTGGCTTCGATCCGGGCGTCTTTCTTCCAGTAGTGGCGCGCCAGGGCGTATCCAAGGCCGTAGGGGCGCGTGTGGGTGCTGGCGAAGTGGACCTTCATCCCGGGCCGCGTAAAGCGGGCGATGGCCTCGGGAAGGGGAAGGCGCTTGTCCATCCCCGCTTCGGGGAGGGGGACGTGGAAGCGTTTTTCGATCAGGGCCTTGTAGTCGGGGTGCATGCCCTAATTCCCTCTGCCCCCCGCCTTGCGGTCCCAGGGCGCGGCCATGATATAGTGAGGCCGCATCGCCAGGGCAACGCGCATGAATGGAAAGGTACTCGCGGGTATCCGCCTGTCCGCCCTCGCCGGGGGCTTGGGGCTGGCCGTCCTCCTTGCCGCTTGTTCGGCCCATGTCATGGACCGGAACATGGATCTCCAAAAACTCCAGGCCATGCGGGCGCGCCTGGGGGAGGGGGATACGTTCCAGAGCTTCGCCCCCGTGGCGGGGACCGACATCAAGCACGGCCAGATCTACGGCGTCGTGGACGCCCCCATCGACCGCCTGTGGAAGGTCCTCACCGACTACAACTACTACAAGGACTTCATGCCCCTCATGCAGGAGTCCCGCATCCGCTTCGTCAAAGGGAACCTGGCCCGGCAGGAGATGATCTTCGGGCTCACGGGAATCCCCCTTCGCTACCGCGTCGTCGTCGCCTTCGTCCATTACCCGGAAGTCCACCGGATCGAGTGGGTCTACGTGGAGGGGGACATCCGGGAGACGTTCGGTTCCTGGACCTTGAAGCCCTACGGCCAGGGGCGCACCGAAGTCATCTATTCGCTCTTCATGGACCTGGGCGGCACGGTCGTGGGGCCCTTCGCGCAGCTCGGATCGGGCCTCGTGCTGCCCCAAGTCATCACGGCGCTTCGAAAGCGCGTCCTGGACCCCCGGTACGATTCGCTCGAAGTCCCCGAATACGCCCGGGCCCGCCGGGGAAAGCCCACGCCCGTCGACCAGTATTTCGCGGCGTTCGATTGATATTCCCGTTGCCTTGCCCCGCGAAAGCCGCTAGAGACGGGGCCGGTTCCCCGGGGGCTCGCCGGATTTCTCCATCGTGAAAAAACACGCCGGATCGTCCACTACCAAAGCTCTTTTTTTCGCGGGCGCCGTACTTTTGGCGGCGGGGGTTTTCCTCTCGCTTGCGGGAGGGGTTCGCACGATCCTGGGCGCCCTTGCCGCCGCTGCGGGCGGCTTTCTCGTTTCAACGAGCCGCAAGAAGGAACCCGCTCCCCGGATCAGCCTTCCGCCGCGCCGGCCCATCGTCCATTCGCCCGCGCCGAAGGAAGAGACGACCTCCCCCGCCGCCGCCACGACCGCCCCCGGGCCCGTCGATAAGACCGACCGGGACCGGCTCGTCGAATGGCTCGCCGAACCCGTGGAAATTCTCGAAGCCGCCAGGAAGAGCGGGGAGCTTGGGGGTTTCAACCACGCCCGCTCCTGCCGGGGCATGGCCCAGCTTGCCGCGTGGCGAAGGTCCAAGGGGTTCCATCATCCTGACGCCGACGCCCTGGCCGAAGCGGCCGAGGACGCCGTGCTCGAAGCGATCCTGGGCGCGGCCGAGTATTTTTCCCCGATCGTCGAATCCCTAAGCCGCCGCGGCGAGCTCCCTTCCGACATCGACCGGAGCCGCGCCAAGGTGGAGCAGGTCCGAAAGCAGACCATCGCCATTCTTTCCGAAATCCGCGCGCGCCTTGCCAACCTGCCCGTCAGCGCCCAGGAGAGTTTCGGGTTCGTGGCGCAAGAACAGGGCGCGGTTTCCGCAAACGCCTAAGATTCTTCTTTTTTCGGCTTCGCCTTCCCCGGATGATCCAGGTTCCACTCGAAATTTGTCAGGACGCCCCGGAGCATTCTCACCTCCCGGTCTTCGAGGGGGATGCGCAGGAAGAGGGAGCGCATCTGGTCGAAGAAACGGTCGGGGTTCTGCTCCGGCAGGAAGCGGATGCGTTCGAGAAGTTCCCGAAGCTGTTTCAGAAACTGCTCCACTTCGTCGTGGGTGGCAAGGGGCCTTGGTGGAAGGAGCCGGGTGGGCTCGCGCCGGTAGCCAAACACCTGGCTGGCCGCCACAAGGACGGCCTGGGCGAGATTGAGCGAGGCGAAGTGCTCGGAGACGTTAAGGCGCGCCGCGTGGGAGCACTTCTGGATTTCGTGGTTGGTAAGCCCGCTCACTTCACTTCCGAAGACCAGGGCCACGTCGCCCGTGCGCGAGCGCTCGGCCAGTTCGGGAAGAATTTCCTCGAAGGGATCGATGCGCAGCCGGAGGCGCCCCTTCCCGGCGGTGAAGGCCACGCTCATCACCGTCCCCTCCAGGGCTTCTGGAAGGGTCTTCGTCACCTTGGCGTTCTTGATCACTTCCCACGCCCCCACGGCCATCTGGCGGGATTCGGGCGAGCGGTAGCGCGGCGTGGGATTGGCGAGGTAGAGGCGCGTAAGACCCATGTTGAGCATGGCCCGGGCACTCTGGCCCACGTTCCCGGCGAAGGCGGAATTGGCGAGCACGACCCGGACGTTTCCGAGCTGCACCCCTTCCGCGGGCGAGGCGGGGGCGATGGCCGCCCGGCGCTTTTTGATGATGCCCAGTTCCCTGGAAATCCGCGCTTTTCCGGGGCGGGGTTTTCTCTCGGGGGTGTGGCCGTCCGGCATGGCGGCGCATCCTAGCAGACGGGTGTGGCCCGTGTGGTAGGCTTTCGCATCATCACCATGGCCAAGGCTCGCAAAACCGATTCTCTTCTCTTCCTTCACAAGCGCCTCTCCGCCCACTACGGCCCTTTGGGGTGGTGGCCGGGGGAGACACCCTTTGAGGTGATGGTGGGCGCGGTCCTCACCCAGAACACGGCCTGGACGAACGTGGAAAAGGCCATCGCCAACTTGAAGGCCGAGCGGGCCCTCTCGCTCGAAGCCATCGACCAAATGCCCCATGGAAAGCTCGCCCGGCTCCTTAGGCCTTCGGGCTATTTCCGCGTGAAGGCAAGGCGCCTCAAGAATCTCGTCCGGGCCGTCCGGGAGAAATTTGGAAGCCTTCCTCGGATGTTCAAAACGCCTACCAATGAACTTCGCGCCTGGCTCCTTTCCGTAAACGGCGTCGGGAAGGAAACGGCCGATTCGATCCTTTGCTATGCCGCCGAACACCCCGTGTTCGTGGTGGACGCCTACACGCGGCGAATTTATTCGCGGCACGGGTTCCTTCCGCCGGAAGCGGATTACGACGAACTCCAGGAATTTTCCCTCGAAAGGCTTCCCAGGGATTTGGCGACGTACAATGAATTCCACGCCCAGATCGTGAACGTGGGGAAAGATTTCTGCCGGACGAAGCCGAAGTGCGAAGGATGCCCGCTGAAACCTTTCCTGACGCCAGCGCAACGGCGAAAACTCTCGACGGCCCAATAAAAAACGCGGCGTCCGTTGCCGGACGCCGCTTCCCCATCCCCCATCCGCCGGGCCGGCCGTTGGGCCGCCGGAGCGGGAACTTTTTTCTACGGAGCAGGATTGATCAAAAGGACCGTCGTCGCCTTGGCGAGGCCCCGCACCACGTCGAAGGGCGGCGCGGCGGCCGTGTTTCCGGAAGCGTTGGCCAGGACTGTAATCGTCCCGGGCCCCGTCGCCGTATAGATGAACGTGAAAAGGGCGATGCTGTCCGAATCCAGCGTGCAAGTGGGAAGCGGTGGATAGGGCGGAAGGGCGCTCGCGCAGCTTCCGCTGCCGCTTTCGATTTCGGCGGTCACGAGGTCGAGCTGGAGCGTGGCATCTCCCGTAAGCGTGGGGAGCGGATCGGGGAGAAGGGGCCCCCCCTCGTCGTCCGCATCCAGCCCTTCGGGCGTCAAGGCCGTGACGGGAAGCGCTCCCGCGTTGGCGACGTGGACGAAGACGCGGAGGATCTGCCCTTCGCCCGCGCTCTCGCGCTCGGGCACGATGGAAACGAGGAGGGGTTCGACTTGAATCGTAGCAGATAGGACCGGGCCGATGGTCACGGGCGTGTCGAGCGAGGCGTTCACGCCGGTCACCTCACCCGAAAAAACCAGGGGGCCTTCCTGCGTCGGAAGGAAGACGAACCGGAAGATGGCTGGCGATTCGCCGATCAAAAGGTCGGCGCCGCCGGGCGAGGGCCCGGAGAGGAGCGAAGCTGTTCCCGTGTCCAGGGTGATTTCGGGGCGCAGGTCCCGAAGGTCGTCCTGGGTTCCCGGGCTTACCTGGAGTTCCACGTCGAGCTGCTGGCCCACTTCGATGCGCGTCAGGGCCGGAATCACCTGGGCCGTGGCGGCGGTGGCGAGCGCGTCCGGGCAGAGGATGAGGGCCTGGGGAAAACTCTTGACCTGCCCGTCGGGGTTGATGACGACGACCTCGGCCGGACCGGGGCTCCCAATGGGCATGGTCGCGCTGATCTGCGTATCACTGGAAGTCGTCACTTGGGCGAGGAGCTTGGAGAGGCGCACCTGGGCGCCCGCCTGGAAGTTGGCGCCCGTGACGGTGATCGTCTGGCCGCCGCTCGTAAGACCGTAGGGGTAGGGGGACGTACGGTTCGCGCAGGGGGGCGTCGCGGGCGAGACGGAGACGCCCGTGATCTGGGGCCCGAGGGTCACCCCCCCGCTCGACACCTGGCTGCCGTCGCGGTTGAGGCCCCCGCCGCTGCAAGAGAGGGCGAGGAGCAGGGAAAGACCTGCCCCGATCCATCCCGGCTTGGGTTGGCGAAGGCTCACGGCTTCAAAGAATTCTCCAGGGGGCAATTATCCCCCCGCCGCCCCCGCGGGTGCAACTTGGGCGGGGTGAAAGGTTGTAAACAGGAAAAGGGGCTAATTCCCCGGCGGCAGGGCTTTGGGCCGGAAGAAGGCGGGGAAATAAATCCGCGCCCAAAGAGGGGCGGAGAAAAGCCGGGCGAGGGATTCGTTTCCGCTCACGACGGCGAAGATGCCCGAAGAGAGAACTTCATCTGTGGCGGCCCGGGAGAAAATCCAGTCCACGAGGGAGGGGAGGTGACCCAGCAGGCCCAGGAGGAAAATCCCCCGCCGCCGAAGCGGCAGGAACATCCGGGCGAGGAGGCCCGGGTAGGCCGAAAGATCGCCCTTCTCTCCCCGGGCGAGGCACTGGCGCACGGCTTCGGCCGCCGCAAGGCCCGAATAGAGCGCCGGGAAAATCCCCTCGCCCGTGAGCGGGTCCGCCAGGCCCGCCGCATCGCCGAGGAGCAGGCAGTTTCCGAAGTGAAGGCGCCGCCCCGGGTGATAGGGGCAGATGGGATAACCCTGGGCCGGGCCGCAGGGACTGGCCCCTTCGAGGGGCCGCCCGGCCGCGGAGAAATCTTTTAGGAATTGATCGTAAAGCTGCCGGATCGAAGGCCCTTTGGCGAGCGTCTTCTGGTGGACGTAGACGCCCACGTTCGCCTTTCTCTCTCCTCCTTCGGGAAAGACCCATGCGTACCCGGGTTTCAAGTACGGCGTGAAGTGAAACTCCATGTCGGTGGAAAGGCCCCTCACACCTTCCACGTAGCCCCGCAGGGCGAGCCAGTCGGCGGGGCGTTGTTTTCCCGTCAGGGTTTTGCGGATTTGGGAGTGCTCCCCATCGGCGGCCAGGAGGAACTTGGGCCGCACGGTGATTTTCTCGCCATTTCGTTCGAGCGTGACGGACGTGACCCATTCCCGCTCTCTCGTCAGTCCCGCGAACGACCAGCCGGCTTCGAATTTCGCGCCGCAGGCGACGGCGTGATCCAGGGCTTCCTTGTCGAAGACCATCCGGGGGATGACGTGCCCGTACTCGAGCCCGTCCGGGTCTTCGGCGGCTTTTTCGTATGCCGGGCGCCATTTGCCCCCGCCGGGGGAGACGAGCGTGACGAACCGGCAGCGCGGGTAGGGGGAGAATTTTTCCAGGTCGAATCCCACTTCCCGGAGGCATTCAAGCGAGAGGGGGCCGATCCCGTCGCCGCAGATTTTGGGGC
>JBFLVN010000213.1:0-6494 GCA_040758475.1 Bdellovibrionota bacterium
CGGGGCCGTCACGGAAACAGGGGACGGCGAATACGAAGCCGCCTTCAGCCTTTCCATGGCGGGCGGGTGGGACATGGAGATCGAGGCCAAGAAGGAGAACGCGCGGGTCGCGTTCTTCCATCTGAAGCTCTCCCCGCCCCTTCCGGGAATCCTGGACGCCACGGACGGGGACGGCGGCATGGAAGGGGCCCCCGCGGCGGGGCCGGTCCGCCAGGTCCCCGATCCCCGCCGCCAGACCATCGGCGTAACAACGGGCAAGGTCGAGAAAAAGAACCTCTCCCGCACGATCCGCACCGTGGGGCGCGTGGAGGCCGACGAGCGCAAGCTCGCCGACGTGACGCTCAAGTACGGCGGGTGGATCGAAAAACTTTTCGTCAACTACACGGGCGCGTTCGTGAAGAAAGGCGAGCCGCTCCTCACGCTCTATTCCCAGGAACTCTTCGTCTCGCAGCAGGAATTCCTGAACGCCATCGACGCCAAATCCAGGGGCGGGTCGGACGACCTCGTGGACGCCGCCCGCTCGCGCCTCCGCCTCTGGGACCTCTCCAAGGAACAAATCGACGAGATCGCCCGGCGGGGGGAGCCGAGCAAGTACCTCACGATCTCCTCCCCCACCACGGGTTACGTGACGGAAAAATCCGCCGTCGAAGGAATGCGCGTCGAACCCGGCATGAAGCTCTACCGGATCGCGGACCTCTCGCAAATCTGGGTGATCGCCCAGGTCTACGAATACGAAGCGCCCCTCATCCGCGTGGGCCAGCGGGCGTGGGTCACTTCCCCCTACGGCACCGTCGGAACTCGCGAAGGGCGGGTCGATTACCTCTACCCGGAGATCGACCCCGTCTCCCGGACGCTCCCCGTGAGAATCGTTTTCGATAACACGGGCCTGGAACTCCGGCCCGGCATGTTCGTGGACACGAGCATCGAGATCCCCCTGGGCGAGCAACTGGCCGTCCCCGAAAGAGCGGTCCTCTACTCGGGCGAACACCGGTACGTGTTCGTGGACCTTGGGGGCGGGCGGCTCGAACCCCGGGAAGTCCTCGTAGGCCAGCGGACCGATGAAGGCTACGCCGTGCTGCGGGGGTTAAGCGAAGGCGAGATCGTCGTCACCTCCGCCACGTTCCTCATCAGCTCCGAAGCGCGCCTTCGAAACGCCCTGCCCCGCTGGGGAACTTTCGGCGCTCCGCCGAAGGAAGGGGAAATGGCGCCGGAACGCGAGGCCGCGCCCCCGGCGCACCAGCACGGAGGGCACGGGCGATGATCGAAAAACTGATCGCCTGGAGCGCTAAGAACCGGCTCCTTACCTTCCTGCTCGTGGGGGCGCTCACGGGCTGGGGTTACTGGTCGCTGCGCAACACGCCGCTCGACGCCATCCCCGATCTCTCGGACGTCCAGGTCATCCTCTTTACCGAGTGGCCGGGAAGGAGTCCGGACCTCGTCGAAGACCAGATCACCTATCCCCTGGTCACGACGCTTCGCGCGGCGCCGGAAGTCACCTCCGTGCGTGGGCAGACGTTCTTCGGCCTCTCTTTCGTGAACGTCATTTTCGAAGACGGAACGGACCTCTATTGGGCAAGGAGCCGCGTCCTTGAATACCTCTCGGCCGCTTCCCAGCGCCTTCCCGAAGGGGTCACGCCCATTTTGGGCCCCGACGCCACGGGCGTCGGGTGGGTCTTCCAGTACGCCGTGGTGGACCGCTCGGGGAAGAACGATCTCCAGAAACTGAGGGCCGTCCAGGACTTTTACCTTCGCTACGGCCTCCAGTCCGTCGAGGGCGTGGCCGAAGTGGCGGGCGTGGGAGGGTTCGAAAAGGAATACCAGGTCCAGATCGATCCGAACCGCCTCGTGGCCTACGGCATCCCGCTTTCCCGCGTCATCGACGCCGTGCGGGATTCGAACAACGACGTGGGAGGCCGGGAATTAGATATTTCCGGCACCGAACACATCATCCGCGGCCGGGGTTACGTGAAAAGCGTCCGCGACCTCGAAATGGTCCCCGTCGGGACGACCGAGAAGGGAACGCCCATCTTCGTCCGCGACCTGGGGGAAGTGCATCTGGCACCCGGCATGCGCCGGGGCGTGACCGAATTGGACGGCCAAGGAGAGACCGTGGGCGGCGTGGTCGTCATGCGGTACGGCAAGAATGCCCTCCAGGTGATCGACGCCGTTAAAGCCCGGCTCGAAGAACTAAAGCCCGGCCTGCCGGAAGGCGTGGAAGTCGTCGTCACCTACGACCGCTCCGAACTCATCCAGGAATCCATCGCCACCGTGAGCACGGCGCTCATCGAAGAAATGATCGTCGTGAGCCTCGTCATCTTCATTTTCCTCATGCACGCCCGGAGCGCTTTGGTTCCCATCGTGACGCTCCCGCTCGCCGTGCTCGTGGCCTTCATCCCCATGTTCTACCAGAAGCTCACCGCCAACATCATGTCATTGGGCGGCATCATCGTGGCCATCGGGGACATGGTGGACGGGGCCATCATCCTGGTCGAAAACGTCCACAAAAAGATCGAAGAAGACGAAGAACAAAAAACGAACCGGCCCCGGCTCGACCTGATCGTCGAGGCCATGCAGGAAGTGGGGCCGTCGATTTTCTTCTCGCTCCTCGTCATCACCATTTCCTTCCTCCCCGTCTTCACGCTCGAAGGGACGGAAGGGCGGCTCTTCAAGCCGCTGGCCTTCACGAAGAGCTATTCCATGGCTTTTGCCGCCATCCTGGCCGTGACGCTCACGCCCGCCCTGGCGGCGACCTTCCTTCGCGGGAAAATCAAGAAAGAGGAAGACAACCCTTTAAACCGTTGGCTCATCCGGATTTACTCACCCGCCGTGCGGTTCGTGGTGAAGCACCGCAAGAAGGTGATCGCCTCGTCGATCCTCATCGTGCTCGGCACAATCCCCATCTTCCTCAAACTCGGCAGCGAGTTCATGCCGCCTCTGAACGAAGGGACGATCCTCTACATGCCCACGGCCACGCCCGGCATGTCGGGGGACCAGGCCGTGGACGTCCTCCACCGGATGGACCGGCTGTTGAAAGAATTTCCGGAGGTGGAGCACGTCTTCGGAAAAGCGGGCCGGGCCGAGTCGGCCACGGACCCCGCCCCCATCGACATGATCGAAACCATCATCACCTTGAAGCCCAAAGAGGAATGGCGCGAGGGGCTCACCTTGGACGGCCTGATCCTCGAAATGGACCAGAAGGTGAAAGTGACGGGCATGCCCAACATCTGGTGGATGCCCATCCAGACACGCACCGAGATGCTCGCTACGGGAATCCGAAGCCTCCTGGGCATCAAGGTCCTGGGGGCTGACCTCGCCAAAATTGAAGAAGTGGGACGCAAAATTGAGATGGCCCTTGCCGAAATCCCCGAGACGCGTACGGCCATCGCGGAGCGGACGACGGGGGGATTTTTCGTAGACTTTGAAATCCGCCGGGAAGAGGCGGCTCGTTACGGCCTTACGGTCGGGGACGTGGAGCGGGTGATCGAGAGCGGCATCGGGGGCATGGCCGTCTCGACGACGGTGGAAGGGCGCGAGCGCTACGCCATCAGCGTCCGCTACGCCCACGACTACCGGACGGACCTGGATTCGCTCGGGCGCGTGCTCGTCGCCGCGCCAAGCGGCGCCCAGGTACCGCTTGCCCAGCTCGCCCACATCAAGACCGTGACGGGGCCGCCCATGATCCGGGACGAGAACGGCCAGCTCGCGGGCTACGTCTTCGTGGACGTCAATCCCGACGTCCCTGTGGGCGATTACGTGAAAAAAGCCAGGGCCCACGTGGAGGAAACGGTTTCGATCCCCGCCGGCTACCGGCTCGAATGGGGAGGGCAGTACCGTTACCTCGAACGCGCGCGGGAACGGCTCAAGCTCATCGTCCCGCTCACGCTCCTCTTCGTTTTCGTCCTGCTCTACTTCAACACGGGCTCGCTCACCGAAACCCTGATCGTCTTCCTCACGCTCCCCTTCTCGCCCGTGGGGGCCGTGTGGTTCCTCTGGCTCCTCGATTACAACGTGAGCATCGCCGTGTGGGTGGGGATCGTCGCGCTCATCGGCCTCGACGCCGAAACGAGCGTCGTCATGCTTCTCTATTTGGGGCTCGTCTACAAGAAATGGAAAGACAAGGGGCTTCTAAAAACCCCGGCTGACTTGACGGAAGCGATCGTGGAGGGAGCGGCCCGGCGGATCAGGCCCAAGCTGATGACGATTCTCGTAAACCTCGTCGGCCTTGCCCCCGTCATGTGGAGTACGGGCACGGGAGCCGACGTCATGAAGCGGATCGCCGCGCCGATGCTGGGAGGGGCGATTTTCTCTTTCGCAGCGGAGCTTTTCGTCTACCCGGCGATTTTTGCCCTGTGGAGAGGCCGGCAATTCGAGAAGCCCCCGTCTCCGTGACGACGGAGAGGAACGCGATGGCGCGCAAGGCCCGGTCCATCGGGGAACTCCCCGCTGTGCCACCCCGGCCTTTGGCGCTTTTCTTCAAGTCCTGCCCCCGTCCTTCGCGCAGCATTCGCCGCCCTCGGCGCTCTTGCCGCTGGTAAAAGCTCCGAGCAGCGAGGAAGCGGGACAATAACCGAAAACCGCCGCCCCGAGGGGGATGATGCCCAGAAGTCCCAACCAGGACCGGAAGGCGATTCCAGCCCCGATCACGGCGAAGCCCAGGCAAACATGCAGAATTCGGCTCGCTCTCTTGGCGTTGGCGTGCATGGAGAAATCCTCCCGTTGCCTAATGAGAACACGCCAGAGGTTGATCCTCATATGACGCAAGCCATGGAAGCGGGAATGAAACGCTCGGGGGAACGATAAGGTAAAGTAAGCGCCCGGTTCGAGGAGATTCCCGCTTGTCCCCAATCCCCCCCTCTACCTCCCCGGGCCGGGCGCCCTTTTTACGCCTGTTCCTCCTGGCAGCCGGGATCGTCGCCCTGTTTCTCGCGGGGCGATACCTGGGGGGCTATCTCCAGGAGTTCGCCGCGTGGATCGAAAAATTAGGCCCCTGGGGGCCCGCGGGGCTCATCGCCGGATACGTCCTCGGTACGATCGCCCTCGTGCCGGGTTCGGCCATCACGCTCGCGACGGGCGCCCTCTTCGGGCTCCTGGAAGGGACGATCTACGTCTTCATCGGCGCGACGTTGGGCAGCATCGCGGCGTTCCTCATTGCCCGTTACCTCGCCCGCGGCTGGATCGAGGGGCGCATCGCCAAGGACGAGCGTTTTACCGCCATCGACCGGGCCGTGGGCAAGCAAGGGCTCAAGATCACGTTTCTCCTGAGGCTATCGCCCGCCGTGCCGTTTAATTTTTTGAATTACGCGCTTGGTCTTACGCGCGTCACCCTGCGCGATTACATGGTTTCTTCCGTCGGAATGATCCCGGGAACGATCCTCTACGTGTATTACGGAAAAGTGGCCGGCGACCTGGCGGCCCTGGCCAGCAGCGCGAAAATCCAAAAAGGCCCCGAGTACTATGGCCTTCTCGCCGTGGGTCTACTGGCGACCCTCGCCGTCACGCTCTACGTCACGAAGCTCGCCAAGAAAGCCTTGGAAGAGGCGACCGATGTGGGCCGCTAAGTATTTGTGGCTAATTTTCTTGTACTTCTACTCCGCTGGGAATGCCCTCGCGAGCGGCAGTCCTGCTGCTATCCGCCCGGCCGCAACGGCTCAGGCCGCCGGCCATTCCGCTTACGACGCGCTTTTAAAGAAATACGTGGATGAAAAAGGTCTGGTGAATTATTCGGCCTGGAAGAAGGAAAGCTCAAAGCCCCTTCACAATTACCTCGTCCAAATGGCGGGTGTGCCTGCCTCGAAGCTTTTGCGCGATGAGAAACTCGCTTACTGGATCAATGTGTACAACGCTCTCACACTCCATGGCATGCTCCATTTCTACCCCACTCAAAGCATCAAGGATCATGTCTCCTTCTTCGGATTCCATTTCTGGAAAGACGTGAAAATCGAAGCGGAAGGGAAAGAATGGTCCCTTGATACCATCGAACATGAAATTCTCCGAAAGATGGGTGAACCCCGCATCCACCTCGCCATCGTATGCGCCTCCAAAAGCTGTCCGCCGCTCCGAAACGAGGCTTACACGCCGGAGCGTCTTTCCGCGCAACTGGACGACAACGGCAAAAAGTTCTTGGCCCGGCCGGATGCACTTGCCATCGATCGCGAAGAGAAAACCGTCCGTCTCTCCAAAATCTTCGACTGGTTCCAGAGGGATTTCGGCGGCGAGCGGGGCGTCCTGGAATTCGTGGGCCGCTACGTCCCATCCGAAGAAGACAGGGTGTTTCTCCGGCAGCCGACCATCAAAGTTCAATACTCGGACTACGATTGGAAAATTAACGAACAGGGCCGGTAAGGAAGCGGGGCATATCCATCGCCCGGCACGCCTCTCTCTAAAGAATGTCGCCTCTCCAAACCCCTGATTCTCTCATTGCATCCGTTCTTGCCATAAGTATACATTAATGTATACTTTCTGCGGCGGACGGGCCGGTTGGGTGCCGATCCATT
>JBFLVN010000214.1:0-6464 GCA_040758475.1 Bdellovibrionota bacterium
GCCTCGGATCGCTAAATTTTCAGCCGTCGCAAGTTGAGCGGCCACCAGAAGTCTTGCCAATGACCCCGCCGAAGGAATAGGTATTTATCAATTAATACCTACGCCGTCGCCGCCGCCGGTTTGACGGAGGCGCCTTCGAGCTTTCCTTCCGCCGCGAGGCGCTTTTTGTCTTCCATGGCCTTGGTGGCCAGCACGCTCATGTAGGGCATGGCGTAGGAGACGATGTCCGCCCGGGGCTGGTACTTGTCGATGGGGATGGGCGGGGTGGCCAGCGCCCGGCCGAGCATGACGTATTCCTCCGGGATGTAATCGGCCCGGTGGTTCTGGTCGATCTCGATGTACTCGGCCGTGAGTTCCTTGAGATTCTCTTTCAAGTGGTCGATCAGGTGCGTCCCTTCCTTGAAGTGATGGAGGATCTCGTCCGTCACCCGGACGCCGTATTTGACCCACACGCCAAGGGAATCCTTCGTGTAGAGTTTGGTCCGGTAGCCCAAATCCCACAGGGCGTCGGTGATCTTGCTCTGCTGCTTGGTCAGGTAGCCGTTGAGCACTTCCACGATCCCCATCCGGAATTTTTCGGGAAGCTGCTTGGAACACCCGAAGTCGAGCATGACGAGGGTGGCTTTCTCGTTCGCGTTCTCGGGGTCCTTGTCCCGGACGAGGTAATTGCCCGGATGCGTGTCGGCCTGGAAGAAGCCGTGGTGGGCGATCGTATAGAGGCCCGATTCGAGGAGGCAGCGGTAGATCCAGTCTTTCTTCGCGGCCGGGACGTGGCCGTTCGAGTACCAGTCCATCATCTTGTGAGCTTCGATGTACTCCATGCAGATGATCGAGTCGCGGCAGAACTCGTGGTACATTTCTGGAATGACGACCATGTTCTTGGCCCGCATGTCGGTGAGGATTTCGCGCATCTTCTCCTGGTTCTTGATCTCGTTGCGGTAGTCGAGTTCGAGCTCCAGGTACTTGGCGAATTCCCCGATGGTCTTGCGGTGTTCGATGCCCGAACGCTCGTGGTAGTAGGCGAGCTCGATGATCCGCACGAAAATGGGAAGAAGCTGGCGGATCACGGCCAAATCCGTGCGGAAGAATTTGTCGATGCCCGGGTACTTCACCTTGATGACCGCTTCCCGGCCGTCTTTGAGCTTCACGCGGTGGACCTGTCCGATGGAGGCGCAGGCGAGGGGTTCGGGCTCGAAGCGGGCGAAGAGCTCTTCCGGGGTCTTTCCGTATTCCACCACCACCCGTTCCCGGATGGCTTCCGTGCTTGCCCGGGGTACCCGGTCCTGCATCTTGACCATCTCGACCAGGTAGGCCCGGGGGAGAATAGCCATCTGGGTGGAGAGGAATTGGCCGATCTTGATGTAAACGCCCTTGAGCATCACGAAGGACTTGTAGAGCCATGCGGCGTTCTTTTCGTGGAGCTTTTCGAGCTTCTCGCGGCGCTTTTCCCGGGGGGTAAGCGACCGGGTGACGAGCGAAAACCAGACGTAACTCGCCAGGATCCGGCCGAACATGAAGACGGACACGAAGGTGCGGATGACACGGTTGTGCAACACGGCGACAAGCCTTTCCCCCGAGGCGCCAAAAGCTCCCCGGCACTTTTAAACAACTTGGAAGTATCCCACCGCGGGACGGAGGGATAATTGCACGGCACGCCCGTTAAAGCCAAACGGGGCGGGTGAGCGCCGTTCAACGCGCCGCGGTGCGTTAGATTAAGAAATCACCCCGCCAGCACGGCCCGGGAGATGACGACCCGCTGGATTTCGCTCGTTCCTTCGTAAATTTCGGTGATCTTGGCGTCCCGGAAGTGGCGTTCGACGGGATACTCCTTCGAGTAGCCGTTGCCGCCGTGAACCTGGACGGCCTTGGTGGCGATCCAGTTGGCCGCTTCCGAGGCGAAGACTTTCGCCATGGCGGCGGCCGTGCCGTAGGGCTCGCCGTTTTGCTTTAAATGCGCGGCCCGGAGGGTAAGGAGCCTTGCCGCGTCGAGGCGTGTTGCCATGTCGGCGAGATAAAACTGGATGGCCTGGATTTCGGCGATGGGCTTTCCGAAAGCCTCGCGTTGCTTTGAATAATCCCGGGCCGCCTCGAAAGCGGCGCGTCCGATCCCAAGCGCCTGGGCGGCGATGCCGATCCGGCCGCCGTCCAAGGTGTTCATGGCCACCTTGAAGCCGCCGTTTTCCTGGCCGACCACGTTCGCCGCCGGCACTTCGCAGTTCTCCAGAAGAATTTGGCAGGTGGCCGATCCGCAAATACCCAGTTTGTCCTCGATCTTGCCGACCTTGTAACCCGGCGTGTTCTTGCAGTCGATGAGGAATGCCGTGATGCCTTTCACTCCTTTTTCGGGGGCGCTCATGGCAAAGAGAAGAGCCGTATCGGCGTGGGGGCCGTTCGTGATCCAGTTCTTCGTGCCGTTCAGGACGTAGACGTCGCCTTTTTTGACGGCCTTGGTCCGCTGGGCGGCGGCATCCGACCCCGTGTTGGGTTCCGAGAGGCAGAAGCACCCGAGCTTCTTTCCGCTAGCGAGCGGGCGGAGCCATTTCTCGCGCTGCTCGTCCGTGCCGAAGTGCTCGATGGCCGCCGAGACGAGCGAGTTGTTCACGCTCATGATGACGCCCGTCGTGGCGCAGGCGGCGCTGATCTCTTCCATGGCAAGCACGTAGCTCACCACGTCGAGGCCGCTTCCGCCCCATTTCTCCGCGACGTACATGCCGAGGAACCCGAGTTCGCCCATGCGCTTTACGAGTTCGTGGGGGAAGTAGGCTTCCCGGTCGATCTTGGCGGCGAGGGGCTTAACTTCTTTTTGCGCGAATTCCCGCGCCGTCTGCTGGATCATCCGCTGGGTTTCGGTAAGAGAAAAGTTCATGGGTCATTCCCCTTGAAAGTTTGCTTTGCGTTTTTCGAGGAAGGCGGCGATGCCTTCGGCGGTGTCCTGAGTCGTAAAGCAATCGGCAAAGAGCTTTCGCTCCATCGCGAGGCCCGCTTCGAGGCCGCCTTTAAGGCCCGTGGCCACGGCCTGCTTGGCGCGGCGGATGGCTTCGGGACCACGGGAAGCGATGGTGGCGGCGAGAGCTTTGGCTTCATCCAGGAGTTTCTCGGGTGCTACGAGCCGGTCAGCGAGGCCAATCCGGAAAGCCTCGTCGGCTTTGATGGGGTCGCCCGAGAAGATCATTTCTTTGGCTTTCCCCGGCCCCACGCGGAGGAGAAGGCGCTGCGTTCCGCCCCAGCCGGGAATGAGCCCGAGCGTGACTTCGGGAAGTCCCAGGCGCGCCTTTTCGCTGGCGAGGAGCACGTCGCAGGAGAGGGCGAGTTCCAGGCCCCCTCCAAGGGCGAAACCGTTTACCGCCGCGATCGTGGGCCGGGGGAAGTCGGCCAACTTCCCGAAAACCCGGTGGCCCAGTTCGGCCAGCTTCTTTCCGTCTTTATCCGTATAGCCCTTCATGGAAGCAATATCGGCGCCCGCGACAAAGGCTTTTTCCCCCGCGCCCGTGACAATGAGGGCGCGCAGGGAGTTGTCTTTTTCGAGGTCCGTGAGCGTTCGCTCCAGGTTTTCGAGAACCTTGGGATTGAGGGCGTTTAGCGCCTCGGGGCGGCTCACGGTGAGGAGCGAGATTCCCGGAGAAACTTGTTCGACGGCGATGAATTCGTAGCCCATTGCGGCCTCCCAAAGGCGGCGGAGTATACCGTGGGGGAGGGGGCGGGCAAGGTTAAGGGAGGATGACCTTGTTCCCTTCGACTCTCGCTTTTCCTTCCGCAAATAGCCGGATGGCTTTGGGATAAAGCTGGTGTTCGACGGCGTGGATTTTGATTTCGAGGGATTCGAGGGTATCGGCGGGATCGATGGGGACATTTTCCTGAATCACGATGGGGCCCGTGTCCATCCCTTCATCTACGAGATGGACGGTCACGCCCGTGACTTTTACCTTTGCCTCGAAGGCGTCCTTGATCCCGTGGACGCCGGGGAAGCTGGGGAGGAGGGCCGGATGGATGTTCAGGATTTTGTGCGGGAAAGCCCGGAGGAACGCGGGGCTTAGCATCCGCATGTAGCCGGCCAGGGCGATCAAATCCGGCTTGTGGGGAGCCAGGAGTTCGAGGACCTTCTTGTCGTACTCTTCCCGGTTCTGGAATCCCTTGTGGGAGAGGATTTCCACGGGCACGCCCGCCCGGGCGGCCCGCTCGATCACCTTGGCGCCGGGGACGTTGCAGAAAAGGCAGACGATCTTGACGTCGGCTTTCTTGAGATCGTCCGAATCGACGAGGGCTTGGAAATTGGACCCGGAGCCCGATGCGAGAACGGCTAATCGCATTCGGGCGGCCTACCACACGATCTCGAAGTCTTTGTCGCCCTTCCTTCGCCGTTCGATCACGCCGATGGGCCAGGATTCGACGCCGTGTTTTTTCGCAGCTTTCATGGCGGCGGCGAGATTTTTTTCGGGAAGGATTGCGCACATCCCGACGCCCCAGTTGAAGGTGTCGAGCATCTCATCGTCGGTGACATTCCCCTGTTCCTGGAGGAAATTGAAGAGAGGAGTCCGGGGCCACGCCACCCGGTCGAGGACCGGCTTGAGACCGGCGGGGATCACGCGGGGGAGATTCCCCGGAAGCCCGCTTCCCGTGATGTGGGCGAAGGCGTGGACGCCCACTTTTCGGAAAAGCTCCAGGCAGAGTTTCACGTAGATGCGCGTGGGTTCGAGAAGGACTTCGCCCACCGTCTTCGAACTCCCGGGGAAACGCCGGGAGAGCTTTATTCTTCGGGCCTCCAGGATTTTTCGCACGAGGGAATAGCCGTTCGAGTGGACGCCGGAACTCGCGAGCCCGAGCACCACGTCCCCTTCCCGCACGGCCTCGCCGGTGAGGAGTTTCTTCTGGTCGGCCACGCCGACCACGAAGCCGGCGAGGTCGTAATCCCCCGGCTGGTAAAACCCCGGCATCTCGGCCGTCTCGCCTCCCACCAGGGCGCAGCCCGCGAGCTTGCACCCCGCCGCGATTCCCTTGACCACGGCCGCGTGGATTTGGGGATCGATGCGGGAAGTGGCGAGGTAATCCAGGAAGAAGAGCGGCTCGGCCCCTTGGACCACCACGTCGTTTACGTTCATGGCGACCAGATCGATCCCCACCGTGTCGTGGCGGCCCATCTCGAAGGCGAGCTTGAGCTTCGTTCCAACGCCGTCCGTCCCGGCAACGAGGACGGGGTTCCGGTAGTTCTTGGGAATGCGTACGAGAGAACCAAAGCCCCCGAGGCTGCCCAAAACTTCGGCACGCCGGGTCGCCTTCGCGAAGGGGGCGATCTTGTCCACGAATTTGTCACCGCGGTGGATATCCACCCCGGCGGCGCGGTAGGTGAGGCTTTTGGGCTTCCGGCTGGTCACGCGTTTCCCCGGGCCGCTTCCTACTTGTGTGACGGGGCGGCGTCAATCCCTTGACGGGGCCATTGGCTGGCTGTCCCTTGGGGCGCGCGGCTCGTTGCTACTGCGTCCGGACCCCGGTAGACTGAGAGCATTCACTTCAGGAGTCACGCACCACGAGCAGAGAACCGAAGGGGGGCTTTCCCATGAACCGGGAAGAAGCCGATTACGAATCGCTCGACGAGTCTTTCGCGCCGGACCCGACGGAGCCCAAGACCCCTTTAGAAAAATTCCTCCAGGACCCGATCCAGTCCCTCTCGCCTCCCCATGTATTTTGCGCCACCCCCAAGACCACGGTGGCCGAAGCCGTCAAGAAAATGAACGAGGAGAAGATCGGCGCCGTCGTTGTGACCGAAGGCGGCAAGGTGGTCGGCATCTTCACGGAGCGCGACTTGCTCATGAAAGTCGCGGGCCGCCAGCTCGACTTCACCAAGATTCTCGTCGGCGATTACATGACGAAGAACCCGGAGTGCCTCAAAGTGCACGACATGATCGCTTTTGCCATGAACAAGATGGTGGTGGGAGGCTACCGCCACATTCCCATCGTGGACGAATCCGGCAATCCCGTCGGCATCGTGAGCATGCGGGAGATCGTGGAGCATCTGGTCGATTACTTCCCCGATCCGATCTTGAACCTTCCGCCCCGCCCGGACCTGGCCTTCAAGGGGTTGGACGGCGGGTAAAATGCGTTTTTCGGGATTTCCGTTTTTCTTTCTCGGCATTTCTTTTCTGTTGCTTTGCGGGTGCACCCTTGAGAAATGGCGGCATACGATAGATTCGTCCCGCGATTTGGCGGCAGACGAGCGAGAGTGTGTCCGCTTTTACGACCAATCTTTTAGTAAGGATAAGTGTTTCCCTTCAGTCCGCGAGGGATATGGATATTCCGCGTTTCGAAATCATTGCCTTTGGGCGAAGGGATGGCAGGATCTGCGCAATAATGGGTTTGGCAGGAAATGCTCGTTGGTTCACGACGGCGGCGGATATTTTTGCAAAACCTGGAAGGGGCCGCAGGGAAATTCCATCGCATTCTATGCCGATTCCGTTGCTTGTGTTGCGGAA
>JBFLVN010000215.1:0-6409 GCA_040758475.1 Bdellovibrionota bacterium
CGGGTTTTGTCTGAAATCCGAGCGAGAAAACGCATGGCCGCGCCGTTGGGCGTTCAGGCGTGTTTTGCACAAAGAAAACGGGGGAGGTTCCCCTCCCCCGCTCGCGCGATGGCCGATCAAAAAAGCTATTCGCCGCGCACGATGGTGCAGTACTCGCCGTAGATGAGGATGTTCCTCGTGTGGTGGTCGACGGTGGTGATCTTCTTGACGCCCCCCGCCGCGGCGGCGGCCTTGATGGAGGCGTCGCCCTTGGCCACGAGGCTGAAGAAGGCCTCGGCGCAGGCCTTCCCCTCCTTGGCGCCCACGGTGCCGTCGGTCTCCTTGTCCCAGCCGACGTCCGTGTAGATGACCCCCATGACGGGCGAAGCCGCGGGCGCGCAAGCCGTGAAAATCCAGAGCGCAGGCAAAAGAAATGCGAGTCGCTTCATGTGAACGTCCCCCTTGTGGTTAAAGCGATGGAAGAATTATGGCTTTTGAGAATCGTAGAAGGAAGCCCGTTCAATTGGGCCGCCTCGCCCCTGCGGCCTGGGGCCTGGGGCCCCCTTCGCTTGCCCTCCCCCCGCCCTGCCGCCACACTTTGGGCGTGAGAGACATTTCCAAATCCCTCGCGGCCTTCGTCCTGGCCGGGATAATCCTGCCGCTCCTTTCGGGGTGCCCGGGGTGGTTTTCGGGCAAGGGGGGGCGCCACCAGGGGGAGATCCGGGCGAGGCTCTCAGAATTAGAGGATGCCCGGCGGTCGGACTACGCCGCGATGGAAGAGGCGAGAAAGAGCGAGCGGGAGAAGTTCGAAAAGCGGATTCTCGAATTGGAAGAAGCCATCCAGAAGCTCCGCTCCGAAGGCGCGGCCCGGGCGGCCCGGGAAGAGGCGCTTGTCGCCGAAGTGCAGCAGCTCCGGAAATCCTTGGAGAATGTAAAGCGCGCGGCCGAGGCCATCGGGGCCGACGTGCAGCCCACGGAGAGCGATGGCGTGGGGGCGGTGGAAGTCTCCCAGGCGCGAAAGCTCTTCGAGGACGGCCAGTACGCCCAGGCGCGGGAGCTTCTCTCGTTCGCCCTCTCCCAGCCCGTAAGCCCCGCCCTCGCCGCCCAGGCCTACGCGCTCCTGGGTGAATCCCACTTCCGCGAAAAGGCCTGGGACCAGGCGGCCCTCGCCTTCCACCGGATCGTGGAGGAATACGCCCAGTTCCCCGAAGCGCCCAAGGCGCTTCATCTCGAAGCCACTTCGCTCGCCATGCTCGGGCGGACGCAGGACGCGACGTTTTTGTTCAAGAAGCTCCTGACCGAATTTCCCGATTCGCCCGAGGCGGCCCAGGTGCGGGCCGAGATGGAAGGGGCCGAGGTGATGGGGGAAATCCCTCCCACCGCCGCCGAAGAGGGCGTTAAGGTCCGCCATCCGTGAAGATTCTCGGCATCGAGACCTCCTGCGACGAGACGGCCGCGGCCGTGGTGGATTATTCGCGGGGCGAGACGCGCGTCCTCTCGAACTTCATCTATTCCCAGGTGGCGCTCCACGCGCCGTACGGGGGGATCGTCCCGGAACTGGCCGCCAGAAAGCACATCGAGACGCTCGCGGCCCTGGTGCGAAAATCCCTGGAAGAAGCGAAAACTTCCATGGACGAGATCGAAGCCATCGCCGCGACCCACGGGCCGGGCCTTATCGGCTCGCTCCTTGTGGGCCTCTCCTATGCGAAAGCCCTTGCCTTCGGCAGGAAAATCCCCTTCGTGGGGGTTAATCACGTCGAAGCGCATCTCACCAGCTGCTGGATCGAGAAGCCGGAACTCGCGCAAAAGCCGTTCCTGGGGCTCGTCGTCTCCGGCGGCCACACGGCGCTTTTTTACGTGAAGAAATTATCGAACTACACGCGCCTTGGCTCCACGCGGGACGACGCGGTGGGGGAGGCCTTCGACAAGGCGGCAAAACTTCTTGGACTTCCCTACCCCGGCGGCCCGGCCATCGACCGCCTCGCCAAGGAAGGAAGCGAAAAAGCCGTCCACTTCCCAAGGGCTCAGATCAAGAATGCGCGGTACGCGTTTTCCTTTTCGGGATTAAAGACGAGCGTGCGCCACGAGATCGAGCGGCGCGGGGGGCTTACGGCGTTATCGGAGAAGGACAAGGCCGACGTGGCGGCAAGCTTCCAGCAGGCGGCTATCCGGGCGCTTGTGTTAAAAGCCCTCAAGGCGGCGCGGGACAAAAAAGTAGACGACGTGGTGATCGTGGGCGGCGTGGCGGCTAATACCCGCCTTCGCGCCGAGTGCGCCAGTTTGGAGAAGAAGGAAGGACTTCGCTTCCACTTCCCGGCCTTTAAATACTGCACGGACAACGGGGCCATGATCGCGGCCCTGGGGGGGCGGCTCCTGGAAGCGGGAATCCATCACGACGAAACGCTCCCCGCCGTCTCCCGCCTCCCCGTGGGGGAAGCGGCGTAAGAGTCAAGACAGAGGATTTCCGCCACAGATGAACACCGATGGAAAGAAAACCAATTTGTCATTCCGAGCGAAGCGAGGAATCTCTTGCTAAGAGACCCCTCGCGGACACTCGGGGTGACAACTCCAGTCATCGGTGTTTATCTGTGTTCATCCGTGGCTAATTCTTCTTTTGATTTTGCACCATGAACGACGACGAAAAAAAGAAATTCCGCCCCTCGAAGAAACTGGGCCAGAGCTTTCTTACCGACGTCCGCATCGCGGAGCGGATCGCCAAGAGCGCGAATCTGCAACGGGGCGAAGTGGTGCTCGAGATCGGCCCGGGCAAGGGGATTTTGACCCGCTGCCTCCTCGATACGGGGGCGTTCGTCCTCGCCATCGAGAAGGACTACCGGCTCTACGAGGAACTCCTCGCCGTCATGGGATCGAACCCCAACGTGCAGCTCGAATGCGCCGACGTGCTGGACGTGAACCTTCCGGAGCTTCTCGCAAAACGCCTCCCCTACGAGGAGAAGGCGCAGGTGGTGGCCAACCTCCCCTACTCGATCACGGGGCCGGCGATCTTCCGCCTACTCGACGCCTCCGAGCGGATTTCCAAAATCACCCTGATGCTCCAGCGGGAGGTGGTGGACCGCATGGTCGCCAAGCCCGGCTCGAAAGACTACAGCTCGCTCTCCGCCGGGGTCGCGCTCCACGGGAAGGCCAAGATGCTTTTCACGGTTGGCGCCGGGGCCTTCCGCCCCCGGCCGCGCGTCCAGTCCGCCGTCGTCCAGATCGAGATGATCCCCATCGCACCGCCCGGGGACCTCGCCGCCGCGCGCAGGGTCGTCCGCGCCGCCTTCACGCGGCGAAGAAAGCAGCTTCGCAACTCGCTTCTCGAATCCGGAATCTTCAAGGACGGCGTGGCCGAAGTGGACAAAATGCTGGCCGGGGCGGGAATCTCCCCGGAAGTCCGCGCCGAAACGCTCAAAGCGGAAGATTTCCTCAAACTGGCGAGAGGCTTGGAGAGCTAGAAAAAAATCACCCCGCCTTGCTCTTGGGGACTTCGATCGGAAGGGAGCCCTGCTGGCCGGGGATCTGGTCCTGGTAGCGGTCGAGCACGAGGTCGATCCCCTGGCGGATGTACTCGGCCACGGGGACTTTGGTCCGCTTGGAGAGGGCTTTTAGCCGCTCGTCCTGCGTGCGGGTGATGTAAACGGTCGTTGAAACTTTGTCGGAAGCCATAAACCCAACCCATCTTTCCGGGGTGGGACGTGGAAGGAAGATGATTACTATATGTTGCCATATATCGATGGTCAATGAGTCCGCCGGTCAAATTTGGAAGTTATTTCAATAAGTTGGCCGGGGTGTAACCGTTACGCGGCCCCTGCGTCGGGAGCCTTGGAGCAATGGGTGAATCCCCCGCGGACGATCCGGCCTTTCTCGCCCGCCTGCGGGACGGGGAAGAAGCGGCTTTCGCGCGGCTCGTAGAGGACCACCAGGACCGGATAGCCCGGTTCCTCTACCGGATGCTCGGCCCCGGCGGGGATATTGAGGACGCGGCGCAGGTGGTTTTTACCAAAGCGTTCCTCTCGATCGGAAGTTTCCGCGAGGAGGTGAGCCTCGAAAGCTGGCTCTACCGGATCGCGCGGAACCACGCCATCGACCGCCTGCGGCGGAAAAAAGCCCGGCCCGAGCGAACTTTCGCGAGCCTCTCGGAAGACGAGCAAGTCCACGTGGAAGAGCACGTGGCGGCGCCGGGGGATGATCCTTCCGAAAGGGCCGAAGCCACCGAGCGGAGCCGGGCGGCCTTCGAGGCGCTTTCGAAAATATCCGAGGACGACCGGGCCCTTCTCATTCTGAAGGAAGTGGAAGGAAAGAGCCTGGAAGAGATTTCGAAGATCACGGGCGCGAGCGTGGGCGCCCTCAAGGTAAGGGTCTTCCGCGCCCGCCAGCGCCTCAAGAAAGCGGCGGTTTGGGAATAAGGAGCAGGAAGCGATGGGACCGCACATTAGCGAGGAAAGACTCCAGGCCATCGCCTTCGGCGATACGCCCGCGCTTGCGGGCGAGAAAAATCATTTCGTCTCGTGCGAGAGCTGCCGGAGAGCGCTCAAAGAATACGAAGAGGCCGCTGGCCTCACGGGCGCGCTCGCCAAAGCGCCTTCCCACCCGCTTCTTCGGCCCGGCTTTTCCGGACGCGTCCTCGCCCGCGCCCGGGAGGAAAAAGCCGGAGGGAATTGGATCGAAAAACTTCTCAAGGTCGCCCGGTTCGAAATCCCCGCCCTGGCGGCGGTGGCGGCGGCGCTCCTCCTCCTTGGAATCCGGACCGAACGGGCGGGGGAATCCCCTCAGCTCGCGGCGGCGGCACAGGCCGAAGAGGAAATGGTCTTCTGGCCCGCCGAAGAAACCGACGAAGCCTGGGCGGAGTGGCTCTTTACATCCGAAGAAAGTGACACCGATGGATAAGAAAACCCTCCTCGCCGCTTCCCTCCTTCTGGGAGCCTTCGTCCTGGGCGCGCTTGCGGGCGGAGGCGGCGTCCTCTTCCTCGAATCCCGCTGGCACCCGCGCCCGGAGGGGCCGCCCCCTCCTCCGCCCGAAGGCCGGGGGGAACTCCCCCCGCCGGGTGAGGTGGAGGGCGAGATGAAGGAATTCCTGGGGCCCCTGGGTCTCTCCCCCGATCAGCGGGCGGAGGTGCGCGCGATCTTCGAGGAGGGGCGCCACGAACTCGAAGAAAAGACCGGACCCCTCTGGGACGAGCTCATCGCGCAGGGGGACGCGCTCCTCGCCGAACTAAGAGGGGTCGTCTCCCAGGAACGCCTCGCGCCGATCGAGGAGAGAATCCAGAAGATGCGCTCCAAGAAGCGCAACAAGCTTCCTCCCCCCGAGCGGGTGGAAACGGGCCTCTCCCTCTGGCTCGCCACGCAGAACGTCACGGCCGAGCAGGAGGAAAAAATCCAGGGAAGCATTTCCCGGTTCATGGACGCCTACTGGCGCGTCTACCGGGAATATTCCGATGCAGCCACCCGCGTGCGGCGGGAGACGCGCGAGAAGGTGGAAGAGCGCCTCACGCCCGAACAGCGGGCGCGCATCCGGGAACGGGTCGCGGGCGGCGGCGAAGAGCGCCGCGACCGGCGGAGGAAGTTCTTCCGGCGGGAACGAGATGACAGAGAAGAATAGCGACGGGAAAAGCCAACCTCCCCCCCAGCCCCCTCTCCGTAAACGGAGAGGGGGAGGAGCGAAGCGGAGGGGGTGAGGTTCGGGTTCTAAGAAGCTGCTAAGCTCCCCCCATGAACTGCCCCCTGTGCGGCGCGAAGCTCGACGTCCCCCTCCCCATCGGGCGGCGGGATACCTGCCCCTCCTGCAAGGCGGACCTGCACGCCTGCCGCTGCTGCACGCACTACGAGCGGGGCGCCCACAACGACTGCCGAGAGCCGCAGGCTGACCGCGTGGTGGATAAAGAGGCTTCCAACTTCTGCGATTACTTCCAACTCACGCCCAAGGCCGGGAGCGCCGCCGCGGGCCCCTCTTCCAAGGACAAGGCCAAATCGGCGCTGGACGCGTTGTTCAAGAAATAAATCAGGGCGAGAGTTCGAATTTCTCGCAGTGGGCGGGCCTTACAAGCGAAAAATCCCGGCGATCCGTCGTGGCAATCTTCGTCACCCCTAGGCGTTCGGCCATAGCGACAATCGAAGCATCGACAAAATCAAGAGGGAGATCCTTGTACTTCTGAATCAAATCGGCGGCCCGCAAAGCGTCCGTCGCCGTCAACTGAACCAGCGCGTATCTGCCCGTTCCAAGGTCGCGGAGGAAGCTGCTTTCGGCGGCGAATCCCAGGGCCTGGCGGATCAGGTAACAGACCTCGGTCGGAACGGTCGATGGGACAAGCAACGGTTCGCGAAGTCCCTCCAGAAGCCGCCGCACCGGCAGATGCCATCGATCCTTGCGGTCGGCCGCCGCGTAAAGCACCCCCGTGTCGAGCAACAGGGCCATCTATTTCCGGCGGCCGAA
>JBFLVN010000216.1:0-6406 GCA_040758475.1 Bdellovibrionota bacterium
TTTACCAGATTGTGTGTGAAAAGTGTTTTTATGGTATTGACAAAATGGTCATGAAAGTATAAGTTATTTTTACTACGCCGGAGCCCCGTGCCCGGCAGTACGTTTCCGGAGTGAACAACCCATGGAATTCCCCGTTGCGAACCCCGCGGTCGCAAACACCCCACCGGTCCCCCGGCAGATTCAGATTCCAAACCGCAAAACCCGCAAGCAAGGCATCCAAGGAACCCGCTTGCCGGATGGCGCCGCCATCGACGTGCGCCGGATGGATGTGAACGCCGTGCAGGAATGCCCCGATTACGGCTACGCAAGCGACCCCATCGTCTCCCACTTTTTCCACATGCTCTCGATCCTCTTTCCCGAGGGCGAGCTCTTCTTCATGGACTCGGTGCGCAACTACCGGAAAAGGATCACGGACCCGGTTTTGAAGGAACAGGTCAAAGCCTTCCTCGGGCAGGAGGCCCTGCACACCAAGGAGCACGTGGCCTACAACAAGCGCCTTGAAAAACTGGGTGTCGATTTTGATTTCCTCGACAAATGGCTCCACATCGGTTTCAAGGCCATGCGGCGGCTCCCCCAAAAGGACCAGCTCGCCATGACGGCCTTGATGGAGCACTTCACCGCCACGCTGGCCGACGAAGTCCTCAAGAACCCGGCGGCCCAGGCGGTCTTGCACGAGTCCATCCGCCCCCTCTGGCTCTGGCACGCTGTCGAAGAGACCGAGCACAAGGCCGTCGCCTTCGACGTCTACCGGGCCATGGGCGGAAGCGAAGCCCGCCGCCTGTGGGCCGTGCCGCTTACGATCGCCACGGTGGGCCCCATGGCTGTGGGGGTCTTCTTCTACCTCCTCTATGTAGACGGCCAGCTCACCAACCGGCGCTCCTGGAAGAGGCTCGGGAACGTCCTTTTCCGCAAACCCGGCGTCCTGCGCCGCACGGGGCCCCGGCTGGCGGGTTATCGGCGCATGGGTTTCCACCCCTGGCACCACGACAACTACCAGCGCATCCAGACCTGGAAGGACCGGTTCGCGGGTCAATACGCCGTCGTGTAAGCTTTCCGCCGCCCCGAGCCGCGGGGAGTCAAGGTAGAGGTGTTTCCATGAAGAACCGCCATTTCGACGTTCTGATCATCGGCGCGGGGATTTCCGGCGTGGGGGCGGCCTGCCACCTGAGCCGCGAGTGTCCGGAGAAGAGCGTCGCCATCCTGGAGCGCCGCAAGGCCATGGGCGGCACGTGGGACCTTTTCCGCTACCCGGGCATCCGGTCCGATTCGGACATGTTCACCTTCGGCTTCAACTTCCGCCCCTGGACCAATCCCAAGACCCTGGCCGACGGGCCTTCCATCAAACAGTACGTGATCGACACGGCCCGCGAGTACGGGGTGGACAAGAAAATCCACTACGGCCTCAAGGTGACGGGCGCCACGTGGAGCAGCAAGGCCCAGAAGTGGACCGTTGAAACCGTAAACGAAGAGACGGGCGAGAAGAGCGAGTACACCGGCGCATTCCTCATGCTCTGCACCGGTTATTACAACTACGACCACGGCTACAAGCCGGACTTCCCTGGAGAGAAGAACTTCGGGGGCCAGATCATCCATCCCCAGCATTGGCCTGAAGACCTCGATTACGCCGGCAAACGCGTCGTCATCATCGGAAGCGGCGCCACGGCCGTGACGCTCCTGCCCGCCATGGCGGACAAGACCAAGCACATCACCATGCTCCAGCGCTCGCCCACCTATATGATGTCGCTGCCCGCCAAGGACCCCATGGCCCTCCGGCTCAAGGGCCTCCTTCCCGAAATGGCCATCTACCGCCTCATGCGCGCGCGCAACATCGCCATGCAGCGCTTCAGTTTCATCGCGGCGCGCAATTATCCCGAGCAGGCGCGGCGCCTCCTTCTGCGCCTCGCCCGCCGCCAGCTCGGCAAGAACGTGGACATGCGCCACTTCACCCCGTCGTACCAGCCCTGGGACCAGCGCCTGTGCGCCATGCCCAACGGGGATTTCTTCAAGGCCATCCGCGACGGTAAGGCGAGCATCGCCACCGGCAAGATCAAGACGTTCACGAAAAAAGGCATCCAGCTCGAATCGGGCGAGGAGCTTTCCGCCGACATCATCATCACGGCCACGGGCCTCGACTTGCAGATGATGGGCGGCGCCACGCTGAGCGTGGATGGGAAGACGCACAAGGCCAGCGATTCCATGCTCTACAAGAGCGTGCTCATCGAAAACGTCCCCAACGCGGGGATCGTCACGGGCTATACGAACGCCTCCTGGACGCTGCGCGCCGACCTGGTGGCCGAGTACGTCTGCCGCCTCCTCAAGCACATGGACGAAAAGGGTTATGCCGCCGTTACTCCCGTGGACCGGGAAGGTTGCAAAACCAGTGACACGGTCTTCGGCACCCTGAACTCGGGCTACGTGACGCGCGCCGCCGACCGCCTCCCCAAGCAAGGCTCCAGCGGCCCATGGAAAGTCACTCACGATTACTTCCGCGACCTCGTCCTGCTCCGCCGGGGGGCCATGGAGGACGAATGCCTCCGGTTCGAGAAACCCCTCGTCGGACGCACCGCCTATCCGAGCGCCGCGTAGGCGGCATTTTCCTAACGATGACTTTTTAGGATTGCCCGGAAGGGCACTCCCGGCGTAGCCTTTCCCCATGCACCTCGGACAGCGCCTCAAAGCTCTGCGCTACGCCCTTATCGCCACGGGAGCTATTTTCCTTGGCGCGGGCGGGCTGCTTCTCGTTTGGCCCTCGGGCTGGCGGTGGGAACCCCATCATCCGTTTTACGAACAGATGATCCTCGGCGTCTACGCGACCCTGGGCGTATTCCTCCTCCGCGCCTCCCGCGATCCCCTGCGCCACGCAAGCCTCATCTGGTTCACCGTCTGGTCGAGCGTCGTCCACGGCGGCATCATGCTCGCCCAGTCCTTCTCCGGCCCCGAGCACCACGGCCACTTGATCGGGGACGTCCCCGGCCTCTTCCTCGTCGCAGGGGTTCTGGGTTTTCTAATGCCAAAAGGCGACGGGGTGTAAAAAGAAAGGCCGCCCCCTCCCTTCGGGGGCGGCCTTGGGGGAATGAAGGGGGCCTTTAAAATTACGGCACGCAAGCCAGGAACGGGTTGTTGACGGCGAACACGTCGTAGACGCCGTTCGTATCGCCGCTGACCAGGGCCGGCCCATCGGAGTCGAAGGCGATCCGGGTCCCGTCGGCGGAGATGGCGGCGACGTTCGTGGCCCGGAGGGGATCGGGGCTGCCGGTGACCTGGGCGCCGCCCGCGCTCACGTTGACCCGCGCCGTTTGCCCGGTCTGCCGGTCGTGGATGAAGGCGTCTACCTGGTTGTTCGTATCCCCGCTGACCAGCGCATTATCCAAGGATTGCCATACGACGAAGCGGCCATCCCAGGACGTGTAAGGAATGGTGAAATACAGGAGAGGATTTGTCGGGTCGCCAGCTCCTTCAATACCGCCTGTCGCCAAGCTCACGCGAGTGGTAAGTCCGCTGGATAGATCATAGACGTAGATGTCCGAACCGCCATTCGTATCGGCCGGACCGCTGTCTGCGATGTTGTTTGCCAATGATTCGAAGGCGACGACCTGGCCGTCTCCCGAGATAAACGGAGCGTAGCTGTCTGCATTTGCCCCTTCCGTCACGAGCAAGGTCCCGTTGGTGGCGTGGTTGCGAACGAAAATGTCTATGTTGCCTGGATCGCTTTGGGAAGGGGTCAGGCCGTTGGCGCAAGAGAAGAAGGTGATGAGAGAGCCGTCGTCCGACAGGTTGGGCCGGGAGGCGCCGCAACTAGCTTCGATCCGTCCGGCGCCGCCATCGGTTCCATCCTGAACGTCCACCATTTGCATGGTATTGAGTGTCCGGTCGTAGAGGAAAATATGCTGTTGGCCGTTCGCCGGCGTGGAGAGCAGATTCGTAGCGAGGGAATCGAATACGACGTAGCGGCCATCGGGCGTCATAACGGACGACCGGCTGCGGCCGTTTCCTTCGGCGCCTGTCGAGGGGTTGCTGCTGATGAGCTCGGTCGTCCCCAGGCAAACGTTCCGGACGAAGATGTTCCCAATACTTGTAGTGCTGCTAGAGGTGAGCAGATCCGTCGCCTCGGAATAGAAGGCGACCTCACAGCCGTCATCCGTAATTGAGAGGTTGAGCCGGCCGGTTCCCGAGGTTCCGCTCACGCCATCGGCCGACTGGCCGGGGATCTGGCTGCTTACGCTCACGAGGATGGTCTCGCCGGTCAGGCGGTCCCGCCGGAAGGCGTCCCAAGTGCCGTTGAGATCCGATACGCTGGGATCGAGGTTGGACGCTTCCGAGGCGAAGGCGACGAAGCGGCCGCCGCCAGAAAGAACGACCGGGATGGCGCTTCTCGCGTTACCTTCCGTGTTGGCGGGAGCGGAGCTCACGCTCACGCGTTCAACTGGGCAGGGATTGACTTGGACCGTCGTCTGCGCCGTATCGAAACCACCCGCATTGCTGCAGGTCAAAGTGTACGTTGTATCCGCCGCTGGTGATACGCTCGCCGATCCGCTATTTCCGAGGAAAGTTCCGACGCCGTTGTCGATGTCGCAAGAAGTGGCGCCGGTGGCGGACCAACTGAGGAGGGAGGAATTCCCAACATAGATGGCGGGCGGATTGGCCGTGAACGAATCGATCACCGGTGGTGGTGGAGCAAGGACGTTCGCCACGAAGGTATAGGCGGACTGGCCCGTCACGCCGCCCCCGAGCAGGTCCAGGGTGATCGTCGTTGTGCGGATGCCGGCGGCGGAGGGGATCAGGGTCACTTGCACCGTAGCGCTGGCGTTGTGGGCGAGCGTTGGGGGAAAGCCCGCGGGGGCCGAGATGACCGCCGTTTGAAAATCCGGAATCGACGGGCTGAAGGTGGTGCCGGTCATGGTAACGGAAACACCGCTGGTGTTGGTGATAACCACGTTCAGGACGGGATTGTCGGTGAACTGCACCGTTCCGAAATCCAGCGGAGAGACCGGCGTGAAAATGAAGTGAGGACGGGCGCGGAAGGCGGCCGCGGGAAGGCCGCTAATCGGCGCGCAGAGGGGCGTAGTCTGGGTGCAGTTACCAAATTGCGGGGCCCCCGCCGTCTGGACGATGCCCTGGATCGTGATGGGATCGCCGGGCATCTGGGCCGGATCGAAAATTCCAGCCGTCGTGTTGATCTCGAAATGGTCGGTCACGAAAACGAGCTGCCCGGCGGCGTCGTTGTTGTAATCGCGCACGATGCCCGCGTCCGTGTTGTTGAAGCGCAGGTAGACGACCGCCGGAGTGAATTGGGGGCCGCCGAAGGGACCGCTCAAGACGTTGTTTTGGATGGGGGCGTCCAGGTCGACCAGGTTGTTGCCCGCGTCCCGGCCCCAGACGTTGACGGTGATCAGGATGGGGTCCGCCGTGCTGTTTGAGGAAACCGTGTGGTACCCGCCGGATGCCGCTGGCGTAACGATGCTCACCTGAGAAGCCGCGGAATCCACCATGTAGCCCCCTACGGCGAAGGCGCTCAAGTGAAAGGCGAGGACCGACCCGAGCCCGTCGGAGAAATCGCTATCGACCAGGAACGCTGCTTCCAGTGTGCCGCCGGGTCCCCCCAAACGGGTGATCCCAAAGGTGACGGTGGAGACATCAGGCCCGAAGTCCGGCACCTGTGCCGGGAGACGCACTTCCGCGGGGATATTGAAAACGAGGCCGGAAGGCTCGATCTCCAGGGTGGGGGAGAACTGGACGGACTCGGGACTGAATTCCTCGAAAATGCCGTCCGGATTGGATTTCAAGGTAAGAACGGTGTCCTCGGAAACTCCTCCCGGCGGCACGATGATGGCGGCGCCAAAGTAGGGGCTCACAGGGTTTGTGACTTCGATGGTGCCGCCGGCCGCCACGGTTACGAGGCCGGTCGCCAGCACGCCCTCTTCCTCGGTTTCGGCGGTGATGTGGAGGGTGGCGTTCCGGCGCCCGGCCAGGACAGCCACCAGGTCATTGTCGCTCTCGAGGGTGACTGGTACGGAAAAAGCGGTGGAACCGAGGAAATCCGCGGGTCTAGCGATCAATTCGCCGTTGAGAAAAACCGCGCCGAAGACGAGGCCTTCGCGCTCGAAGGAAACCGTGGCTTCGGCTCCATCTTGCGCGGAGAAGGTGTAATGCCGGATCGCCACCGGCGGGAATCCCAGGGAGATTGTTTCGTCCAGGGCCGTTGCGGCCCTGGCTGCTTTCGGGAAAGCCAGCAAGAGCCCCAGGAACGAGACGATCCAGAATCTTTGGAGTTGTTTCATTGTCCTACCCCTTCCGCCCCAAATGGGGATTTGACTTGTATTGATCCGAAGTGAAGTATTTGTAATTCAAAGCGGCAAGGCAACCATGAAGCGTACGCTTTTTGTGTACGCATGGCAGATTCCGTATT
>JBFLVN010000217.1:0-6389 GCA_040758475.1 Bdellovibrionota bacterium
AGACCAACGAGATAACTTATTGATTTTTCAGGGTTTTTAAAATCAGGGGGCGGCCGTTTTAGTGATAACTAGTCGAAAGCATGCGCCAGGGGGATTCGTCGGGCTTGGCGGCCACAGGGGCTTCTTTCTTGTCCTGCGGCTTGCGGTCCGGCGGAAGTTTTTCCTCGGGGAGGAAATCCCTCGACTCGCCGAGCTGGAATTTCGCCACGCTCACGGCGAGCTGCTCGGCCATGGCCGAAAGTTCGCCCGCGGTGGCGGCGACTTCCTCGGTGCTGCCGGCGTTGTTGCGCGTCAGGTGGGCGATGTCCCCGATCTTGCTCGCCACCGCGTCGGAAGTCACCGCTTGCTGCGAGGCCGCCGCGTTGAGTTCGATGACCAGACGGGCGGTATGGGAGGCGGCATCGACGATGGATGTAAGCGCCTCGCCGGTTTGCGTGCCCAGGCTGGCGCTGGTGGCGACGGCCCGCCGGACGTTGTCCATGGACTCCCGCACCTGGCCCACAAGGCCCTGGATGCTGGTGAGTTGGGCCGTGATGTCCTTGGTGGAGGCGGCGCTTTTCTCGGCGAGTTTTCCGACTTCATCGGCGACGACTTCGAAACCACGGCCGTGTTCCCCGGCCCGGGCGGCTTCGATCGCGGCGTTCAGGGCCAGCAGCTTGGTCTGGCCCGCGATTTCACGGATGATTTCAACCACCTTTCCGATGTCACCGGCGTAACGCGCCAGCTGGCTTACGAGGCCGTTGGTTGAATCGACGACCCCGGAAACAGAGTCCATGTGGCCCATGGTCTCGCGCACGATGGAACCGCCGCTCGTGGCGATTTCGTGCGTGCGTTCGGAGGCCTGCCGGACGTCCTGGGCGTTCTGAGAGATGACCTGGACGCTCTGGGCCATCTCTTCGGCGGCCGTGGCGACTTCCTGGGTGCGGCTCGATTGCTGTTCGCTGCCCTTGGCGAGGCTGTTCGAAGACGCGGAGAGTTGCAGGGACAGGGAGCCCAGGTTGACGCTCGATTGGCGGATATCGGAAATCACTCCGTATAAATGGCCGATCATCCGTTTCATCGCTTTTACGAGCTGCCCGGTTTCGTCCTCCGATTCCGCCGTGAGTTCCAGGTTTAAATTCCCCTCGGCAAGCTGATTGGCGGCGTCAACCGCTTTCCGCAGCGGCCGGATAATCGCATTCGTCACCGTTAACGAAATCAGAAACAAAGCGATAATTGCGGCGGCGAAAGCGGCCGCAAAAAGGAGAAGGCGCCTTTCGATTTTTTGAATGGTCTTACTGGCGCTCAGTTCCCCCTGCTTGCGGCTTTCCCGGAGCAAACCGTCAAGCGCCAGGCCCAGGCGCTGGTAATAGGCATTGGCTTCGACGAGGTTGCTGGTCGCCAGATCGAGATCGACGCTGGTCAAGCTGACCGCCGAAATCACCTTTTTGAGATAGGCGTCCAGGGATTCTTTGATTTCCCGGAGGTACTCCTGTTCCTCGGGATAAAAAAGATAATTTCCGGTGATGGCCCGTTCCTTGTCCGCCAGCTCGTGGACCTTATCGATCCGCGTTTTCCCCTGGATGTACAACTGCTCCTCATCCACGTTCCCCTTCCGGACTTCGACGAGGAGATCGAAAATATCCAGGTGGTTCGCCATGAATTCCGAATAGAGCCCCGAGAGCTCCATGTTCTTGCTTAACTGCTGATCGCTGAACGACCGCAAGGCCTCTTTCTGTTCCCGGAGGGCCCCGTAGAACAAATTGGCCAGGAGCGCGATCAAGATGGCCGCGATGGCTGGAACGAGCAGGAATTTGAACCGGATCGAGCGCTTCATCAGGAACCGCCGTCAGTAGTTCGGCCAATCCGTGGGCAGCACGGCCCCAGCGTATTTGAACTTTCCCTCTCCCTCGGGCTTGAAGACGATGGCCACCCCCTCCGGCTTGGGCCAGATGCCGGCGGCCTCCTGAAGATTGGCCGTGTGGGAGACGATCGCCGCATTGGTCCCGGCAGGAGGCTGCGTACCCAGCATTTTCTTGAGAGATTCGGTCAGCTTTTGGCGCTCTTGCGGGGAAACGCCGATGGCGAAATAGAGAGCGCTGGAGGGGGCCGCCTTGCCGAAGGCGAGGGTGGCCGTATCCATGCAGCGGCAAAAGGGAGAGGAGGTGACACTCGAAATATTGATCTTCAGTCTCTTGACGGCTTCCCCGATGAGCTTGGCTTCCTTTCTTCCAGCTTCCGACAAATTCCTTTGCTTCGCGCAATTCTTGAAATCGCTCAGGTCCGAATCCTCCTGGGTGGTATCGCTGGAAGCGTGCCGGAGATAGATGACGTAGCCTCCCTTTTGCAGTTCGCGGATGAGATCCTTCCCCTGGAACAAGGCAGGCGGCAGGGCCTGGGATTTCTGATCGCCTTGGGCCATTCCCGTAGCTGGAAAACCGAGCAACAAGATCAGAAGAGCAGCGGCCAGGTTCCTGGCTTTTGAGTCCATGGTGATACCCCTCGCGCTTTGAGCAGACGGTTCTTGAAAAAGACGCCGGTTTTCGCGGGAAGCGAAGAAGGACACTGATTGAGCAGTGTTCAATGTAGAAGACGGCATGCCACCCTCGGGCGTCCCCGCATTACGCAGACCGAAAGAGCAAGCAATGTGCCAATTTCAAAACCTAGCATAACACGCTTGAGAGCTGTTTTTAAGGGGGGAGTGGCTTACTTGGAAAATTAAATCGCCATGCCGCGCCAAATCGGCATTCAATCTTGTATCAGTGGCGGGGCACGGATCGTTCTCGGATGTTCTCTTATAAAAGCAATCAACCCAGCTTTTCGATCTCGAGTTGGAGGGTGAGGGCGTCCGAATGGGAAGGGCTCTGGCGCAGGGCCTCGCCCAAGTGGCGCTGGGCGGTGAGGACTTCCCCCGCCTCGAAGGAGATGCGGGCCAGGAGGTAGTGGGCCGCCGCGCAATCGGGCCGCCGCCGAAGGAGTCCTTCAAGCATGTCGCCGGCCGCCTGCCGGGCGGCCCCTCCCTCGGCCGAGCGGGCCCGGTAGATCGTGTAGGCGAGGTAGGCGTAGGAGTCGGCGTCGTCGGGGATGTGGGCGAGCGCGAGGCGAAAGGCTTCTTCGGCTGCCCCGAGACGGCCTTGCTCCAAGAGATTTTTCCCTTTGGTGAAAGCGAGTTCCGCCTTGTAGAGGGCCTGGCTCTCCCGGTCCTTGCGCTGGGTTTCGAGGAACTTCCGGCGCTCCGGATCGCGAAGGTCTTCGGACGCCCTCTGGATGCGGTTGCGGATCGCTTTGAGCCGTTCCTGGGTAGCGGCGGAAAGGCGCGCCTCGACGCCGTTGGGAGCGGTCATTCTGGCGAGCTTCGCCTTCTTGGCGCTCGCGATCTCGTCGTCCCCGGCGCCGGGGAAAATCCCCAAAACAGCGAACTCATCGGCCGTCTGCTGGTGGAGCCATTCGTCGTGGACGCGGATCGAAAACTGGACGGCCCGCGGGTCGCGCGCCCCTTTGGCGCCTTCCCCTTGGGGCACTTCGGCGGAAACGGCGGGGGCCTCGCGGGCCTGCTGGGCCAGGTACTCGGCGAGGCCCGGAATGGGCGTCGCCGCGTGGGCGGCGGGCGTTTCGAGGGTGGCGAGCTGCTTTTCCTGGACCGTGATGGTCGCCGCCCCGGTCTTGGCCGCCAAGTCCACCACCGTTTCCTCGGGCTTCTTCTCCGGCGGGGCTTTCCCGGGGGAGTGGACTTCGAGGGCCCCAAGGAGAAGGAACGTATAGAGGAGCGGGAGGGCGACCGACCCGGCGCTCTCGTCCTTCCCCATGATTTCCGAAAGGGAATGCTTGCCGTCGAACTGGTCGAAAACCCGCTGCTCGACGCTGGAAAGGGGGATACGCCCCTTGGCCTCCCGCCCCACGACCGAGGGGCCCACGGGCAGGTTGTAGAGCTTGGCCAGCTCGGCTGCCAGGAGTTCGGGGGCGTAAAAGCGCCTCACGCCCGAAAGGAAGAGGTCGTAGACGTTGTAGTCGTAGTATTCGACCGTGGGGGCGAAGTCGCTCGTGAACTCGAATTCGTAGTTCCCCCGGCTCCAACTGAAGGCGGCCAGAATCTTCTCGCGCAGGTGGTAACGGATCGTCTTGTAGAGATCGTCCCGCTTGATGAAGTTGAGTTCGATGAAGACTTCCCCCGCCCGCTTGGCCGTCGTTCGCTGCACTTCGATCGCCCGCTCGTAGTCGGCAAAGCCGATGAGCCCGATGCCGAGGAGATGGCGCCCCAGGGTTTCGGTGGGAATGTCCGAAGAGGCGTAAACGGGCAGGCCCGAAACGAAAAAAAGCTTGCGGGCGTGGCCGTCGTGGTGGAGCTGGAGGACGCCCGTCGCCTTGGAGCGGTGGAAGTGGCAGAAGAGTTTCGAGAAAGTTGTGGGCCGGAGTTCTCCCTGGATTTTCTTCCCCTTGAGGCGCTCGTCCACCTGGGGCACTTGAGGGGCAACCGCGGAGAGGCCGAAGTGATCCTGGAGGCGCCGGACGAGGCCGTCCACGGGAAAAGGCTTGATGAGGAAGTCGAGGGCGCCGTAGTTCTTTTTGGCGAAATCCCGTTCGCCTTCGCTCTTGTGGACGCCGCTCAGGAAGACGACGGGCAGGTCCTTGGCGGTCCCGGCGCGGCGGAGTTCGCTTACGAGGTCGTAGCCGATGCCGTCGGAGAGGATGACGTCGGTGATGAGGAGGTCGGCCGGCTCCTTGGTGAAGAGGTCGGCCGCCGCGTGGGCGCTCGAAGCCGTGTGGACCTTGAAGCCCCGCCGGGCGAGGGATTCGGCCAGCACTTCACGGGCGCTTGGATCGTCGTCGACAAGCAGAATGTTCTTCATTCGCTAAAACCGTCCCCCGCCGCCAATTCGAGTGTAGACCGGCCGGATCAGGAATCCATGACCGCCGTCAAGGAATGACCGGAAGAAGCGGAGATGATACAAAGCCCCGGGGGCGGTATCGCCGCGAGGTAGTCAATTTTGGAGCACTCGGGGGGAGAAAACCGCGAAGAAAAGCCCGGTTCGGGGCTCCTCTTTCTTGTAACGGTGTTTGTCCTTGGCGGGGCGGCGTGGCTTTTCCCTGGGACTTTCGCCCAGGGACGCGGGGCGATCCCCTGGCTCCTGGGCGCCGCCATGCTGGGGATGGGCCTGACGCTCACGATGGAAGACTTCCGGCGCATTCTCGAACGGCCGCGCATGGCCCTTGCCGGGACGGCCCTCCAGTTCGGAATCATGCCGCTCGCGGGATTCCTCGTCGCCAAGGCGATGGGTCTCCCGCCCGAACTCGCCGTGGGCGTCGTACTCGTGGGTTCCTGCCCGGGCGGAACGGCCTCCAACGTGGTCTCCTATCTGGCGAAAGCGGACGTCGCCCTTTCGGTCACCTTGACGGCGATCTCGACCATCCTCGCGCCGCTCGCCACGCCTGCGTTCGTCTACCTGCTCGCCGGGGAGTGGGTAGAGGTCTCCTTTCTCTCGCTCGTGCAGCAGGTGGCCGCGATCGTCCTGGGGCCCGTCGTCGCGGGCGTTCTCATCGGAACGTTCTTCCCGCGGGCGGTCGGGAAAATCCTGCCGGCTCTCCCGTTTCTCACAAGCCTCGTCATCGCGCTCATCATCGCCATCATCGTAGGGGGCGCCAAACCTCAGATCGGGGCGGCGGCCCTCCCGGTGGCCTTGGCCGTCGTTTTCCACAATGCCCTGGGCCTTGCCCTCGGATACGGCGGCGCGAGAGCCATCGGCGCGAGTGGCGCAGAAAAAAGGACCATCGCGATCGAAGTGGGGATGCAGAACTCGGGACTCGCCGTCGCCTTGGCGATCCAGTCCTTCTCCCCCGCCGCCGCCCTGCCGGGCGCCCTTTTTAGCGTCTGGCACAACGTCTCGGGGGCGCTCCTCGCGGCGTGGTGGGGGAGGAAAAGTAAACCCCTTCCCGCCCTCCCCCGCTAGCGGGGGAGGTGGGCGGAGCCCGGAGGGGGTACGGTTTCGTTCTTCTCCACCCTTCCGATCGCTTCCGAAAGGCGCGCGGCCTTTGCTTCGTCGGCCGTGAGCTGCGCTTCCTCTGTCCAGACGCCCAGGACCTGCGCGCGGTGCTCCAGCGTATCGGCGGGCCAGAGAAGGAAATAGGCCTCGGGAAATTCGGCGAAGACGCGCTCGGCCGGTTCGAGGGGCGGGGACTCGGGGATCGAAAGGTCGTTCCCGATCCGGTTCCAGGCGAGAAAGAGGAGAAAAAGAAGGAAGACGCTGAGCGGCGCCAAGAGCCACCAAACCCGTTTTCCGATCCGCCGCCAGAGGGGCGGCCGCTCGCCCACGTGGAGGGAGAAGGCCATGGAGAAAAGATAGCATACCTTATCCCCCCGGCCTTTGCGCCACATACTGGAGCGTACCCCCTCCGAGCTTCGCTCACCTCCCCCG
>JBFLVN010000218.1:0-6378 GCA_040758475.1 Bdellovibrionota bacterium
ACCATCCTCCGAACCGAAGGCGAGCATGGGGCGCCAAAAGCCCAGGGCCGGCTCCAGTTCCGCGAGCGCCTTTGGCGCAAGGCGCCGGGGGGCCGGGGCGGCCCCCTGCCAAAGCAAAAGGCCTGCCAGGACCGGCGCCGCCGCCAGGGACCACTTCAAAAAAGACCAAATCCTTCGCACGGTTCCATCATGTCCCGGCCAAACGCGCGAATCCAAGCGTTTCCATACCCCGCCTCTTTAAACAAATATGAACAAATGAGGGCGGGCGCTCTCACCTCATCCCCGCGGCCCCTGAAACATGACATCTGACATGCAGCCGGGTGGCGGGCCGCTGGTAGAGAACCACCGACGTTCCCCGTTCCGCACCAGCGTTTCCGGAAGGGCTGGAGGGGGCGTCATGAATGCGAGCAAAGCATTGCTAACCTTCCGATCAGGAACCGCTAGGCATCCCCCGCGCCACCTTCTAAAGTCCGGGCCGCGCCGGACCCGAAGAGAGGCCCCCACGTTTTCACGCTCGGCCAGATTCCCTAAAGACCCGTGAAAAAAATCCTCGCCAAAATCGCCAGCCTCTCGGGCCGCCACCCCCTCGCCGTATGGCTGGGGTCCCTTCTCGTCACGCTCGCCCTCCTCCCGGGCGCCTACAAGCTCTCGGTGAGCGGGGATTACGCCCAGCTCCTCCCCAAGGACAGCGAGTCCCTCAAAAACCTCCACGAACTCTCCCGCAAAGTGGACGGCCTTGGCGAGTTCATCGTGCTGCTCGAAGGGGCGCCCATCCAGGACCTCATCGCCTTCGCCGAAGAGATGAGCCGGGACCTCCGGGGCGAGCCTCTCCTCCGCCGCGTGCGGTACCGTTCCCAGACGGACTACTTCGAGAAACGGAAGTTCCTCTACCTCTCCCTGGACGACCTGAAGGAATTCTCCGATGCCGTCCAGGACAAGATCCGCGAAGAACACTTGCAGCAAAGCCCGATGTTCGTGGATCTGGACGAGGAGACCGAAGCCGACAAGCGGCTCGATGATTTCAAGAAAAAGCACGAGGTGGACGATTACTTCAGCTACTTCGCCGACGGGAAGCGGGAAAAGCTCCTCCTGCTCCTCTCCCCGCGCGCCTTTCCCGACGACGGCGACGCGGCCAAGCATTTAGAGGAAATCGCGGACCGCGCGGCCGCAAAGGCCCGCGCCGCCCTGCCCGGCACGCCCATCCAGGTGAGCTACGGCGGGCCCTACATGGAGCTCCTCTACGACAACCAGACGCTCCTCCGGGACATGAAGCTCGCCGGCATCGTGACGACGGTCCTCATGTTCCTCACGCTCTTCCCCACGTACCGGAGCTTCTGGACGCCCCTCGCCTTCTTCCTCCCCCTGGCGCCCACCATGGCCTGGACGTTCTGCCTCGCGGGCTTTTTCTATCCCGGCGGGCTCAACCCCATGAGCGGCTTTCTCGGGATGATCCTCTTCGGCCTGGGGATCGACTTCGGCATCCACCTCTATCACCGCTACGGCGAGGAGCGGAACAAGGGGCATTCGATCGACGACGCGCTCCGGATCGCGACCGTGGAGACGGGCGAGTCCTGCGTCTTCGCCGCGGCGACGACGGGCGCTTCCTTCGCCGTGCTCGCCGTGGCGCGCTTTCGCGGATACACCCAATACGGCATCCTGGCCGCCATGGGCATCGTCGTCGCCCTCATCGGCATCCTCTTCCTCATGCCCGCGCTTCTCGCCTGGAGCGACCGCCGGGGGCGCTCCCACTGGATTCTCTCCGAACACCGGGGAAGCGCCTTCTACCGGACGCTTTCGAGTTTCACCGTGCGCCGGCCGGGCCTCGTGGGGACGCTCGTCTTCGTGGCCACGGCGCTTTCCCTCTGGGCGGCGCCGCGCCTGGGCGTGGATTTCTCCGTCTCCCACTACCGGCCCCATTCGGAAGAGATCGAGCGGGTGAACGCCGCCGCCAAGGAAATCCTCGAAATCGCCTCCGTCCCGGCGGTCTACGCCGTCACGGGTTTGGACCAGGTGGACGACCTCGTTTCTACCCTCCATCAAAAGGACGAGCGGAGCGGCGACCCCATCATCCTGAAAGTCCGCTCCGCGCGCGACCTCCTTCCGGACCGGGAAGCGGAAAAACGGGCGGTCCTGGCGGACCTGGACGCAGCACTGCTCAAGGAACGGGCGCTCGCCGACGACGACGAGGACCGCGAAAGAATCGACGATTTCCGCGCCGACATCGCGGCGCCGCCCGTCCGGATCGAGGACGTTCCCCCCGAACTCATGGGCGAATTCCATTTCGGAAAAAACGATTACCTCGTCTATCTCTTTCCCGACCCGGCCCTCGGCAAGGCGGAGAGTTTCTCGCTCTCTTTCTCGGAGCGTTTCGGGAAAGTGGACGGGCGGCTCGCCACTTATAGAGGCTCGGGCCCCGTCTTCGTCGAGGCCGACATCCTGAGCCACCTCCTCAAGGAAGGGCCGAGCGTCATGTTCTTATCGGCCATCCTCGTGGCCGTGCTCGCCATCCTTCTCATGCGGACCCTCTTCCACAGCCTGCTCGTGCTCTTCACCCTGGCCATCGGGCTCCTGTGGACCGCGGGGGTGACGGTCGCCCTGGGCGAGCAGATCAACGTCTACAACGTGGTCACCTTGCCCACGATCCTCGGGATGTCGGTCGATTACGCGATCCACATCGTCCACCGCTTCCAGCACCGGCGGGGCGAGTCCATCGAGCAGGTGCTCGAAAACACGGGGGCCGCCCTCTGGATGGCCCACATCACGACCCTCGTGGGCTTCGGCGGTCTCGTCATCTCCCGGCACCAGGGCCTTCGGTCCCTGGGGCTGCTTGCCAACGTGGGGCTCGTAGCCGCCATGGTCTCGATCTACTTTTTCATGCCCCTGGCCGTCACGGTGTGGCTGCGGGTGCGCAAGGCCGAAGCCGGCGAAGCGGCGGCGGTGGATTAAACGGGCGCCCCGGCGCCTTGACCCGCCTTCGGGCCCGGTCCTAGATACGTCATCTCCCGATCGACGCCCCCTGCCCGGCGGAAGGGATTTCGATGCCGTTCCTCGCACGCCTCCTCCTTGGCCGCGGCCAGATCACCCGCGAGCAGCTCGTTCAGGCCATCGAACATCAGGTGGTCTACGGCGGGCGCCTCGGAACGAGCCTCATCGAACTCGGATTCGTGCCCGAGAAGGAAATCTCGGAGGCCCTGGCCACCAAGTACGGAATCCCGACCATCGAGGTCAAAGACGAGGAAATCGAGAAGAAACTCGTCTCCGAAATCGGAAAAGAAAAGCTCGAGCGCTACAAGGTATTCCCCCACTCCGTCCAGTCGAAGACGCTAAAACTCCTCATGGTCGACCCTTCCGACCACGTGGCCAAGGCGGCCATCTCCTACGGGACGTCCTACATCATCCGGCCGTACGTGATCCCCGAGTACCGGATGCTCGATCTTTTGGAACGTTACTGCGGCGTCGCGCCCCAATGGCGCTACGAAGACCGCTCGGAAGGGTACGTGGACAAGGCCCTGCGCTCGGGCGCGGGACGGCCTACCGACGCGCAGCCACCCGCCCCCGAACCCCTCCCCGTCAAAGAAGCCCTCGCACGCCTCGAACGGGCCAAAACCCGGGACGAGGTGATCGCGCTAGCGCTCTCGGTCCTTCAGAATTTCTGCCCGCGCGTCATCTTCTACATCGTCCGCAAGAACTACATTCTTGGATGGGACTGCGTGGGACCGGGCGTAGACCGGAGATTGATCCGCTCCCACATCTTCCCCCTGACGGAGCCCTCCATCTTCCAGACCGTGCACGAGAACCCGGGCCCCTACATGGGCCCCCTCCCCCGCACGGCGGCCAACGACCTCCTGCGGAAATCCATCGAGAAACGCACGGGAAACATGCTCGTCCTTCCCGTCTCGCTCGGTGGAAAGATCGTGAACCTGATCTATTGCGACGCGGGACCGCGGGGGGATGTTTCGGCGGAGATGAAGGACATCCTGCTCTTTACGTCCCGGATGCCGGAGGCTTATTTGCGGATCATTCAGAAGCGGATCAAAGAGCAGGAAGAAGCGAGAGAGTGAGCGCTATTTCTTTTTCTTCCCGCCTTCGACCGTATCGTCGAGAATGAACGTCACCTTGAGGGCGACGCGGAATTCCTTGATCTCGCCGTCAACGACCTTGGCCTTCTGGGAGACGACCTCGAAGCCCGTGATGTTGCGGAGGGTCTTGCGGGCGCGCTCCATGCCGCGGCGGGCGGCATCGTCCCACCCGGTAGTACTGCCGGAAATGATCTCGGAAACGACGGCGACGGGCATTTTCTCCCCTCCCTCACTCGTGCTCTTCGAAATCGGGCGCCAGTTCGAAGATAAGGCGCATCCGCAGGCGGTACTCGCTTTTTCCCCCCGGCAAGCACGCCACCTGCCGGCGCAGAACCGTAAAGCCCGTAATGCCGGCGATGGTTTTGGAGGCGCGCTTTAACGCCCGGCGGGCGGCGTCCTCGAAACTCTCGGGCGAGGCCCCGATGATCTCGGTGGCTTTGGCGATCCGCATCAGGCGGTTTCCTTGGAATCGGCCGAATAGTAGAGAAGCTCCCCGCGCCGTTCAATGCGAATCTTCCCCTCTTGTTCCAAAAGTTCCAGGTGCCCCACGGCTTCGCTCAAGACGAGGTAGACGAGCATCTGGGCCCGGTCGTCCCCGAACATCTTCTTGGCGACCTCGAAGGCCGTAAGGGGCGGGTTTTCCGAGAGAATCCGGAGAACCTTGAGCGAGCGCTTCCGCCCGTGGAGCCGGTAACCGGCGATGAGTTCCCGGTGATCGAGGATCGGATCGCCGTGGGAGGGGAAGGCCACCTGGATTTTCTCGTTTTCCACCTTGTCGAGGGAGGCGAGGAAATCGATGTAACTCCTCGTCTTTTCCTTTTTCAGGGGGTCCGGGAAATTGAGGAGTGGCACGGGGGAAATGTCGGGCAAGAGATGGTCGGCCGAGAACATGACCCGCCAATCGTCGACGATGTAGACCATGTGGCCGATGGCGTGTCCCGGCACCCAGACGGGCCGGAATTTGACGCCCCCCGCCGTGAAGGGAACGCCGTCTTCCAGCGGCACATCCACCGAAACCGCTTCCATCATGGCGGCCGACATGTCGTCCCCCTGGACCATTCTCATGAGCAGGGAATCGGGAGCGCCCCATTCCCGAAAGAACTGGAGGTACGGGGCTTCCAGGGTCCGGTGGGCCACGTGGCGCCGTTCGAGCTGGGGAATCTCCAAACGATTCGCATAAACCTTGCAGCCGGAGACGTCCTTGATGCGCTTGGCCTGGCCGAAGTGGTCGAGGTGCGCGTGAGTGACGAGGATGTGGCGGATGTCCTTGATCTCGAGGCCAAAGCCCTTGAGTTCTTTCCCAAGCGCGATCCACGCAGCTTCGGAGCGGACGCCCGTATCGACGAGGATCGGCTCGTCGCCCAAAACGAGATAGGGATGGACGTGTTGCGGAGGAAACGGCACCGGACTCGTGAGGACTTCGACCTTCGGGATCTCGACGCCGTTGGCAAGCTTCATTTCTGCACCCGTCCAGCGGCCCCCCAGGAGCCTGCCGGCGTGTTTTTCTTGTAGCCGCGATGTTCTACCGGATCAATCGGCTTGCCCCGCAGGGGGCGAGAGATTTTCGAGGAGAAATTCCCGCGTATTTCTAGCAGGCTCTTCGATCACGAGTTCGAGAAGGCGAGCGAGTTCGTTCCCCAGGGCGGGGCCCGGCTTGTAGCCTCTCTCCAGCAGGTCTCTTCCGGAAATCGCCAAATCCTTCACCGAAAGCGGCGGCTTGGCGGAGAGTTCCATTTCGATGCGCTCGCGGAGAGCGAGGAGATCGTCCACGCGGGAGGGATCACGCTGGGCCCGGCGGTCGCAGAGGGCGACATCCAAAAGTTTTCCGACGAGTTCCACTCCCACGGCGCGGATAAAACGCCGGAGAGCTCTCCCGGTCGAATCGGCCCGGGTGTCGAACATGTGTCTTGCGGCGAGCCTGGCCACGTTCTCGGGCTCGGCGCCGATCATGGGGGAGCGCCAGTGAGTAAGGCGCTCCCGGGCTTTTTCCTCCGAAACGCTCTGGTGGCCATAGAAGGTGATGCGGCCGTCTTCCGGGTGGCGGCCCGCGCAGGCGGGTTTTCCCACGTCGTGGTAGAGGATTCCGAGCATCACTTCGGCGTCGCCCGGATGCTGGACGAGCGGATCGGCCGCCGCGGCGTCGAGCGCCATCATCGTGTGATCGAAGACGTCGGCGATGTGGTACTCGCGGGGCTGATCGACGCCGCTCATGCCGGCCACTTCGGGAAAGAGCTTTTCGAGCGCCCCGGCTTCCCGAAGCAAATAAACACCCCGGGAAGGCTATTTCGCCTGGAACAGC
>JBFLVN010000219.1:0-6372 GCA_040758475.1 Bdellovibrionota bacterium
CCGGCGGGGGCCGTTGTTTTTGCCATGTGGGGGGGCGCTTTGTTTTTGCCCCCCCCGCCCCTGAGGGCTTCTTGCCCTTTCAGGACAACTCCTGGAACAATAGGGCCCCGTGAACCCGGACTTCGAAACTTTCCTTACCGGCCACTGGGTCCGCCGCGGGCGGGCCGTGTGTTTTACCGGTATCGCCTTCTCTCTTCTCCTTGTTTTCTATGACCTCGGGCTTCACACCGAAACTGCGGGGCGGACCATTCCGATCAAGTTGGGAACGGTGCTCGTCTTGTCCTTCCTGGCGTGGGCGACCTATCAGAATTGGGTCCAGCGGATCATCCGGGGGCTCGCCCCTCTTTCGGCCTGCGCCTTCATCGCCGCGATCGATTGGAGCTTCCACGTCCAAGGAGTCCACGACAAGGCCGACCGGGTTTTCGCCTTCACCGCTTCGACGTTCGTTATCTTCTACTTGCTTCCCATGAGAGCGCGGGAAGGACTTGCCTACCTCGCTACGACTTACGCCTCTTACTTCCTTTTCGGCTCCCTCTACGGGTATCCCCCCGTCTCGACCTTCGCCCTGCCCTATCTCGCGCAGGGGGCCGTGATCGTCGCCGTGGGAATCATCGGCAATCGCGTCTACCTCGCCACCAAGAAAAGCGAGATCGAGAAGACAGCCGCTCTCGAAGCCCGGACGGAAGGCCTCGCCGCCGTGAGCGAACTCGTCAACGGCATCTCCCACGAGATCAACAACCCGCTCGCCAGCAGCTACAGCCTCCTTGAATCCCTGGGCGAAGACATGGAAAACGGCGTACCCGCGGGCGAAATGGCCGAAAGCCTGGAAATGGCCATCCGGCAACTCGCCCGGGCCCGGGCCTTGATCGAGGAACTCAAGTCGCTCGCCTCCGAAGTCCACCTTGCGCCGGCGAGCGTCGATCTGCGCATGCTCTTACGGGACGTCATCCAGAAACTCGAAGCGGCGAAAAAATCCGGCCTCTTCGCTTTCGAAGAGCCCCAACGGGGCCTTTCCGTGAAAGCGACCTATGCCCAATTAAGCCGCGTGTTCCATTCCCTTTTCGAGAATGCCGTCGAAGCCGAGGAACGGGCGGGTAAATCCCCTCACGTGCGCGTCCGGGTGGAAAACGCCTCGCCAAAAGTCCGGATCGTCATCGAGGACCACGGGGTCGGCATTCCTTCCGACATCCGGGAGAAAATCTTCCAGCCCTTCTTTACGACGAGGCGCGACCAGCATCGCACGGGCCTGGGGCTCTACCTCGCCCACGAGATCGTGCGGTCGCTTGGAGGCTCCATCAGCGTTTCTTCGGAATTAAACGAGGGAAGCCGGTTTTCGGTGGAACTGCCCGTCACCGAGCAAGCGGCCTAGGGCTCAGACGTCGAACAAGGGAAGCGGTTTTTCTTTCCAGAGATTGAGCTCGGTCGTCTCGTCCAGGGTGACTTCCCCGAGGGATATTTCGTAGGGGCCCATCCCTTCGGCGTCGTAGGAGAGATCGACCCGGCGGATGTTCCATTCGCCCGCCGGAGGCCCCACGAGCGTAAAACCGTGGATGAAGCTCAGGGGCGAAAAACTCCCCTCGTAGACTTCGTCCGACCCCGTTCCGCCGGAAACGTTTTCGAGCGGCAGGACGTGGCCGTTGAACTTGCACTGGACGGGACCGGAGAGGCCCTTTTCGCCCGTGTGAATCCTGATCGTAAAGCGGTTTAATCGTGGCATTTTTTTAATTAACGAAAGTAGGGATTTACGCCCGCCGCGTGGTCGGTCTCGTCAAGCACAAGGCCCAAGAACGGAACGGCGCGGCGGAAAGAGCCTTCAATTCCCATTTTGAGCGTGTAAGCGGCCGAAGAACACCCCTGGCAGCCGCCCCCCATGTGGATGGAAACCGTGTTCCCTTTGACGCCGAGCAGCGTCACGCGCCCCTCGTGGCTCGCGACTCCCGGATTGATTTCCTTCTCGATCACTTCCTGGATCTGTTTCTTGATCTCTTCTTCGGAAGGCATGGCCGCAAGGGCCCGCTCGGAAACGAGGGGCCCGCCGCTCTCAATTTTCCTGCGGATGACATCCCCCACGCGCCTGGCAAGCGCCAGCCAGTCGTCGGGGCGCTTGTTGCGGCTTTTGACCGTGAGGGTCGTGTCGTGAAAAACGAGGGAGACGATCTCATCCCCGAGGGCGAAGAGTTCTTCTGCGAGCGGCCAGCCCGAAGCGGCTTCCGCGCCGGAAAAGGCCCAGGAGTGGCCCGCAAAGATAGGGCGGTTCACGAGGAACGTGCATTCAAGGCCCGAACGGGAGGGCTGGGCTTTTATTTTTACAGCGCCATTCCCGGCGGATTCGGGCTCGGTGGCGCCGTTTCCAAGCACCGGCGCTTCGATCACCCGGCGCGAAGTAATGCGCGGAGCGGCCTGCATCGGCGGAGGCGGAGCCGCCGGAGGGGGCCTTGGGTATTCCTGCTCTTCCACCGTCCAGTCTTTCCGGTAGGGAAGCTCTTCGCGGCCGAGGCCGAAAACTTTCTTTACGGAATCGAGGAAACCCATAAATACCCTCTCACGATTTTTCCAATCAAAGCCGGTCTTTTCGGCTCCGCCAAAGGCGGTTGCCCACTTCCTGTAGCGGCGTTTTTGGAATCTGGCAACGCCCACCTTGCCTTGGGGGAAAATCCGGCCCACGCTCCTTTCGCCCTTTTCAAAGGGTTCAAAAAGGGAGAGCTTTCATGTCCGATCCCGCGTGGATGATCTACGGAGCCAACGGATACACGGGAAAACTGGCCGCCGAAAAGGCCGCTTCCCTTGGAAAAAAACCGGTTCTCGCCGGGCGGCGCGAAGAAGCGATCCGCCCCCTGGCCGAGCGCCTCGGGCTCCCCTGGCGGGCGTTTTCGCTCGATAGCCCTCAAGAAGCGCTCGAAGGACTCAAAGGCGTAAGCCTCGTCCTCCACTGCGCCGGGCCTTTCTCCGCCACGAGCAAGCCGATGGTGGACGCCTGCCTCAAGGCCGGGGCCCATTACCTCGACATCACGGGCGAAATCGACGTCTTCGAAACGATCCACGCCCGGACGGAAGAAGCCAAGAAAGCCAAATGCGTCCTCATGCCCGGCGTGGGCTTCGACGTGGTTCCCTCCGATTGCCTCGCGGCGAGCGTAGCCAAGGCCCTTCCGGGCGCCACCGAACTCGAAATCGCCATTGCCGGTTTCGGGAGCGCGAGCCCCGGCACGACCAAGACGGCCGTCGAGGGAATCGCCGACGGCGGCAAAGTACGGAAGAACGGAAAGATCGTGAGCGTCCCTCCGGGAAACAAGACGCGCGAAGCTCTCTTTCCCGACGGCGAAAAGCGCTTTTGCGTCTCCATGCCCTGGGGCGATGTGAGCACTGCCTACTATTCGACGGGAGTGCCCAATATCACGGTCTACTTCGCCATGCCGCGCTCGGTTTCCATCGGCATGAAACTCTCCCGCCCCTTTCTTCCTCTCTTTGGCCTCAAGCCCGTGCAGAATTTTTTGAAGGATCAGGTGGAAAAAAGAGTGAAAGGCCCAAGCGAAACAGAGCGAAAGCGCGGGAAAGTCTATCTTTGGGCCAGGGCCGCCGATGGGAAGGGAAAGAGCGTCGAAGGGACGCTCGAAGTGCCGGAGGGGTATACGTTCACCGTGGACGCGGCACTCGCCTGTGCCGAGCGGGTGCTGGCGGGCGAAGTCCCGGGGGGCGCCTGGACGCCTTCCAAAGCCTTCGGGGCCGATTTCGTCACGCGGCTTCCGGGAACCAAGATGGCCGTACGGAATTAGCCGAGAATAAAAAAAGCGCGGTTGCCCGCGCTTTCGCTTCGACAGTTGGAATTTCTTTCAGAGCGCCGCGCCTTCGGCGGTCTCCGCCCCTTCCATTCCGCCGGCGGAACGAAGTTTCTTCGCCCGGTGGATAAAGAACAGGATCATCCCGCCGACCCAGGCGAGAACGAAAAAGATCACGAGGAGCAGAAACGCCACGCCCGCGTTGGCGGCCTTCACCATCTCCGAGTCAGGGGCCCCGAAACACACGGCGCAAGCGAGCGCCTTCGCGGGACGCATCATGAGCCCCATGTAGATTAGAAAGACCGGAACGAACGTTTCCGTCACGAGGATCAGGCAGGTCGCCACCGCCGGAAGCCGGCGCCTCGCGCGTTCGAGGTTCTGCACCACCAACATGAGGGGAATTTTAAGCCACTTCATAAAGAGAACCTATCCGTCGTAGGGGCGGCCCGCTCCGCCCGGCTTACAAGTAGCCGAGTTTCTTGTACTTCTTGAAAAACCACGTCCCGTACCACACGAGCCCCAAGCTCCCCAAGAGCGAGAAAACGCCCATCGCGAGGTAAAGGGCGTCCCCCGAAGAGCGGTAATCCAGGATCGCCCACAAACCGAAGCCGATGGCAAAAACCGTCGAGACGAAGATGAAGAAAAGGTGGAACGCCTTAAGGGACATGGTGGCCGGCCTGCGCGTTCAAGTCCGTAATGACCGGAACGAACAAGCATACCGCGAAAAAGAAGAAAGTGAGAACCAGGACCCGGTAGATGGTCTTTTCCTCGTGGATGAGGTGCATGAAGTAGAGGGCCACGAGCGAGGCCTTCACGACGGCGATCGTAAGACCCACGAAAATGGCCATGGGGCCCGTGAGGAAATGGAAATAGGCCACCGCCACCGTGAGGACGGTGAGGACCATGAGGGACCCGAACACCGCCATGTAGACGCGGATGCTTTTCTTGATGTCCTCGGTGCTTTGGGCGTGGGCTTCGCTCATTGTCGTTTCTCCTAGAGCAGATAGAGACTCGGGAACAGGAAAATCCACACAAGATCGACGAAGTGCCAGTAGAGGCCCGTGCATTCGATCCGGTTCGTAAACCGCTCGGGCTCGGTCTCCCACATCTTGGCGCCGGTGGTCACGAGGTAGAGGAACACGACGATGCCGCCCAGGACGTGCAGGCCGTGGAGCCCCGTGATCGTGAAGTAGATGGCGAAGAAATTGTTCGTGTGGGGTAGGTAGCCGTGGTGGAACTTGGCGCCGTACTCGAAGCCCTTCACCACCATGAACCCCAAGGCACAGGCGATGGTCAGCCAGATGTACATCTTGGCCTTGGAGAATTCCTTCATCTTGAGGGAGGCCCAGGCCAGGACGACCGTGACCGACGAAGTGATAAGGATGATCGTGTTCAGGGTCGCCAGGGGGACGTTCAAAATTTCCGTCGCCGGCTTCCATTCCTCCCCATGAAGGATGGGGGGCCAAGCCTGAGCGCCCACCCGGAGGAGGATGTAAGCGGAAAAGAGGCCGCCAAAGAGCATCACTTCCGAGGCGAGGAAGAGCCAGATGCCGAACTTCCCGTTGTAGAGCCCCGTATCCGCGTGAGGCGCGATGGTGTGGGGAATAACGTCGTCGGCCGAAGCCGCATGACCGTGAGTGGACATTTCTTAAGCCTCCTCGGGCTGGAACTGCGGAGTGAAGTCTTTCTTGTGCCCCGGCACGCTGTATTCATAGGGCGCGCGGTAGACGACCGGCGGGGAAGAGAAATTCCCGTGCGGCGGGGGCGAGGGAGCGGCCCATTCGAGCGTGGTCGCTTCCCAGGGGTTTTCGGAAACCTTCTCGCCCTTCTTCAAACTCCAGAAGAAATTGATGATGAAGGGAATCTGGGAAAGGCCCAGAATCCAGGCTGATTGGGACTGGAAAACCGTCAAATCCTGCACCCCGCGGCCGTGGGCGTAGAAGGTCTGGTCGTAGAGCCGGCGCGAGAGGCCCGCCATGCCCTGCAGGAACATGGGCATGAAGACGCCGTTCATGGCGAGGAGCGAGGGCCAGAAATGGAGCTTGCCCAAAAGCTCGTTCATCTTGCGGCCGGTCACTTTGGGGTACCAGAAATAAATCCCCGCGAAGAGGGCGAAGATCGTTCCCGGCGCCACCACGTAGTGGAAGTGGCCGATCACGTAATACGTGTCGTGGAGGTAGATGTCGGAAGCGGTAAGGCCGAGCGGAAGGCCCGTTAGCCCGCCGATGGCGAACATGGGCATCCACGCCAGGGCGAAGAGCATGGGCGTGTTGAACCGGATCGAAGAACCCCAGAGGCTGATGATAAAGCAGGTCAGGATGATGACCGAAGGGATCGAGATGATCATGGTCGTCGTCTGGAAGAAGTTGCTCATGCCCGTGCCCATGCCCGTGATGAACATGTGGTGGGCCCAGACGATAAAGGACATGAACCCGAGGAAGATCGCCGCATAGACGAGCGAGCGGTAGCCCCACAGGGGCTTTCTCGTGTTGTTAGCGACGATCTCGGAGACGATGCCCATGGCCGGGAGGATAAGCACGTAGACCTCCGGGTGGGCGAGGAACCAGAAGAGGTGCTGCCAGAGGATCGGGTTTCCTTC
>JBFLVN010000220.1:0-6331 GCA_040758475.1 Bdellovibrionota bacterium
TTCGGCGCGGCAGGAGCCGCTTATGCCTCGCGCGACGATCTTCGAGCTTCTCAAGAAAGACGCCCCCCTGGTAGGGCCCGGTATTTACGACTGCCTCTCTGCTCGCCTTGCCGAGCAGGCAGGGTTCGAGATGGTTTTCCTCTCGGGCTACTGCCTTTCGGCCACGCTCCTGGGCGAGCCGGACTTCGGCTTTTTGACCCAGACCCAAGTGCTCGAAGCCGCGGGGCGCGTCTGTTCCGCCGTGAATATCCCCGTCATCGTGGACATCGACACGGGCTACGGGAACGCCTTCAACGTCGAGAAAACCGTGGAAACGCTCCTGCGGATCGGGGCGGCCGGGTGTTTTCTCGAAGACCAGGTCTGGCCCAAGCGCTGCGGCCACATGCAGGGGAAGCGCGTCGTCCCCGTGGACGAATACCTCCCCAAGCTCCGGGCCGCGCTTGCGGCCAAGAAGGGGACTTCCTTCCACGTCACCGCGCGCACCGACGCCCGCGCCGCCGTGAGCCTGGAGGACGCCATCTACCGGGCGAAAATCTATGCCGACATGGGGGCCGACGCCGTTTTCATCGAGGCCCCTGAATCCATCCAGGAGATGGACCGCATCCGGAAGGAAGTGCCGCTCCCCACGACCCTCGTCGCCAACATGGTGGAGCAGGGAAAGACGCCCATCCGTACCGTTCTGGAACTCTACAGGGCCGGATACAAGATCATCGCCGTTCCAGTGGCGGGGCTCCTGGCCCAATCCCATGCCTTGAAAGAACTCTTCGCTACACTCAAACGCGATGGGAAGACGGGAGCTTTCCACTCCCGCATGTTCACCTTTCAGGAAATGAACTCCCTCGTACGGCTCGACGAGAAATACGAGCGGGAAAAGGAATGGATGTAGCCCGCGCTCACCGTCCCCGTGCTTGCTCGCCCCGGAGGATCATGCAGGTGCTGGCGGCCTTGAAGACGAGGGAGCCGTCCGGGTCCAGCACGTCGGCTTCGAGATAGGCGAGGGATTTCGTCCGGCGGACGACCTTTCCCATGGCCCGGAGGGTTCCGGTCCAGATGGGCTTGAAGAAATTCCCCTTGATCTCGATCGTCGTGAACGATTCGCCCGCTTCCAGGGTGGAGGCGAGGGCCGTCCCCATGGCCGCGTCCGTGATGTCGCACAGGACGCCGCCGTGGAGCGTCCCCATGGGGTTGGCGTGCTGGGGACCGGCTTCGAGTTCGATGGTCGCCGTTCCATCACCGATTTCCGTCATCTTGAATCCCAAAAGCCTCACGATGGGCGGTCCCGGGACTTTTCCGGCGACCACGCTCCTGGCCCACTGCTGAAAGGCGGGCTTGGCGGGGGCGGAATCCTCCAGGACTCGTTGCAGGGTGGCGTTCATTTTCGTTTCCTCCTTAATTGATTTGCTCTCTAATTTATAAACGAACGATCGTTTATTTTTTACCGAAAAAAATCACGCCCCCGCGCTTTCCAAAAGCCGCCCGAAGGCCACCCGCGCCCGTTTCTCGGCCTTGGGGTCTTTGAGAAGGCGCTGGGCGTGGTGGAAGGCGAGCAGGACGCCGAACCACTCGAAAGCGAACTGCTCGGTGTCGAGATTCTTCTTGAATTCGCCCGTCTCGATCGTGCGCCGGGCGGCGCCCGCGAGGGTATCCAGAAGTTCGGTACGCTGAGAAACAAGATAATCCCGAAGGACGCCGGGCTTGTCGTCGAGTTCGATCCCGGCTGCCAGGAGCGGGCAGCCGCCCGGATACGCGGGGCTTAGGGCCCAGGCGAGCCATTGCTCCATCAGGGCTTTGACGCGGGGGAGGCCCTTCTTGGCTTCGAGGGCGGGGAGGACGACTTCCTCCCGGAAGCGCCGGGCCCCTTCCCGGAGGACTTCGAGCTGGAGTTCTTCCTTGGAGCCGAAGTGGAGGATGAGCCCGGCCTTGGAGAGCTTTAGCTTCCCGGCGAGCTGGCCGATGCTAAGGCCTTCAAGCCCGTCCCGGCTCGCCGTCTTGAGGGCCAGATCGACCACTTTCTCCTTGGTTTTTTCACCCTTGGATGCCATGGGCATAAATTAACGAACGATCGTTTAGTTGTCAAGCCCCATTTAAAAGAGGCTGGGAGGGGTGCTTTAGGCGTTCTTGTGCTTCGAGCGGAGTTTCAGGTGCACCGGCACGCATTCGAGCTCCAGGCGCTCGCGGAGCTGGTTGGAGAGGTAGCGCCGGTAGTCGATCGGGAACTTCTGGACGCGGTTCGTGTAGATCATGAACGTGGGCGGCCCGGTGGCGACCTGATGGAGGTAGTTGAGCTTGATGGGGTGTCCTGCTGGCGAGGGCGGGGGATTTCGCTGGATGATTTCTTGAAGGACGTCGTTCAAGCGCGAGGTCTGGAACTTGGCGCGGAAGGCTTTCCCCACCCGTTCGATCTCCCGGACGAGGCGGTCCAGGCCCGTGCCCCGTTCCGCGGAAATCTCGACGAGCGGCGCCCAGGCGAAACTGGAGAGGAGGAACCGGGCGCGGCTTTCGAATTCTTCCCGGCCGCCTTTTTCTTTCGGCATCAAATCCCACTTGTTGGCAGCGAGAATGAGGGCCCGTCCCGTCTCTTCGATCATTCCCGCGATCCGGCGGTCCTGCTCGGTGAGTCCCTCGGAGGCGTCGAACAGGAGGATGGCGACGTCCGCCCGTTCGACGGAACGGAAGGCCGCCAGCGCGCTATAGCGCTCCACGCGGGCGACGATGCGGCCTTTGCGGCGCAGGCCGGCCGTATCGATGAAGCGGTATGTTTTTCCTTTGAGTTCCACGTCCAGGTCGATGGGATCGCGGGTCGTTCCGGCGATGGGGGAGACGACGAGGCGTTCCTTCCCCAGGAGCTGGTTGATGAGCGTGCTTTTCCCCACGTTCGGCCGCCCGACGACGGCGACCGCGAGCGGCGGCTCGGCTTCGGTTGGAGTGGAAACTTCCTCTTGGGGTTCTTCGGGGAGGTGGGATTCGATCGCTTCGATGAGTTCGGAGAGACCCCGGCCGTGTTCGGCCGAGACGAGGAGGACGTCGTCCACGCCCAGTTCGTAGAATTCGCCCACTTGCTCGGCGGTGCCTTTCACGTCGCTCTTGTTGCCAACGACGAGCACGGGGCTTTGGCGCTTGCGGATGGCTGGGAAGATTTCCCGTTCTTCGGCCGTAAGGCCCGCCGTCGCGTCCACGACGAAAAGGAGGAGGTCCGCTTCCTCGATGGCCAGACGCGTCTGGGCGGAGACTTTTTCCTCAATCCCTTCCGGGGAGGCGGAAAGCCCGCCCGTATCCACGAGCAGAAAGGGGCGGTCGTAGTGTTCGACCCGTTCGTAGTGGCGGTCCCGGGTCACGCCCGGTTCCGGTTCCACGATGGCCTTTCTCGACCCCACGAGCCGGTTGAAAAGGGTGCTCTTCCCCACGTTCCGCCGGCCCACGATGGCCACCACGGGAAGGGGCTTTCGGGGGGCGAGGACCAGCGGGGTCTCTTCGGGAATTTCGGTTTCTCTTTGACGGGCCATGGGGGAACGGGGGCGCCTTGCTGCGGCTCTATATAGGTAGCCACGCGGGGAAAGACGAGGGGAAGACGGTGGGCTGGAACTCAAAGGCCCGATTTGAGAGGTCTATCCTTTTTTGCCGGAGGGTGCGGCATAGCCCAGGCGGCGGAGCGCCTGAGGGTCTTTGGTCCAGTCCTTTTCGCACTCGACCGTGAGTTCGAGAAAAACCTTCTTTCCCCAGAGTTCTTCGAGTTCCTGCCGTGCCGCCGTTCCGGCGGCTTTCAAATTCTCTCCCCCCTTGCCGATGACGATGGCCTTTTGGGAATCCCGATCCACGAGGATTCTGGCGGAGATCCGGTTGATGGCGGGCTTTTCCTCGAAGGAGAGGATTTCCACGGCGATCGAGTAGGGGAGTTCCTGCCGGAGCTTCTGAAAAAGCTTCTCCCGGATAATTTCGGCCGCCCGGAACCGTTCGTTCGAATCCGAAATCTGGTCTTCCGGGAAGAGGGCCGGGCCCTCGGGAAGGAGTTTCTCGATTTCCGAAAGAAGGACGGCGAGGCCGTCGTTCTTCGTGGCGCTCACGGGAATGAGCGCAACCCAGGGAAGGATTTTGGATAATTCTTCGAGGAGGGGGAGTATCTGGGGTTTCCCCACCAGGTCGACCTTGCTGATGACGGCGATGGCCGGAAGGCCGCGGCCGGCGATTTTTCCGAGCAGTTCGCGGTCTTCCTTGGCGATTTTCCGCGTCGCGTCGAGCAAGTAGAGGACCACTTCCGCGTCGGAGAGGGCGGCGAGGGCCTCCGAGAGGAGTGCCTCGTTGAGGAGATTTCCTCCTTCGTGGTAGCCGGGCGTGTCGATGAAAACGATCTGCGAACTCTTGGTCGTGAGGATGCCGCGAATCCGTTGCCGGGTGGTCTGGGGCTTGGGCGTGACGATGACGAGCTTTTCGCCGAGCAGGGCGTTGAGGAGCGTGCTCTTGCCCGCGTTGGGGCGCCCCAGGATGGCGACGTAGCCCGAGCGGAAGGGATTCTTCACGCGGTCTTCTCCGAAAGGACTTCGGAAGGTTCCTTGCGGAGGAACTGGAGGGCGGCGCGGGCGGCCTTCTGGCTGGCTTCCTTCTTGGACCCGGCCCGCCCTTCGCCGAGCACTTTCCCGTTGAGGACGCATTCCACCTCGAAGATTTTGCGGTGATCCGGGCCCGTCGCTTCCCGCAGGCGGTACTCGGGCGGCCGTTTCCAGCGCTCCTGGGTTATTTCCTGGAGCCGTGTTTTGTAATCGGCCACCCGGCGCATGAGGGAATTGCTTTCGAGGCGCGAATCGAAATGCCGGAGGACGACCGTCTGGGTCTTGGCGTAGTTCGAATCCAGGTAAATGGCCCCGATCAGGGCTTCGTAAAGGTCGGCCAGGATGGAAGGTTTTTTCCTCCCGCCGGCCTTCGCTTCCGCTTCGCCGAGGAGAACGAACGGCCCCAGGTCGAGCTCCTGGGCGATCCGGGCGAGGGTTTTCTCCTGCACGAGCCCCGCGCGGATTTTGGAGAGCTCCCCTTCCGTTTTCGTGGGGAAGCGGTCTACGAGGGCGGCCGTCACCACGAGATCGAGAACGGCGTCCCCCAGGAATTCGAGGCGCTCGTTGGCTTCCGGGGCATTGCCTGCTCCCTTCTGGGCCTGCTCGTGGCGGTAAGAGCGGTGGGTGAGGGCCGTCAGCAGATGGGCCGCCGAGCGGAACTTGTAGCCCAAAGCGCTTTCGATCTTCGCGCGCGTTTCGCGCGGGAGGGCGGAACTCATGCGGAAAAGGCCTCTTCGATCCATCCGCCGCCCAGGACCATGTCCCCGTCGTAGAAGACGGCGGCCTGTCCCGGCGTCGCGGCGCGCTGGGGCTCATCAAATGCGACCAGGGCCGCGTTCCCTTCCAAACGCTCGACCCGCGCGGGGGCTGCGGCGTGGCGGTGGCGGATGCGGACTTCGGCGCGGAAACTCCCGGGGAGCCGGGAAGAGAGCCGCGCACTCCCCACTCTCATCTTCCGGGTGAGGAGTCTTTCTTCTGGTCCCACGACGATTTCATTCTTCGCGGGATCGAGGCGAAGCACATAAAGAGGGTCTTCGTTCCCCGATAGCCCCAGGCCCCGGCGCTGCCCCACGGTGTAGGCATGGAGGCCCTGGTGCTCGCCCACGGCGCGCCCGTCTTCCTTCACCATTTTCCCCGGCGTTCCGGCGCCGCCCCGCTTCTCGACGAACCGGACGTAGCCCGAATCGGGGACGAAGCATATCTCCTGGGAGTCGGGCTTTTCCGCGACCGGAAGGCCCGCCTCGCGGGCGATTTCCCGGACCTGGCTTTTCGCAAGGTCGCCTAAGGGGAAGAGGATGCGCGAGAGGTCTTCTTCCCGCAGGCCGAAGAGGAAATAGGACTGGTCCTTCTCGGGATCGCGGGCGCGAAGGAGGCGCGGCTCGTTTCCCTCCCGGCCGATCCGGGCGTAGTGGCCCGTGGCGAGGAAGTCGCATCCTAGTTCCTCGGCGCGGCGCAGAAGGCCGCCGAACTTGAGGTGTTCGTTGCACCGGGCGCAGGGATTGGGTGTAAGGCCCTTGCGGTAACTCTCGACGAAATAGCCGATGACGTGGCTCTCGAATTCGTCCTTGTAGTGCCCGGCGTAGAAGGGGATGCCGAGGCGCTCGGCAACAGCCCGGGCGTCGGAGACGTCCTCTACCGAGCAGCAGGAGCGGGGGCCGCGGGCCTCTTCCGGCGGCGCGTCGGCCAGGCGCATAGTGATGCCGACAAGCTCGTAGCCCTGCCGCGCCAGTAGTAACGCCGCGACGGAGGAGTCCACTCCGCCGCTTAGCGCCATCAGGACTTTTTTC
>JBFLVN010000221.1:0-6285 GCA_040758475.1 Bdellovibrionota bacterium
GGCGCCACCCGGAGCCGCTGGGAGAGATTTACCTGATAGATATCTCCGGCGGCGATGTATTCCTTCACGCGGGCGATGGCCGAGAGGTAGGCGCTTTTTTCCAGGGAAGTGCCGAGAAGTTTTCCGGTACCCTGGAGGCCGCACGCAACCGGCGTTGTTTTTTCTAACATTTCTCCCAGTTCATTTAATCGTTTTTGGGAGAGATAGGCGGCCGAATCGGGAGAAGGAGAAAATCCCGTGGCCGCCGAGCGCATTTCCCCCGTGATTGGATCGGATACGAGAACGGCTTCGTAGAAGGAAGCGATGATGAGCGGCGCGTCTTTGAGGCGCGGCAGACGTTCGGGCGGGGAAGGGATGAACCAGGGGGCGGCGTCGTAGGAAATCGCCAACACGCAGCCCGGAGGGCTTGCGGGGGTTTTCTCCGCCGGAGAGAACCGCGCCAGGGCATACGAAAGGGCTTTGAGGGGATCGGTATCCGAAAGTATCTCCACCGTCCCGGCGCGGGCGCCCGAGAGGTGGTGGAGGGCGGGATAGGCCCCCGCGATCACTTCGAGCCTTGCGAAGGGGCGGGCGCCCGCGATGGAAACGTCCCGGCCGGAAGGGGTTCCCGCCGGTGCCGTCGCCGCAAGTGGCTCTCCCGCCGGGGCGCAGAAGAAACCGGGCTCGCCAGCCAGGGAACCCAACGCCACAAGGGCTCTTTGCCGCGCGTCCGTCATCCGCCAAGGGATAGCCCACCGGCCAGGGGAAAACAGGGGCGCCAGGGCGGGGCCGCTTTTTTCAAACTTCGGCTATAGTTTGTCCATGCCCCGGCTAGCGAAAACCAAGCGCCCTCCCGCCCGGACGGAAATTGAGCGCCGCCTGGGGCGGCCCCAGTTCTTTTCCGACCTCAAAGCCGCCTTGCGGAAGGAATTCGGCTCCCGCTTCAAGGGCCTCGTTCTTTATGGCTCCCAGGCCCGGGGGGATATAAGTCCTGAAAGCGACGTGGACGTGCTCGTCCTTTTGGATGGCCCCGTGAAGATCGTAAAGGAGAGCCACCGGGCCATTGAGGCGACCGCCGATCTGGCTCTCGAAATCGATGCCCCGCTCGCCGTGATTGCGGCTTCTGCAAAGGAATTCGACCGGGCCGAGCGCTCGTTCTACCAGAACATTCGTGAGGACGGCCGGTGGCTTTGAGAGAGGAAGTCGCAGACTTTTGGGGCCGCGCGTTTACTGTCATCGAGCGTTAATAAGCGACATGCGCATCATCGCCGATTGGCCCCAATCCTTCCGCGCCAGGCTTTCGAGCCGGACCAAAGACCAGCGCAACACCTTGGCCAACGGTATCCGGGTGCTGGGGACGGCGGGGGTTCTCGTTCTCCTTCACACGGTTTTTGAAGCGCCACCGACCCCCACCGTACGGCTCTACCTCTATGCTTATCTCGCTTCGGGGACGTTCACGCTCCTTTGCTTCTATTTGGGCTCCTCTCGCTTCTACGAGAAAGCCGCCACGTTCCAGCTGTGCGTGGACGTGATCTTCTTTACGGGGGCGCTCCACTTCACGGGGAGCACGGTCACGATCCTGACGAGCCTCTACCCGGCCATCGTGGTGACGGTGGTGATGGGGTGGGGGCTTTGGCGGGCGCGCCTTGCCGTGGGGCTGATCGCGCTTTCCTACGGTGTGCTTCTCTGGCTCGAAGCGTCGGGGGTTCTTCCTTTCGATCCCTACTGGCCCGAGAACGGGCACATCGAGGGGTGGTTCCAGAACCACTACATCTGGAGCCGCTATCCCCGCTGGGTTTATTTCGTCACGGTCTACTTCGCCGTCGTGACGCTTACCGTCGTCGTTTACATCCTATCCAGCTACCTCATGAAGCGGCTCGAAGAAGTGCAGACCGAAAACGCTCGGAAAGAGAGCTTTGTCGCCGTGGGCGAACTCGTCGCCGGGGCGGCCCATGAATTAAACAATCCGCTCGGATCGGCCGGTTCACTTCTCGAAGCCTTGGAGGACGATTTGCGGGCCCTCAAGAACTCGGGCGTCCCCGAAGAGATTCGTTCCGAGCTGGCCGATACCATCGAGCGGATCGGCACGTCGGTCGCCCGGGCCCAGGACGTCGTGCGCCAGCTCATCGACCTCTCTCGCCACTCGCTTGCGCCCAAGGAGCCCCTGGACATCGAACCCGTCGTACGGGACGTCGTTCAAATCCTCCGGGCCCAGTATCCCGAGAAAGCAGATGGAATTACGCTCGATTGCGCCGCGGGGCTTCCCAAAGTGCAGGGCGGCGCCCTCCAGCTCTCCCAGGCGATCCTCAACGTGGCCGACAACGCGGCCCAGGTGATTTCTCCTTCGGGTGGAAAGGTCCACCTCTCGGTCAAGAAAAACGGCGCCGGCGTTCTCGTCGCGTGCGAGGACAACGGCCCCGGAATGACGCCGGAAATCCTCTCCCAGATTTTCCAGCCCTTTTTCTCGACCAAGGGGAAAGGGAAGGGGACGGGCCTGGGGCTTTACCTCTCCCATCAGGTCGTGGGTCGTTTGGGCGGTGAGATTCGCGTAAGTTCGCAAGTGGGCAAGGGGACGCGATTTGAGATCTCCCTCCCCCTGGGGACTTCCTGACGTGGCCGCTCCCTCAAACATCGTCCTTCTTGGTTTTATGGGTGCTGGAAAAAGCACTGTCGGAAAAGAACTCGCGAAAAAGCTTTCCTGGAAGCTCGTCGATCTGGACGAACGGATTGAAAAGGCCGCGGGCCGTTCCGTGGGCGAAATCTTCGACAAGGAAGGGGAGACGGGCTTTCGCGCGAAGGAAACGGCCGCCCTCCGGGCCGTTGTGAAGGAAGCCGCTAAATCGCCGGGAATTGTTCTTTCGACCGGCGGCGGCGTAGTTACGAAGGAAGAGAACTGGCCGCTCCTTAAGGAGACTGGTTCTACGGTTTATCTTTCGGCAGAGGTTTCTACGATCCTCGCCCGCGTAAAGAATAGCGACGTCCGCCGGCCGCTCCTCGAAACCCCCGATCCCGAAGCCGCCGCCCGCTTGCGCCTCCGGGAACGCCTTCCTCTTTACTCTCGCGCCAGCATGACCATCGTGACGGATGGGAAAACGCCCGAGGCCATCGCGGGGGAAATCCTGGATCGGCTGAAGATTTCCGCTTCTTGAGCCCCGGCGGGGTTCTCAAGTAGCCTCACCCGTGGGCCGCCTTAGCTCAGTTGGTAGAGCACCCGCCTTGTAAGCGGAAGGTCGTCGGTTCGATTCCGACAGGCGGCTCCAATTTTCTGGATTTCCTCCAAAAACCTTCACGGCCTCTTCCGGCCTGTGAGTTCCTCAGCGAGTTTCATGAGTGGTTCCTTTAGCTCGGGCAGGCGGCGCGCCTCGCCCACGCCCACCATGCTCGTCACCATCGAACTAACCCCATTGGCGATCGTCCAGACCGCGAAGCGCTGTTCCGGATTGGTTCCGAAGGGCCCCGGCTGGCCCCTGTGGGTTTCAGCCATCAGGGTGACGAACGTCTCCATGGATTTTCGCCGCTGTTCGATGGCCTTGGGGCCCGCCGCGAAGACTTCCACGAGGAATGTCCGGGCGAGGGCTGGCTGGCTCGCCAGCGTCTCCAGATAGACGGTGAGGAGCTTTTCAAGCAGCACGAGCGGGTGGCGGTCCTTGGGGGAACCCTGAGCGGCCGCCGCCGCGTGTTTCATGCCCGCGGCCATGAATTGGGCGACCTGCGCGGCGGCCGTTTCGAAGGCGGCCCGGAAACAATCGTCTTTGTCCTTGAACAGGGCGTAGAACGTGGCCCTTGAAACCCCGGCTTGTTCGAGCACGTCGGCCACGGCCGTATTGGCGTAACCCTTCTCGGCCACCACTTCGACCATGGCTTGCAGGAGCCGCCCGCGCTGGGAGCGTTCGACCTCCTCGCGGGTCAGATCGTGGGGCCCTCGGGGAAGGGGCCGTTTTTTCTGGCTGCGAGTCACCGCCATGGGGGTAGCATACCCACGAAAAGCGGCGGAAACGGAGCGTTCGCGAAAATTTATTTCTAAATAATTTCAGATAGTTAGGCCATATTTCGCCGATCTCCCGAAAAAAGTAATAGACAAATATGTTTTTCACTAATAGAATCCCGGCTCAACCTTTATCGGAGGGAGAGAGAATCCAATGTTTAGGCAATCCATCCATCGTTTCTTTCATTCGGGGGCCAAGGCGCTCGCCCTGGCTCTCCTCGCCACGTTCCTCGTGGGCGCAAGCCTCGCGGAGGCCGGCGCTCCGCCGCCACCCCCGCCGCCGCCAAGCCCCAACGTGCTCGGACTCCGGTCCGGTTACGGCATCGAGGTGCGCGGCTCCTGGTGGCTCACCAGCCGCACCGCCATCGTGAGCATCTACACGACCGACGTGGGTACCGCGACGGTCAACGGCCCCCACGAAATCCGCGTGACGATCCCCGGCAATTACTACTCGAGCGGCGGGACGCGCTTCCCGGTGCTCTACCTGCTCCACGGCGGCGCGGGCGGCAGCTCGCGGCAGTGGACGAGCGAAGGGGGCGCGGCCGAGTACATCACGCGCAACGCCCCGCTCATCACCGTGATGCCCGACGGCGGCAAGGTCGGCTGGTACACCGACTGGGTCAACGCGTCGAACGGCGCCCAGGCCTGGGAGCACTTCCACCTCTACGAGCTCATCCCCTGGGTGGACATGAACTTCCGTACGATCGCCCGCAAGGAAGGCCGCGCCATCGCGGGCCTCTCCATGGGGGGCTTTGGCGCGATCCACTACGCCCAGGACCGCCCCGATCTCTTCGCCTACGCGGGCAGCTTCTCGGGCGCCCTCGACCTGGAAGACCAGGGCATCCGGGCCACGGTCATCGAGCAGTGCATCCAGAACGGAATGCCGGCCGACGGTCCTTTCGGCTCGCCCGTATGGCCCTTTGATACGAAGTGGGTTTCCACGAACCCCCTGCGCCGGGCCGACCGCCTGCGCACCGTCTATGTCGCGCTTTACGCGGGCAGCGGCATCCACGACGCCGACGTCCTCGAACGCACCGTGGGGTGGTCTTCGTTCCAGATGAGCAACGCTCTGAATGCGCAGGGCATCCCCCACTTCTGGTGGATGTACGGCCGTGGTCCCGGCCTGCCGTGGGGTTGCGACGGGGGCCACAACTTCAACTGCTGGAACTTCGCCTTCGAGCACGCCCTTCCGGGGATGATGAACGTGCTCTGGCATCCTTGAGCGCATCTCGATGAATCAGCACGAACGAGGATGCTGAAAAACGGCCGGGCAGGGGGGACTTCGGTACTCTCTGCCCGGCCGCTTGATTCCAAGGAGACGAGCACCATGAACACCTTCGACTTTCGCGGCCTATCCATTGCCTACACAAGAGCGGGAGAGGGAAGGCCCCTCGTCTTCCTCCACAACGGCGGCACGTCCCACGCCATCTGGCGCGAAGTAACGGCCCGGCTGGAAGAGAGATACGAGGTCTTCGCTCTCGATCTCTTCGGGTACGGCGCCTCGGCCAAACCGGAATCCGGTTACACGCTCGAAAATTACGTGGGAATGGTCGGGGAGTTCGTGGATCACCATGACCTCAAACCCGTAACGCTCGTCGGCAATTGCATGGGGAGCGCCATGTCGCTCGCCTTCGCGAAGAATCATCCCCAGGGCGTGCGGGCTCTCGTTCTCGTCAATCCCCTCACGGAAGCCACGCTCCTGGCCGGCTGGCTCGGGGCCCTTCATCGCCTGCAACGGGGGGCTCCCGGCGTCGCGGAAAAACTCTACGGCCTCCTGGGGCGTTTCCAGGCCCCTTCGTGGAGCGCCGCGCAAGTTCTGAGTTTCCAGCTTGGCTCCCGGGGCCGGGCCCGGGGCGTGCAAAACAATCCGGACCTTTGCGCCTGTTATTCGAGCGAGGGCCAGATGCGCTCGCTCTTTGGGATTCTAAGCGACCTGGGAAATTTCGGGGCCCTCGATCGTTTTACGCCGGGCAAGGATTTTCCGCCCATCTGCACGATCTGGGGCCTCGAAAACCGGGTCCTCTCCGCCAAGGCGGGGCGGGAGCTGAACAAAACCCTCCGTCCCCAGCGGGAGGAGTGGCTTTCAGATTGCGGGCATCTCCCCATGCTCGAACGGCCGGAGGAAGTGACGGCCATCATCGAAGAATTTCTCCAGGATTGCGGGTGGCGGGAAAACCGCCGCCCGGCCATCAAACGCACGGAGGTTGCATCATGAACGTTCTCGAAAACGGCATCTTCGATCTCGCCACCATCGCCCTCGAAGTCGCCCGGAAGGACCCGGAGAGAATCGCCGTGGTCGAACCCGACGGGCAAGATCTTTT
>JBFLVN010000222.1:0-6232 GCA_040758475.1 Bdellovibrionota bacterium
GGCAAGCCCTCTTCTTGTAATCGTCACCGTGAAGGACGTGCCGGTCTCTTTCACCCTTACTGGATCGGATTTGGAGGATGCGGCCGCTTCCCTGACGGCCACCGTAAGCGGTGGTCCATCGAATGGGTTGCTCGACACCACGGTCGGTCCCGCGCCGCTGCTCGTTACCTATATTCCAGATGAAGGGTTTGAGGGCGCAGACTCCTTGAATTTTGTTGTGAGGGATTCGGAAGGGCTTCCGTCGGTACCCCAGGCGGCGCAGATCGTCGTGGCCCCGCCGGACGCTCCCGCCCAGCTCGGCCTTCCGGCGCCGCCGCTTTCAGCGGTGGTAGCGGGCGAGATCTGGACGGTCGATGGGAGCAATCCCATTGCGGTGGAGATACTCGATGGGTTGGGGAATTTGCTCGCCTCGGCCACGGATTGTGTAACGGTTGAGCTGGTGGACGGCACGGGTTCGCTTTCCGGTACTACGACCCGATGCGCTTCCTCGGGCGTCGCGGTGTTCGACGACCTGAGTTACGAGACGGCGGAGGCCATTCAGATCCGCTTCGTGTCGGGGCTAATGGTGCCGACGCCGGTCCTGCCGGTGGCGGTTTCACCGGCGGCGCCGCAGATCGTTCTTGCGGGGCCCACCAGCATCGTGGCGGGCGAATGTGCGCCCTACCAGGCACACGTCCAGGACATGTACGGGAATCCCGTGAACGTGACGGACGGAGATCATCCATTCGCTATCTTTGATACGAGCATGCAGTTTATTCTGGGACCTTATCAGAACAGTTCCTGTTCGTGGCTGGATTTCTCCATCATCGCGAATGGAACGAATACGTCGCCTGTTTTCTATTTGACATATACCAGTGCAGGACCGATAGATCCTCTTATTTATGATGCTCACGGCGCCAACCCCATACTGAGCGCGGCCATCACGATTACAATTCTGCCAGCGGCAGGTGATCACCTTCTCTTTGGTGTTCGTCCCCTACCGTTTGCATCCAACGGGGAAGTGTGGCCTTCGTTCGAAGTGCGCGTGGAAGACGCCTTTGGGAACCTTGTTACGACTGGGCCGGATGCTTCTCGCGAGATTGTATTGGTAGAAGATGGTGTGGGAAGTTTTGGTGGCAATTCGGTTCAAGCCGCCAGCGGTGGCATCGCGACATTCAACGATATTTTTTACGACACGACCGAGGCCATTCATGTGAGCGCCTGCACGGGATTGGCTTGTCCCGGAAGCAGTGAACTTCCGTTCGTGGATTACGCCGTGGTGGTGGTGAATACTCCTCCCATCGGTGCCATTGACGCTCCAGCGGGTCCCATCGTCTTGGATCAGGGGGAAAGCGCAGAATTTTACGCAACTTGCGTGGACCCAAACGGCAACGTGCCGTTCATGCACCGGTGGGATTTCGGTGGAGCCGCGCCCAACGCCACGGTGGAAGATCCGGGAACAGTCGCGTTCTACAGGGGCGGCACGTACGAAGTGAGCTACACCTGCATCGACGCCTTGGGCGCCGTGGACCCGGTTCCCCCCACGGTGAGTGTGACGGTCAACGAGATCGTCTCCTCCGTTTCGCCCCTTCAGGCGATCCTGGGCGAGACGACCGTTTTCACAGTAACCGGTATCGATCTGCCACCCACGCTCGCGCCGTTTCTGGAGGATTGCTCCGGTCTGACGATGCTCGGCGTTACATCCACCGAGGTTACGTTCGAGTGCACACCGAATGGCAGCGAAGGTTTTAAAGCAGGAACGATTCACGACCAGCCGGGTGGCATGCTTCTTTTTCCCTTCGAAGTGGAATTCGTCGCGTCTGATGCGGATTGGGCGCAGGTATCGGCAGGTATGGCCCATACCTGCGCCATCAAGACGAACGGCTCTCTTTGGTGTTGGGGCAGCAACGACAATTCCTTTCTTGGAATCGGAGGACCACTCGGAGGGCAGCTTGGAAACAATACTTTCGCAGATAGTCTAGTGCCGGTTAGGGAATTCACGGTGGCGAATGATTGGGCGCAAGCATCGGGGGGAGGTAGCCATACGTGTGCCATTAAGACGGACGGTTCCCTTTGGTGCTGGGGGTACAATTCGAGCGGACAGTTGGGTGATAATACAACAGTGCAGCGGCCATTCCCGGATCAAGAGTACACGACGGCCAATGACTGGGCGCAGGTATCGGCCGGGAGTTCCCACACGTGCGCCATCAAGATAGACGGCTCTCTTTGGTGTTGGGGCGCCGGTTCCAACGGTCGACTTGGAAACAATTCCACCTCAACCATGAAGGTGCCCGTGCGGGAGTTCACGTCGGCAAACGATTGGACAAAAGTGTCGGCCGGAACTTACCACACGTGCGCCCTCAAAACGGATGGTTCCCTTTGGTGCTGGGGGCGAAACGAATACGGACAGCTTGGAAGCGACTCCACTTCAGATAGTTTAGTCCCCATTAGGGAATCAACGCTGGACAACGGGTGGGCGTTACTTTCAGCCGGTTATGCTCACACGTGTGCCGTCAAAACGGATGGTTCGCTTTGGTGCTGGGGAAGAAATGATTACGGGCAACTCGGAAATGATGATTTGGGCAACAGCCTCGCTCCGGCGCGAGAATTGACAGTGGCCGATGATTGGGCCTCGGTGGCAGCGGCTAACAGCCACACTTGCGCGGCGAAGGCTGATGGTTCCATTTGGTGCTGGGGCTGGAGCGGCGCTTGGCTTTTGGGGAATAGTGCTGGGGCCTCCTACACGCATTTGCCGGTCCGGGAAGTTTCATCAGCCTCGGATTGGGCGGAAATTGCGGCTGGGTCTTCGCACACGTGCGCCCGCAAGGCGAATGGTTCGCTCTGGTGTTGGGGGTATGATAACAGGGGTCAGTTGGGGAACCTTCTCGCGGCTTTCCGTTACTACCCCCTTCCCAAGCCTCCCCTGGAAATGGAATGGCTGCAAGTAGCAACCGGTTCTTCCCATGCTTGTGCCGTCAAAACGGACGGAACGCTCTGGTGCTGGGGGCAAAACGAATACGGCCAAATCGGCGATAGCCCCTTTCTGTTGCCTGGGATGCTTTTTCCCGTCCAGGAGTCCACGAAGGGCGTTGATTGGGCCCAGGTGTCGGCGGCCTTTTCACATACCTGTGCTTTGAAAACGAACGGAAGCCTCTGGTGCTGGGGAGATAATTACTCCGGAAAATTGGGGAATAATTCGGATGTGGATAGCCCGGTCCCGGTCCAGGAGTTCACGGAAGCCAGGGACTGGCGAGAAGTGGCCGTGGGGCGTTATTACTCGTGTGGTTTGAAGAAGGACAATACTCTCTGGTGCTGGGGCAACCCCCCTGGCGGCTTGAATGATGGTTGGGTGCCTCGTCGGGATTATACCGGCGCAAACGATTGGTCCCGGGTATCGTCTGGCGACTCTCACCAGTGCGCCATCAAGACGAATGGTACGCTTTGGTGCCTGGGCTATAATTTTTACGGACAGCTTGGCACCAATTCGACGGTTAGCGGCAGTTTCTGGGTCCAGGAATTTTCCGCGGGGAACTCGTGGGCGCAGGTATCGGCGGGAACGGATCACACCTGCGCCACCAAGACGGATGGTTCGCTTTGGTGCTGGGGCCGAAATGATTACGGGCAGCTTGGAAATAATTCCTTGGGGAACGGCCTGGCCCCGGTACGGGAGTTCACGTCGGCAAACGACTGGGCAAAAGTGTCGGCCGGAAGCTACCACACATGCGCCGTCAAAACGGATGGGTCCCTTTGGTGCTGGGGAAGGAATTCGATTGGGTACGCGGGAGGTGTTTCCAGCACGTTATTACCCGCTCGGGAACCAACGTTGGCCAACGATTGGGTTCAAGTAACGGTAGGAAACGACACGACGTGCGCCACCAAGATCAGTGGTGCCCTCTGGTGCTGGGGAAATGACCAGTCTGGCGTCGCAGGCCGCCGGATCATCTGGCACGTTTCCCCGGCGGTCCCCTGATGGAAGGCTGTTAGCCCCGAATCATCCCTTCCCACCGTTCCTTTACCGTCACCGGAATGCGGAGGCGTTTGTGCCGGGATGTTTCGCCCGAGACGATCTCGATTTGGGACTTGGGTATTCCGAGTTCTTTGGCGAGGTACGCCACGAGGGCGGCGTTGGCTTCGCCGTCCACGGGCGGGGCCCTCAAAGCGATCTTGGGGACGCCGCCGTGGAGGCCCACGAACCCCTCGCGCTTGGCGCGGGGCTGGACGTGGACTTCGATGGTGAAGGAAGAAGAATCGGCCAAGGATTATTTTTTCGTCCGGTCGGCGGCGCCCATGTAAGCGAGCTTGGATTCGGTTTCGTCGGCCTTCTTGGCGGCCTCGCGGTCGGCTTCGAGCATCTTGAAGTGGGTTTCGAGGACGCCGCGGAGTTCCTGCTCGGCCTGGATGCGCTGGCGTTTGAGGTCTTGAATCTGCCGCTGGAGCTCTCCCATCCGTTGGTGGGCGCCCTTCACGAGCTCGTCGGCCTTGAGGGCCGCTTCCGCCCGGGTGAGCTCGGCTTCCCGCGCCGCACCCTTGCGGAGGTCCTCGGCCACCTTCTGGGCCATGAGGATCGTCTCCCGGAGGTTCTGTTCCCGCTCCCGGTGCTGCGCCAGTTCGGCGTCCCTGCGGCTCACTTCTTCCTTCAAACGGTTCATGTCGGAAACGATCTCGGCGTACATGCCCGAGATGATCTCGAGAAAGTTGCGGACTTCCCGGGGGGAATAGCCGCGCAGGTTCTTGGTAAATTCCTTGGACGCGATTTCCATCGGGGTCATTCGGGGGGGCATGGTCTTCTTCCTCCGCGCGGGCCGCTCGCTTGGGAACGCGCCCAGTCTAGCAAATCCTTCTTATTTCTTCTTGGCCTCGGCCGCCAGTTCCCGGGACCGCTCGGTGGCCGCCCGGACGGCCTCGATGGCCGACGAGCGAAAGCCCCTCGATTCGAGGGCCGCGAGGCCCGCGATGGTCGTCCCGCCGGGGGAGGCCACTTTGTCCTTGAGAGAAGCCGGGTGCTCGCCCGTCTTGCGAACCATCCGGGCCGCTCCTTCCACCGTGGCGGCGGCGAGCTGAAGGGCCTGGTCACGGGGAAGTCCCATGAGGACTCCGCCGTCGGCCAGCGCCTCGATGAACTCGAAAACGTACGCCGGGCCCGATCCCGAAAGGCCGGTCACGGCGTCGAGGAGGGATTCTTTCTCCACTTCGGCCACGATCCCCACGGCGCCGAGGATTTCCCGGACGATTTCTTTCTCCTTGTCGCTGGCATTCCGATAACAGACCGCCGCGGCGCCGCAGGAGACGAGGGCCGGAGTGTTGGGCATGACGCGGGCAAGGGGCTTTCCCTTCCAGCCCGCTTCGATGGCATCGAGGGGAATCCCGGCGGCGATCGAGATGACGAGCTGGGTTTTCTTTCCAAGCCCGCCCACTTCGGCGCCCACGGGGGCGACGAGGCCCGGCTTTACGGCGAGGACGAGCACGTCGGCCGCCTTGGCGACTTCGGCGTTCGATGTTCCCGCCTGGACGCCCAGGTCTTTCTCAAAAAGCTTTCGCCGGGCTTCCGAAGGATCGGCCGCCCGGAGCTGGGACGAAGAGGCCGCCTTGGCGGCGAGGAGCCCCCGCGCCAGGGCCTCGGCCATGTTGCCAGCCCCCAAAAATCCGATGGTGAGATCTTTGAGCATCAAGCGCACTCTCCCGCCGCCTGTACTTGTAGGTACAAGGGCGCAAGTTTCTCTCAAGAACGTGGGATAAAAGGAAGCGGGTCAGCCCGGGGGGCGCTCGCCGAAGATCGCCGTTCCGATCCGCACCAGGGTAGCGCCTTCTTCGATGGCGATCTCGAAGTCGCCGCTCATCCCCATGGAAAGTTCCGGGGCGATCTGGGGAGAAAGCGTAAGCGAGGCCGAGAGTTCTTTCAACCGCCGGAAGGCGGCCCGCGTGTCCTTCTCCGAAGCGGATGCGGGGCCCATGGTCATAAGGCCCTTGAGGCGCACCCCCGGCAGGGCGCCCGCCTTGGCGGCGAGCTGGGGGAGGAGGGACTCGGGGGCGCCGGTCTTGGTTTTGTCGCCCGAGAGATTGAGTTCGAGGAGAACGTCCTGGACGAGCTTTTCCCGCTCCGCGCGTTCGGAGAGGGCTTCGAGGATTTTTTCCGAATCGACCGAATGGACGAGCGTCGCTTTTCCCACGACGTACTTCACCTTGTTGGTCTGGAGGTGGCCGATGAAGTGCCAGCGGGCTTCCGGGAAATCCTTGGCTTTGTCCCTGAGTTCCT
>JBFLVN010000223.1:0-6226 GCA_040758475.1 Bdellovibrionota bacterium
TGGCGATGGACGGAAGGTCCGCTTTGCGCTGTTTGAAGCGACGCAAAGGGAACGACAGGGGACCGGCGGCGCGCGGACGCGCCCCGGGGATTCCTTGGCGGGTGCCTCACCTACGAAGCGGCCTCCAGGTTCCCGAAGTATGGAGCTTTTTGGTTTTCGCGCAACTTCAGGGGATTTGGCATAAGCCATTGGAATTATTGCCAAAAATGAAGATGTTCGTGCCGCGATCAAGGCGGGCCGGTGGCAAGTATTTACATCTATTTACAGATCGAATCCCGATGCTTAGATTTCAAAAAACGCCTCCGACTCGGGGGGAGTGCCGCTCCGCTTCGCCGAACTTGGTGTTGCAAGAGCTTGCGGGGCAGGTGGCGAAGCGGTGCCGGTTTCGCGGGCGTTTCCCGGTTTTGAAGCCGGTGGCGGGAGCGGGCCCCGTGTGTTATCTTGGAAACTTCGGCACCCTTGGCGCATCGAAAGCAAGTGCCGTGAGGGCTTTCATCCTTGGTCCAGAACATCCTTAAAAATCTCGCGTTGTGGGTGCTCATCCTCCTGGTCACCTTGGCCGTCGCTTATTACGTCAAGGAACACGCCCCGCCCCGCTATGCCATCGCCTACAGCGAGTTCCTGCAATCCGTCGAACAGGACCAGATCAAGGACGTCGAAATCCGGGGCAACCGCATCCGTGGCCGTTACGTGGACGGTTCCCGGGAGTTCGAGACCTACGGCCCAACGGCCGATTTCCGCGTCTCCGAAATCCTCGTCCAGCACAACGTGCGCGTCACCTATGTGGAAGAAAAGGAATCCATCTGGTGGCAAATTCTGATCAGCTGGTTCCCGCTTGTTCTCATCCTGCTCTTGTTCTTCTTCTTCATGCGGCAGATGCAGGTCGGCGGCGGGAAGGCCATGAGCTTTGGCAAGTCCCGCGCCCACTTGCTGACCGAGAGCCGCAACCGCGTCACGTTCGATGATGTCGCGGGGTGCGACGAAGCCAAACAGGAATTAGAAGAGATCATCGCGTTCCTTCGTGATCCCAAGAAATTCACGCGCCTGGGAGGCCGTATCCCCAAGGGCGTCCTCCTGGTAGGCCCTCCGGGCACGGGCAAGACGCTCCTGGCCAAGGCCGTCGCCGGCGAGGCGGGCGTCCCGTTCTTCAGCATCTCGGGCAGCGATTTCGTGGAGATGTTCGTGGGCGTGGGGGCTTCCCGCGTGCGGGACCTCTTCGTCCAGGGGAAGAAACACGCTCCCTGCATCATCTTCATCGACGAGATCGACGCCGTGGGACGCCACCGGGGCGCGGGTCTTGGCGGCGGACACGACGAGCGGGAGCAGACTTTGAACCAGCTCCTCGTCGAGATGGACGGCTTTGAATCGAACGAGGGTGTTATTCTCGTCGCGGCGACGAACCGTCCCGACGTCCTGGACCCGGCGCTCCTGCGGCCGGGCCGCTTCGACCGCCGGGTCGTCGTCGCCCCGCCGGACCTGCGGGGCCGCGAGCAAATCCTCGCCGTGCACACCCGCAAAGTCCCCCTGGCTCGGGACGTGGACCTGCAAGTCATCGCCCGTGGAACGCCCGGCTTTTCGGGCGCCGACCTCGAAAACCTCGTGAACGAGGCCGCTCTCCTCGCGGCCCGGAGCAACAAGGAAGCGGTCGGCATGATCGAATTCGAGGTCGCCAAGGACAAGGTCCTCATGGGCGCCGAACGCAAGAGCCACATTATTTCGGAAGAGGAAAAGCGCGTGACGGCCTACCACGAGGCAGGGCACGCCCTCGTGGGCAAGTTCATCGAAGGGACCGATCCGATCCACAAGGTGACGATCATTCCGCGGGGAATGGCCCTCGGGATCACGCAGTACCTTCCGACGGAAGACAAGCACACCTACACCCGCGACTACATCGACGGGAAGATCGCCATCCTGATGGGCGGCCGCGTCGCCGAGGAAATCCTTTTCGGCGGCACCGAGAAGGTGACGACCGGCGCCGGGAACGACATCGAGCGGGCTACGGAACTCGCGCGCCGCATGGTCTGCGAGTGGGGGATGAGCACCAAGATGGGGCCGCTCTCCTACGGCCCGGTGGAAGAAGAACTCTTCCTCGGCCGCGAGATCACCCGCCGCCAGGAGTATTCCTCCGATACGGCCCAGGCCATCGACGCGGAAATCCGCTCCATCGTCATGGGCAACTACACGCGGGCCCGCAAGATTCTGGACGAGCACCTGGACGTGCTGCACGTCCTGGCCAAGTACCTCCTGGAACGCGAGACCCTGGACGCCAAAGAAGTCGAGGCCGTCATCCGGGGAGACCGGCTGCCCGATCTTCCCCCGGCGCCGCCGCCCGCGCCCCGCGTGGAGCCCGAGAAGCCCTCCGCTGGTCCGAAGCCCCTTGGCGAACTGGCGACGACGTGATCTGGAATTTCACCAACGTTTCTTGATCTGTCATTTCTGTCATTCTGAGCGTAGCGAAGAATCTCTTGGGTAGGGGCGAGGCATGCCTCGCCCTTGCGCATGAGACCCCTCGCGGACGCTCGGGGTGACAAACAGGAGAATCGGCAGCGTGTCCACGCTTCGGATCGGTAGCAAAAGCTATGACCTCACGAACCGCGGCCTCGTCGCCGGTATCCTGAACGTCACGCCCGATAGTTTTTCGGACGGCGGCCGGTATCAGGGCATTGACGCCGCCGTGGCCCACGCCAAGGCGCTCGTGGCCCAGGGGGCGGACATCATCGACGTGGGCGGCGAATCCACGCGCCCGGGGGCAAAACCCGTTTCGATCGAAGAAGAAACCTACCGGGTCGTTCCCGTCATCGAAGCGATCCGCGAAGCGGGCGTTTCCGTTCCTATCTCCGTCGATACCCGCAAGTCGGAAGTCGCGGCCCTGGCCGTGGGGGCGGGGGCGCAGATCGTGAATGACGTGAGCGCATTGAGCTTCGACCCCAAGATGAAAGGCGTCGTGAAAGCTTCCGGCGCGGCGGTGATCCTCATGCACAACCGGGGGACGCCGGAAAAGATGTACGAGCGGGCGGACTACACCGACGTGGTGGAAGACGTCCGCAAGGAACTGGCCGCTTCCCTGGAAACGGCGCTTGCGGCCGGGATCGCGGAAGACCGCATCGTCCTGGACCCCGGCATCGGCTTCGCCAAGAAGGCCGAGCACAGTTGGAAAGTGCTCGACGGCCTCGCCCGGATCGTTTCGCTGGGGCGGCCGGTCCTGGTCGGCACGTCCCGCAAGAGTTTTCTCAAGGAAGTCTTTGGTGAGGAGCCCGAAGCCCTGGAACGGGGGACCCAGGCCACTTGCGTGGCCGCCATGGTGCGCGGCGCCCGGCTCTTCCGGGTCCACGAGCCCGCGCCCTTGCGGGACTTGGCCCTCTGCCGCAGGGCGGCTTAGGGGCCCGTTACCTTGCCAAGTTAGCGGAATCCTTGTAGAAAATGGCGGATGTCGCCATTCCAATCACTCTTTTCGGTCTCTGCCCTTCTCGACATCGCGATCCTTTCGCTTCTGATCTACCAGGTCCTCTCCTTCCTTCACGGCACGCGGGCGCTCGCTATTTTGATCGGTCTTGGGGCGCTCATCGGTCTCTACCTTCTCTCCCAATACTTCGACCTGCTGGCGACCCAATGGCTGATTGGAATACTGTTCGGAAATTTGTTCCTCGTCGCGATCGTCCTCTTCCAGGACGACATCCGGCGGGCGCTTGCCCGCATGGGAAGGACGCCGTTCCTGCGGGGCATTTCGGTCGTCGCCCAGAGCCAGGTGATCGAGGAAGTCACCCGCGCCGCGGGCGCCTTGGCGGCCCGGAAGATCGGATGCCTCATCGCCATCGAGCGGCGTATCGGTTTGAACGATTACATCGAGATCGGAACGGCCCTCGACGCCCGGGTGGACCGGGATCTTCTCTTCAGTATCTTTCTCCCGCACTCGCCCCTGCACGACGGAGCCGCCATCATCCAGGTGGGGCGTATCTCATCGGCGGGGTGCGTCCTCCCGCTCAACGTGGACCCAACCATTTCGAAACAGCTTGGAACGAGGCACCGCGCGGCTTTGGGGCTGACGGCCGAGACGGACGCGGCCGTGGTCGTCGTTTCGGAGGAGACGGGGACGATCAGCCTTTCCATCGAGGGACGGCTGACGCGCGACCTGGATAGCGCCACGTTACGCAATCACCTGCTCGAACTCATGAAGGCGTCATGAAAGACCGTACCAAAATCCAGCGCGCGCTCGTTTCGGTGTTGCTCGCCCTTCTCATCTGGGCGGGCCTCCAATTGCAGGGCGAAGCCTCCCGGAAAATCACCGTGCCGGTGGAGTTCGTGAGCATCGCGGAGGGGCTTACGGTTTCGGCGCCGGCGAGCCCGAGCGTCTCCGTCGTGCTCCAGGGCCTTCCGGCCCGCATGGCCCGCGTCGATCCGGAAATCGTCAAAGTCCTCGTGGACTTGAGCGAGGTGGGGGAGGGGAGCACGAAGTTCTTCCTGAGCGAAGACCGTATCCGGGGCCTTCCGCCGGGGCTTCGCGTGGTCGAGATCACGCCTTACTCCCTTTCCGTCCGCTTGGAGCCGGTGTTGGAGAAGGACCTTCCCCTGCAACCGCGCACCACGGGGAAAGTGGCCGATGGCTACGAACTCGACCGCATCCGCTTGGTGCCGGGTTCGATCCGTTTCAGCGGGCCCCGGAGCGTGGGGAACGCCATCGAGTCCGCATCGACCGTCAAGATCGATCTCGACGGGCTCACGGAATCGGCCGCCCGGCGGGTCGAACTCGACGTGGACGGCAAAATCCTTCCCTATCTCACTCCCAAGGTGGTTGACGCGGAAATTCTCGTCCGGGAAAAAAGCGCCGAACGGACGATCAAGGGGGTGCGCGTCGATCCCGTCCCCCAGCCGGGGCTGCGCGTTCGGCTAAACCCGCCCCAGGTCGATCTCGTGGTGAGCGGCCCGGCCTCCAAAATCCGGGGGCTCGAATCGGCCTCCTTCGAGGTCCAGGCCGAGGCCCGTGGTTACGGCCCGGGACGGCACAGAAAGCAGAAACTCCGGCTGACGTTCCGGATCAATCCCCCGCGCGAGGGGATCATTTTCGACTATAGTCCCAAGGAGTTCGACCTCCTGGTGACGAAGTAACTTGAGGGCGCGAAGCAAGATGGAACGAACCCTTTTTGGAACGGACGGCATCCGCGGGGAAGCGGGCACGGAGCCCATGACCCCGGAGATGGCCGTGCGCCTGGGGCGCGCCATCGCCTACTGGTTCGGGGCGGGGCAGGGGCGGCGGCCTCGAATTTTGATCGGCAAGGACACGCGCCTTTCGGGCTACATCTTCGAGACGGCGCTTACGGGCGGCATCTGCGCGGCGGGAGGGGACGTCCTTCTCGTCGGGCCCATGCCTACGCCGGGTATCGCGTTTTTGACCCAGGACATGCGCGCCGACGCGGGCGTCGTCATCAGCGCTTCGCACAACCCGTTCCAGGACAACGGGATCAAGCTCTTCGGCCCCGCCGGTTTCAAGCTACCCGATGAGACGGAAGCCAAGATCGAAGCCCTCGTGCGGGAACCGGGCGAGCTCGACAGGTGGCGCCCGGCGCCGGAAGCCCTGGGCAAGGCCTTCCGGATCGACGACGCGGCGGGCCGCTACGTGCTCGCCTGCAAGCGGACTTTTCCCCGGGAACTACGCCTCGATGGCCTCAAGATCGCCCTCGATTGCGCCAACGGCGCGGCTTACGGCGTAAGCCCGCTCGTGTTCCGGGAGCTGGGGGCGGAAGTCTTCGACTACGGCGTCGAGCCCAACGGCAAGAACATCAACGAGAAGTGCGGCTCCCTCCATCCCGAGTTCATCGCCAAAAAGGTCCGGGAGCACGGGGCCGATGTGGGCGTCGCTTTGGATGGCGATGGGGACCGGGCGATCTTCGTAGATGAGAAGGGCGCCGTGGTGGACGGCGATCAGGTGATGGCCGTCTGCGCGCGGCAGATGCTCGCGGAAGGGCGGCTCGCCAAGAAGACCCTCGTCGCTACGGTGATGAGCAACCTGGCGCTCGACAAATGGATGGAAAAGCTCGGCGGCAAACTCGAACGCACCCCCGTGGGGGACCGCTATGTCCTCGAAGCCATGCAGAAGGGCGGATACAGCCTGGGCGGCGAGCAGTCGGGCCACGTCATTTTTTTGGACCATTCGACTACGGGGGACGGGACGGTCTGTGCGCTTCAAGTGCTTGCCGTAATGAAGCGGACGGGAAAGCCCTTGAGCGCGCTC
>JBFLVN010000224.1:0-6122 GCA_040758475.1 Bdellovibrionota bacterium
TCTTGCTTACGAAAAAGGAAAGACGGGTGAGCGCTACATCCTCTCGGGCGAGAACCGGACCATCAAGGGTTGGCTCGATCTTTTCTCCAAAGTCACCGGCATGCCCACGGTAAAGCTCTGGTCCCCCAACTTCGCCGCTTTGATCGGCGCGTATTTTCTCGAAGCCATTTCCAACTGGATCACGAAGAAGCCGCCGCTCCTTACGACCGCCAACATCCGGGCCTCTCGCTTCTACCTTTATTACGACAACTCGAAGGCCCGCAAAGAACTCTCTTGGGAGCCCACGCCCCTCGAAGGGCACGTGCGCGAATCGGCCCTCTGGTTCCTTGAAAACGGGTACATCAAGAAAAAACGCGCCGAGCGTTTGCGCAAGAACCTGGGCTAGAATCGGGCCCGGGGTTTTCATGATTTTCAATCATCCCGAACGGACGGAGAGGGATTACCTCTCGCGCCTTCTCCTCTCACAGCCTCCCGCCGGGCGGCCGTACTTGGAATGCGTCCACCGGCTCGCCGCCCGCGTCCACGCGGGAGAGGAGGAAGGCGAGGGGATTCCCTACATTCTCCATCCCCTCCGCGTGGCGCTCGTTCTTTGGGAAGAGGCCCGCTGCGCCGATCCCGTCGTCCTCGCCGCCGCTCTCCTGCACGACGCTCTCGAACACGACCATCGCCTGACCGTGGCGGAACTCAAGAGCGTGGCGGGAGAGGAGGCGGCTGCCCTCGTTCGCCAGCTCACCTTCGAGCACAAGCGGAGCGGCGCCGTGCCGGTGGCCGTAAGCCGCATCCGTTATCTCGAAACCCTGCGGCGCGGGAACGATCCGCTCAAACTCCTCAAGATGGCGGACCGGCTGGATGGGCTTCGCCGGTGCGTGCGTACGAAGGACGAGCGGGGGCTTCGCAAGCGTCTTGCCCAGGAGAAATACGACTACGCCCCGCTCTTCGCGGGCGTTAGGGGCTTCTCGGCGGAAGCCCTCCGGATCAGGCTTTCTTTTTTCCTCGAAGAGGCGAAGAAGGATGAACTGCCGGGTTAAGTCTTCAGGCCGAGGAAGAGGGTAAGTCCCTGGTCGATGGCCGCGAGTTCGGTAGCGGGGACAGTGCCAAACAGCCGCCTGACTCGCCGTTTATCAACTGAGCGGAGCTGGTCTATCAAGGCGTAAGAAGTTTTCCGAAGCCCACTCGTGCCCGGTTGGAGGGCCGGGTAGAGCGCGCCTTCCCCCGCCGTCCCCGTGATCGGAACCACGCAAATCATTGGAAATCGCTGGCTGGCCGTCACTTCGGGGTCGCTTGCCACGATGCAGGGCCGCATGCCTTTTTGTTCATGGCCTAACGTCGGATCGAGATCGACGAGGACGACGGAGCCCCGGGGCAGATTCACTTCCGGGACCGCCTCCATCCTTCCCCGGGAATCCACTCGACGGGCTGGCCGCCCGCGAGATCGACGAGATCGCCCGCTTCCTCGGGTGGAAGCCCGCCCGCCCATTCGGCGATTCCCAGTGATTCGTGCTCGGTGCTCTCCGGATGGGGCGCGTAAAGGGAGCGGCGTAGTTCGTCACGGTGTTTGCGGTCGAGTTCGTGGCGAACGGCTTCCGCGACGAATTGGGCGCGGTCCACGCCCTGGCGGTCCATGGCCTGGACCAGCTCTTCGGGCAGCGTAATGGTGACGGGCGCTCCGGCCACGGTGGTCTCCAAATCGCCTGGAATTATTACCACATTTCCCGGAATCGGACATCCTCATCCCCGCGGCTACCTCCGCTTTTCCCCTGTGCTAGCCTCCGCCGCCATGAAAATTCTCTTTCTCTGCACCCACAACTCCGCCCGGTCCCAGATCGCCGAAGGAATGGCCAGGGAACTCGAACGCAAGGGCCGCCACCAGTTCTTCAGCGCCGGGACGGAACCCGGCACCGTCCACCCCAAAGCCGTTTCAATCATGCGGGAGCGGGCCATCGACATTTCCAAGCACCGTTCCAAGGCCCTCTCCGAAGTCCCCGAGCAAATGGACCTGGTGATCACGCTTTGTTCCGACGCCGAGGAGAAATGCCCTCTTTTTCCGGGAAACCCGCGCCGCCTCCACTGGCCCCTTCCCGATCCCTCGAAATTCGAAGGGACGGAGCAGGAACTACGCAGCAAGTGGGCGGGCGTCCGGGACGACATCGAGCGGCGGCTCTCCAAGCTGCTCGATGAATTGGGATGAGGATTATTCTCCGGCCAGCTTCCGCATCATGGTCCAGTAAAGCGCTTTCGTGATCCGGTCGATGTCCGGCGTAAGGAAGTAGTGGTCCATCCCGACTTCCGCGATCGTGAGCGTTCCCGGCAGGATGGCGTCTCCTAGCAGCAGGAGCCCGTCGTTGGGACCCAACTCCTTCATGGTCTCGTAGCCGTCGCGGCCCATTTCCGAGAGCGTTTTTTGGAGCGGGCATCCAAGCAGATTGAGGACCAGGACGTTCTCCGGAATGCGGATGTTTTGAAGCGCCTCCGTGCGGCGCTTCGTCTCCATGCTGACGAGGCTCTTCCACTTCCAGTTTTTCCACCAGAAGAACGTCCGCACGCCCCATCGCTTGATAAGAGAGTCCATTACGCCGTCGGCCAGTGGGCTTCCTTTGAGAATGCCGCCCACGTTGAGCCACGCCTTGACGGGTTTTGTCTCTTCCGGCCTTAGGAGGCTTCCCAAGGCCAGGGCCACTTCGGTTCCCGCCTTGCTCGCGCTGACCAGCACCACGTCCTTTTGTGCTTGCCGGACGGCCGCCGCCACCGCCGCGGCGTTTTCCTCCACGGTCCCGGTCTCGTCTATTTCGAGGAGCAGGGTTTCCACTCCCTCGCTCTTCAACGTCACCCGCTGGCGGGCGAGATCCCCGCCGTTTTCCGGATGGCTGACGTACAGCCAGCCGGGGACGAAGATGGTTCGGAGTGGATGTGGCCCCTCCGCTTTTGCCCCGGCCTTGGCCAGTTCTTCCTCGTAAATCCGGCGCACTTGCTGGTTCGCGTCTTCCGAAAAAACACGATCGGCGAAAAACAGCGTGGCGAAGTCGATGGAGAATTCCCGGGAGATTTCCCGCAGTTCTTCCGAAGAGGGAAGGCGCCCCGCGAATTTTTCCGTGAGGCGGTCCATCCGTTCGTGCAGGAGCGCGTCGGACTTGCGCCCTTGCAGGTATTCTTCGACGAAATAACGGGCGATAGGGGAATCGACTTCTCCCTCGTATCGTTGCCCGGCGACGACGCCCGAGGCGCGCACGAAATCAGGGGATTTCGGCTTGCACTCGGCGCAGTAGAGGAAGAGGAAAAGAGAGAAAACGAGCGGAGCAAGTTTGCTCATCCCACTTTGCCGCTGCGCAGGCGCTCCATGTGGGCTTGCCCGAGGGCCATGACTTCGGGGAGGAGTTTGAAGGCGCCCGCCTTGTCGCCCGCCAGGATAGCGGACCGCAGGGACCGGAGCTTTTCGTCGACCTGCGCCCGGTCCGTGGCCGAAAGGCCCCGGCCCAAATCGGCAAAAAGCCGCTCGACGGCTTCGAGCTCCTTCTTGGCTTTGGCCAGGTCGGCCGTCGATTGCTGGGCCGCCTGGAAGTCTTCTTCCACCCCCGCCGAGCCGTAATCCTGCTGGGGGCGGATGAGGACTTTCCCCCTCCGCCCGGCGCCAAGTTCTTCGGCCGTCACTTGAAGAATCCCGTTGGGATCGAGTTCGAAAGTCACTTCGATCTTGGGCTTCCCCTTGGGCTGGGCGTCGGCGAGCAGCAGGTTGAAGGCGCCCAGGATGACGTTTTCGTTCGCGTTCTCCGATTCCCCCTGGCGGACGTGGATCTTGATCTTGGTCTGGGCGTCCTTCGAGGTCGTGTACTGCTTGGAGGTTTTGGCGGGGAGCGGCGTGTTTTTCCCGATGAGCACGCCCATCTTCCCGCCCGCGAGCGTGAGGCCCATGGGAAGGGGCAGGACGTCGATCAGGTCGCCGGCTTTTTCTTCGGCGATCCAGGCCCCCACGGCGGCGGCTCCGGCGGCCACTGCTTCGTCGGCATTGATCGCCTTGGAGGGGGGCTTCCCGGCGAACTTGGTCACCTCCTCCTGGATTTTGGGCATGCGCGTTTGGCCGCCGACGAGGAGGACTTCGTCGATCTTCTTGATGTCGAGCCCCGCGTCCTTGAGGACTTTCTGGGCCGTCGCGATGCACCCGGCCACGAGGCCCTGGGTGAGCTGCTCGAAGAGGGCGCGGTTCACCTGTTTTTGAAGGTGCTTGGGCTCGGTCCCGACGACGGCGAGGAACGGGAGGTTCACGAGGCTCTGGACCGTGGTCGAAAGCTCGCACTTGGTTTTTTCCGCTGCTTCCTGGAGGCGCGAGAGGCTCTCGGGCGACTTGCGGGGATCGACCTTGTGTTCCTTCTCGAATTCGGCGGCGAGGTAATCGACGAGCGCCTTGTCGAAGTCCTGGCCCCCCAGGCGCGTGTTGCCGCCGGTCGCGAGGACTTTGAATTTCTTTCCCTGGACCTCGATGATCGTGACGTCGAACGTCCCGCCGCCCAGGTCGAAGACGAGGACGCGCTTTCCTTCGCCCCGGCCCATGCCGTAGGCGACGGCGGCGGCCGTGGGTTCCGAAAGGACCTTGAGCACTCTGAGCCCCGCGATAAGGCCCGCGTCCCGGGTGGCTTGCCGCTGGCGCTCGTTGAAGTAGGCGGGGACGGTGATGACGGCGTCCTTGATCGTTTCGCCCATCACCTGTTCGGCGCGGGTTTTGACGTGTTGGAGCACGATGGCCGAGAGTTCGGGGACGGAATACTCCTGCCCGCCGACCCTTACTCCGACGCTTCCCTTGAGGGGGGCGAGTTCGAAGGCATAGTCCTTCTGGAGGGTCGCCACGTCTTCCGCTGGACGCCCGAGGAGGCGCTTGGCGCCGACCAGGGTATCCCGGGGCTTGGCGACGCGCTGGCGCACGGCGGCCGACCCGATGAGCCACTGCCCTTCGGGCCCCAGGGCCAGGGCGCTCGGCATGGTGGTCAGGCCCTCCGCCGTTTCGAGGATGCGGGGTTTATCCCCTTCCATCACGGCGATGCAGGTGTTCGTGGTGCCGAGGTCGATTCCAAGTACGATTGAGGGCATGGTCGGGATTTAGCTTAGTCACTCGGCGGCAAGATGGTAAGGGCGCGTCAGGCCGTCCGCCCCGCGTAGCGGCGCGCAACGCCCCGGAGGCGCTCCAACTCCGCGGGAAGAATTCCAGCGAGAGCCGTCAGGTCGCTTTCTTGCGTGCTCCAACCGAAGGAAAAGCGGACCGAGCTTTTGGCTTCTTCGCGGGAATACCCCATGGCGAGAAGGACGGGCGAAGGTTCGAGGGAGCCGGAGGCGCACGCCGCTCCGAGGCTCACGGACACGCCGGCCAGATCAAGCGCTTGCAGGAGGCCTTCGCCCGAAACCCCTTCGAACCGGACGGTGGCGATGGACGGAATCCTCGGAGCCTTGGCGGCGAGCAGGGAAGCGCCTTCCAGGCGGGAGATGATTTCCTGGAACCGTTCTCCCAATGCGGAGAGCCGGGCGCGGATTTCCCCGCCGGATTTTCGCCAATGATCGGCGGCGATTCCGAAGGCCACGATGCCCGGGAGGTTTTCCGTCCCGCCGCGAAGGCCCCGTTCCTGGGGCCCCGCTCCCAGCACGGGCCGGGGGGCCGATCCCTTGCGGACGACGACGGCGCCGGTCCCTTGGAGGCCGCCCAGCTTGTGCGCCGAAAGACTGATGAGGTCGGCGCCGGTTTCCTCGGCCAGCAGGCCGGGGGTCTTCCCTGCCCCCTGGACGGCATCCACGTGGAAGAGCACGCCCGATTCCCGGCAGCGGAGCGCGATCCGCCCCACGGGAAAAATGGTCCCGGTCTCGTTGCCCACGAACATCACGGAGACGAGCGCCGGGCGAGGGGTCTTTCGCAGGGCGCCCACGAGAAAATCCTCGTCCAGGAAGCCGTCCCGGTTTACGGGAATCCGGACAACCGGGCGGCCTTCGGATTCGATCCTCTCCGAGAGTTTCGTGATGGAAGGATGTTCGACCGCGCTGAAGAGAAAAGGGCCGCTCTTGTCTTTCGCGGCGGCGAGCCCGCCCAGGATGGCGAGTGCATTGGACTCGGTTCCGCCGCCTGTAAAGACGATCTCATCCGCTTCCAC
>JBFLVN010000225.1:0-6098 GCA_040758475.1 Bdellovibrionota bacterium
TATTGTGGCAGCCGACCTTCCCGACGCCTGCCCCAGCAGCACCGGCGCGAACGAAAATTGTGACGGCGATCACGTGCTTCAGCTCGCGAACCCGCCTTCAGGGCTTGCTCCCGGTGACAAAGTCCGTATCGGGTATACGGCTGGCGAGGTGTTTACGGCGACCGTCCGGAACATCGTGATCTCGGGTGGCGCGGAGTACGTTGAGTTTCAAGATATCTACTATCTGTCAAACGAATGCAATTTGCCGGGATTGGCCTATGGCATTGACACGGTTTTGCAACTCGATGGGAATCAAAAGAGCAATTTCACCGATTGCTCCGGAGCCTCTGTCAATCTTGAAAATCAAGCCGTGTATCTGGCCAACCCCTACACGGCGGGGGATGATTTTCCTTGTAACGAAAACCCGGCGTACGGTGGTGCCGCGGGAAAACCTCCCACCTGTCAGGCCTACCCGGGCCGCCTGTTCCCGACGAGCGGCAAGACCATCCAGACTTGTCAAGGCGGCAATTTCAGCCGCGGCGCCGACGGCACGTGGCGGCGGGTTACGCAGTACAAGTCGGACGACGACCGGGGCGACGGCCCTCCCTCGGATCTTCGGCGCCACTGTTACGAACTCAATTTTTCTCCCGACGCGGCATTTAACCCTGACGGCCAGACTTTTACGGCGCCGGGCGGTACGGCCGTCAATTATTTGAACGGACGGGACGTCTCCATCGGTGACGTCCGCCTGGAGTACGGTTCTTTCGGAGACGGCGTGCGGCACGCGACATCCTCCCCCGGGTCCGTCGGCCCGGGAGGCGATTGTTTTTCGACTGAAGGGGATAGCGTCCTGGGAATCACCCGGATAGGCGGCCACGATTACAACTGCTTGCTAGGCCAACTCAAGTACGAAATCCTTGTCCCGGGAGACGGGCTGGTTGAAAAAGCTCATGCCGGAATCGATTTCTCGGGCCTCCGCCAGCAAGGAATTATTGAAACCATTAGAGTTGTGGACGCCCTCCTGATCATCACCGCGGATATTGACAGGTGGTGGGGATCGCGAGTGCGGGATTGGTTCAATAATTACAATACCGGGCGGTTCGCCGCGCCGCATACGTCCCAAATCTGGATTGGCCGGGATTCGGATGGAAGTCCGCCAGGCGCCCTTTCCGATCCGGCCACCATCATGGGCGAATCGGATCCTTTCACGCCGGTCAACCCGTGGGATCGCGGCGACATCTGGAAATTCGATGGCATGGGCGTTAATTTCCAGAAGGATATTTTTTCTCCACGAGTGCTTCTTCTTCCCAGGGCGTCGCTGTGGATTCCGGATCCGGCCATCACGCGGCTTGTATGCAACAAGGACACCAGCCAGAACATCAATAATATCAACACGTGCAGCCTCGGCACGAATCAGTACAATCCGCCTGGAATCGCGTCGGCCGCATATGTCCGGCACGGTATTTGGGCGGGCATGACCGAGAGCGACGCCTACGGCTCATTTACAGTGGGACAAAAATACGACTTCTTCGTCCGGAAGGCGCAAGCCCGGACGGTCAACGACTTCGTCCTCATTTTGGTGGCGCCCGATGTTTCCCTCCTCGGCAACGTGGCTCAACCGGTGGTCATCCCGTTTTTCTTTACGGATACTTTCTACAACGGGGATAGCGTCCTTCCGAGCGGCAGCGTGCACAATTACGGGCAGTACGACTGCAGCGGAATCGCGAATTGTCCTGTTGTGCTTGGTCCGGCGGACGATCAAGAAGTGCCGGATGGAACGCCCTTCGACGCCACGAGGACGGCCGATAACGACGGGGCTTTTGGAAGCCCCTATGTCGGAATCGGAGGAGCGATGGTGAAGATTTGCCAAGAACCGGGGACGACGGTTGTTTTTCCGGCTGCCCTGCCGGGAACGCGCAAGCTCGCCATGCCTCCGGTTTGCGCCAGCACGGCGGACGGCCAGTCGCGTCCAGGCGGTGAAGCCGTCGCCCGGGTGAACGATCCGTTCTCGCGAAATGGCCGGATGCGTGGCCGGCTTTTCTTCCCGCCCTGGCCCAACGAGGCGGTGGAACTCGAGATCAGCGCGCCAGGCATTCCCCCGCTCGCTTACAAGCGGCCCATTCTCCGCGGCATTACAGGCGCCGCGGGAACGGGTAACCAGGTCCCGGAAGCGCGGGCTCCCGCCCTCGTGGGAACCTCCCCGGGAGATCCTTCCAACCCCGTCGTCATCGGCTTGGGAGGGTTCGACGCGGACGGTGATCCGATGATGGTGAATGTTACCTCGACACCTTCCGTTGGCGGCCTGGCCCCGCTTTCGGGCGGTCCCATCACGGACTCGGCTTCTTTGCCCGTTACTTACACGCCACCCAATGGTTTTACAGGTACGGTGATTTTTGAGTTCACCGTCACGGATTCGAAAGGAGCGGTCTCGGCGGTGGCTGCCGTCGTCGTGGTTGTAAAGCCACAACCAAACGCGACCATTGCGCCGGCGGCGTTGACGATCAATGAAGACAACAATCCGCCGCTTGCTTCTGACTTTTCGATCGGGGGTTCGGGCGGGTCGCCTCCCTTGGCCGCGCAACTGCTGTTTGCGCCCGGAAACGGAACGATGGAGCCGCCCAGCGGGACGGTTCCGTTCACGACTACCTATACGCCCGATCCCGATTTTTGCGGAACGGGAATCAATGCCGATACTTTTTCCTTTGTTGTTGTCGGTGCGGATTCCAGCGTGTCCGTTCCGGTGAATGGCACGGTGAACGTCACTTGCATCAACGACCCGCCGGTTGCCGCCATTACCCAGCCGCCCTCCGGCCAGATCGCGATCGTGAACGTGGTCTACACCTTCCAGGCTGCTTGCGACGACGGGCACAATGGGGCTCCGGGAGAAAACAATACTCCCTTGTCGCATTCCTGGAATTTCGCGGGCGGCACGGTCGTTTCTGGAGACGTGAACGGGTTAGGCCCCATCAGCGTGCGTTGGTCCACAACGGGGATCAAGAACGTGAATTATACATGCACGGACTCGGGCCCGGGTGCCGCGCCCAACGATAACTCAACGACCGTTACTCTTCCCGTCGACGTACGGGTGAACACCGCCCCGGCCGCGGTTATCGAAACCCCGCCCGACACTCCACCTGCCAGATTTGTGTCCAACTCTGTCGATACGCCCATGAACGTCCCCGATAACACCGCGGCAGGTGTCGTTTCAAGCCTCCCCGTATCGGTACCCGACTCCCTGGACGGAATCCTGACGGACGTGAACGTGCGGGTAAACGTAAGTCATCTGGACGCCCAGGACATCGACCTCTGGCTCGAACATCCGGACGGAACGCTTGTTTATCTTTCTTCGGATAACGGGGGAACCGGGGATCACTACATTCAGACGGTTTTCGATACCCAGGCCGCCGCCTGCATCGTGGGGCAAGCGGCGCCCTTCACGGGAACGTTCCGTCCGGAAAACGCGGCCAATGGCTCGGGATGCAACGCGAGCGGCGCGGGAACGCTGGACGTGCTCAACGGAAAACTCGCCAACGGGGTCTGGAAACTGCATGTGGCGGACGACGCCACGGGAGCGTCCGGCGCTGTCTTGGAAAGCTGGTCTCTCGAGATCCAATATACCCCCCGGGTGCACGTGACCCAGGCCGTTGTTTTTACGGGCCTTTGCTCCGACGCGGAGAACAACGGCCCGTTTACCCATTCCTGGAACTTCGGTACCGGCGCGACGCCCGCAAGCAGCGCCGCGGAGGCGCCGGGAAGTGTCTCCTGGGCCACCACCGGCTCCAAAACCGTGACGTACACCTGCACGGACGCTCAAGGGCTTTCCTCCCCGCAGGCGTCCATGACGGTGGATGTTATCAACCGGGCGCCAATCGCGGCCATCGATTCGCCTCCCGACATGCCGCCGGCGACCCATTCATTCTTTTCAACCAGCGCGGTCGCGGTTCCAGACAACACCCCCGCGGGGGTTGTCTCCAACCTCACTGTTTCGACTCCTTGGCCTCTCGATGGCGTTCTGACGGACGTGAACGTGCGGGTGAACGTGACCGCGGGGGACGCCCAGGATATCGACCTCTGGCTCGAGCATCCGGATGGAACGCTTGTTTACCTCTCTTCCGACAACGGAGGTACTAATCCCAATTATGTCAACACGCTGTTTGATACCCAGGCCGCCGCCTGCATAGTGGGGCAAGCGGCGCCCTTTACGGGAACGTTCCGCCCGGAAAACGCGGCCAATGGCTCGGGATGCAACGCGAGCGGCGCGGGGACCTTGGACGTGCTCAACGGAAAACTCGCCAACGGCGTCTGGAAACTGCACGTGGCCGATGATGCCACGGGCGAGGCCGTCCCGACGAGCTTGGGTAGCTGGTCCCTCGAAATCCGGTACCGACCGCGGGTTTCCATCGCCACGGGAGCGCAATTCCTGGCTACCTGTTCAGATCCGGATGGGAACGGCCCCTACGTCCATTCCTGGAATTTCCTCACGTCCGGCACCGGCACGGCGGCACCCGCCACGAGCAACGAGGAGGATCCGTCCGTGAACGTCCTCTGGTCGAGCCTCGGGATCAAGGGGATCTCCTATAGTTGTACCGACGTCTGCGCCGGGTGCGCTCTCACCTCTAACGTCGCGGCGATGGAAGTGGAAGTCATAAACGCTCCGCCGGTCGCTACGATTACTTCCCATGCGAATGGAGACGACGTCCCCCATACCCCTTCCACCGTCGATTTCACCGGGAGCTGCTTTGACGCCGACGGCGAGCCCGTGCAAGCGTGGGAATGGCGGATCACGAACGGCGCGGCTCCCGATCCGGACGTTTACACGGCGCAAGACGTGACCGGAGTGCAGTTCACGCCGGCAACAGGACAGACCATCACCCCCCGCCAGGTGCAGCTCCGTTGCCAGACGAACGGTACCTGGTCGCCCTACGCGACCATCAACGTGGACGTGATCAACAACGCGCCCGCGTGCACTTTGACCGTTCCCTCCGGGCCGTTCCGGGCCCGGTTCGCGAATCCCGGCGGGACTATCGGTGACAACACAACGACTGATTTCGCCATATCGGTTGGAGCATCAGGAACCGCTGCCGACGTGAATGTAAGAACAGACATTGACGTCAATGATGGAGGCCTCTTCACTACGGACAGTCAGACGCAGGATATCGACGTGTACGTTCGATCGCCTGCGTATCCAATCAGTGGAAATTGGCTCGAACTGGCGAGTGACAACGGCGGCACGAGTGAGGGTGGTTATCAAATCACGGTGTTCGACCAATCTGCCGCTACCTGCGTAGTGGGCCAGGCCGCGCCCTTCAATAATACGTATGATCCCGAAGGGGGGATTTTCACCAATCCTGGCCCCGCCACGGCGGGATCGGCTGGTTGCGCGCCCAGCGGCCTGGACGGGTTCAACGGGACGGCGGCGGATGGAACTTGGACATTGCGGATCGTGGACGACAACTCGGCCGGTGACAATTCAACTCTCAACGACTGGTGGCTCGATCTCGTATATACGAATGCGAGCGGGGCAACGCCCTACATGAACGACAACAGCGACGCGGCTTCCAGCATTGATTATCCGGCCGCCACGTGCACGGATTCGGACACAGGCGATACTTTTACTATCGGGTGGAACTTTGGAGCCGACGCCACGCCAGCCACTTTTGGTGGCGCTGATCCAGGTCCTGTTAATTACTCGGCTTCAGGCCTGAAGACCGTGACACTCAGCGGGACGGATAATTTTGGCCTTGCGGGAACAGTGACGACAAATGTACAGGTGCAACCTTATCCATAGGGTTCGCTTGGATTGGAATTCGGGAAAGAACGGGTGAGGTTCTGGTCCACCGCGAATTGCGAAATTCTTCTAGATAAGGGCAGGATAGTTTGCAAGAATAACATCAAAGATTTGGCAGCATGGATATAAAATTGTCCTGCCCTTATCTGGTAGCGTTTTGCAAACCATCGCTCCAAAGGGCCCGCATTAGCGTCAATTACCATTTTGCACGAGAGTTGTCTGAATACGTACCGGAGCTTTAAGGATGTAAATCCTCGCCCTTCCCCGTCGTGAATTTTCTGAGGGGGCAGTTCTTTCCAGTTTGAAATCAGGCGTTGGGGGGAAGTTCGTG
>JBFLVN010000226.1:0-6094 GCA_040758475.1 Bdellovibrionota bacterium
CGCCCGAACCAGAAAAGCCCAAGCCCAAACCTTACGCCCTCAAGGTCCGCTCCCGCACGCCTTCAGGGAGCGGCATCGCCTACGTCGTGCAGGGGACCGATCGCGGCCGCATGCAGCAGGAAGTGGCGCTCGACGCCTTCGTTTCCTGTTTTCCCGAAGCCGCACCCGACCGGCCCCTTGAAAAGGCGAGCAAGAAGGCCCTCTCCCAATGGGCCGACCTGGCTTCGCAATACATCACCGCGGCCAAGACCGAAACCGACGAGCAGGGGATGGTCGTCACCTTCCAGGCCGACCTTGGAAAACTCCGGAAAACCCTCCAGGCGCGGGGATACGCCAGCTCGCCCGTGGTCCCTTCCTTCAAGGTGAACACGAACGGCAGTTACGCCCCCGACGACGTGGTGATTTCGAGCGTGGGGGAGGGCCTCAAATCGGCTTCGTCCTTCTTCGTGGGCACCGCCGCCTACGCGACGCCCGAGGGGCTCGAACGGGAGATCGGAAAACTGAAAGTCTCGATCGACGGCGAGCCCTATTCGGTCAAGGTCGCCAGCAAGAAGGATTTCGGCTCTTCCGCCGTGGGGCAGAGCATCATGTACTTCATCGACGTCCTGCCGTCGCGCTGATCTTTTTAATTCTTCAAGAAAACGGCTGAAGACTTCGGGGATCGGATGGGAGCGGTCCGGCTATTCCACGCCCTTGCGCGTGACGGCGAGGCTCATCACGGAGAAACCCGACTGGCCCGCCGTGAACATGACCCGCTTGATGATTTCGAACTTGGCGTTCTTGTCGGACTGGATGATCATCCGGCCTTCCCAGTCCTTGATGGCGCCGGCCTGCTGCCAGGCCGAAGCGCGGGCCTTGATCTTTTCGAGGATCGCCTGGAGGCCCGGGATGAGAAGTTCCTGCCGCTGGGATTCTTCCACGACGTCGCCCACGTTGAAGCCCTCCACGAGAATGGAGGTCGGCGTGATGGCGACGACCGTATCGGCCTTGATCTCGGCCTTGGAAATCGAAAGGGGGAGCTCGATGTCCTTCGAGACGACCGCGCCCGCTCCCATGTCCTGGAGGGCGAGGAGGAAGAAAATGAGGCACGTAAAGAAGTCGACGAGGCTCACCAAGGTGACCTTGGGCTCCTCGGCGTGGCGGCGTTTTCGAAAACTGAGTTTGGCGGCCATGGCTTACTTGGGTGGCGCCGCCGCGTCGGGCGGCGTGTAGGGCGCGAAGGAAATGGCGTCGAAGTTGTTCTTGATGCACTCGTCCATGAGCCCCACGATCCGGTCGTAGACGACCGTGGACTGGATGGCGAGCACGATTTCCCGGTGATCGGCGAACTTCTCGCGGATTTTCTTGAGGGTTTCGCTAAGAGCGTTGAGGTCGTAATCCCCGTTCGGCAGGTTCTGGATCGGGGGGAGCGAGCCGCCCGTGGCCGCGATGTCGATCTGCTTTTCGCTCACGAGGAGCGTGAGCGAGAGCCCCGCGTCGCCTCCGCCGCCACCCCCTCCGGAGGAGGGGAGCGTCACTTCGATCTGGACGAGCTGCATCCAGACGGCGCCCAGCACGAGGTAGGTCACGAGCTTGGAGGCCACGGCGATGTAGGCTTCGACGGGCAGTTCGACGTCGAACTTCCGTTCCGAGCCCTTGCGGAGTTTCATTACGGCCATGGCGGAATCCGGTCTCCTAAAGCGGGGTTCTTGTTAAACCGCGCGGATCAGGCCCGCTCGGCGCGGTGGTCGAGAAGGGCGGCCACCGTGGCGGCCCCTTCTTCGATGCCTTCCACGACGCGCTGCGTGCGGCTCTGGATGACCGAGTAGAGGACGACGTTCGGGATGGCCACCGAGAGGCCGTAGAACGTGGCCACCATCGCGACCGCGATGCCTTTGGCCAGCAGGATCGACTTCTGGGAGGCGTCCGCGCCGCCGACGGCTTCGAAGGAGATGATGAGGCCGTGGATCGTGCCCAGGAGGCCCAGCAGCGTGGCGAGGTTGCCCAGCATGCCCAGGTACGGCGTGCGGCGTTCGAGGTGCGGCAGGTTCGTCATGGCCGCGATGTTCATGGCGTCCTTGAAATCGGGGTCCCCTTCCCGGAACTGGGTGAGGCCCGCCTGGGTGATCTTGGCCAGGGCGTCGGTCTTCTGCTTGCAGAAGTTGATGGCCCCGTCGATGTTGTTCTCGCTGATGAGCTTCCTCATCGCGTCGATGAAGGACCGGGTGTTGATGGACGACTTCATCCACAGGACGTAAATCCGCTCGGCCATGATGGCGAGCGAGGCGATCGCCACGGCTGAGATGAAGTGCATGATGGCTCCGCCCTTGATGTAGGTTTCCGCAAGTTCTCCTAAGAACTCCTTCATGGCTGCTCCTTGAGTCCTCCTGCTTGTTTCAACTTGCCGATCCCGCGCTGCCCGGTTCCCGCGAGCGGGAAGAGGGGCACGCGAGGTAGATGCCCATGATCATTCGGCTTTTTCCAAAAACTCGGCTTACCATTTATTGGGGGGCGTCCAAAAAGTCAACTGCGGACCCCTCCTTGTCCCCCGGCGGAGAGTGCCGCTAGGCTGGCGGCCCCCGGCTTCGCCGGACACCTTTGGGGAGAGACCATCATGCTGTATTCCAGATCGTTCGCCGTACTTTCCTTTCTCGCGGTGCTTGCCGCAGCTCTTCCCGCAGCGGCCGGGCAGAAGGACGGTGGCGCGGTGCCCGCGGTGCGGGCCCAGGTCTTAAGCCTTCTCGCCTCCACGAAGGAAACCCCCACCTGCGAGGACTGGAAGGGACTCGGCAAGGGGGCCGTCGAGGTTCTCTCGGAACGCCTCGCTTCCGGCGAAGAAGCCCCCGCCCTGCGCACCCGGGCCGCCTTCGGCCTGGGGTGTTTTGAGGGGAACGTCCAGGCGGCCAAAGCCCTCCGGGCGGCGGCGCGGGACGAAAAGCTCGCGGCCCTCGTCCGGAATCCGGCCCTCGTGAGCCTGGCCAAGGTAGAAAAGGAAAAAGCTATTCCGGAAATCGAAAAAGCCCTTTCGGCCGGCGATCCGATGACGCGCCTTGCGGGCGTCGAAGCGGCTGAAGAGCTCGGGAAGGACGGAGCGCGCCGGGTCCTTCAAAAACGCCTCGCCAAAGAACCCCTCCCCGTGGTGCAGAACCGGATGCGCGAAGCGATGGGGGAAGGGGCCAAGGGCCCGGCTCCCGTTCCGGAGAAGAAATAGGGAGTTTCCCGCCGGATCGAGTCCCGTTTTAGCCGCCCCTTTTGCGTTGACGGGCTTACCCGCCAGGATTATGAGCCCGTCCATGGTTCTTCACGGCCGCTCCGCCAAAGCCTTGCTTGCGCTCGCGCTTCTGCTTTTCACCGTGTCTCCGGCGATGGCCGAAGAAGCGGAAGTCCACCGCGGCGGGGCGATTTTCGGCGCCGGCCTGGGCGGCGCCGGCCTGCTCGGAAGCGGTCTGGGGGATGGCGGCTACAGCGGCTACGTCCAGATCGGTTACTGGTTTAGCCGTGACGTTTCCGCTTCCTTTTTTTGGCACGGTTACGTGGGGCCCCGGCCGGGCGACGCGGCTTTTTCCATGCTGACGTGGGCGGGCCGCTTGAATTACTTCGCCGCTGAACTCGCCCCCGATTACGATCTGTACGTGGTAGCCGCACCCGGCGCGACGCAACTGGCGACCTCTCCCGGTGGCGGGGGGAACGGGAAATTCCGCGGTTCCGTGACCTACGGCGCCGGCCTCACGCTCGGGCGGTTTTCCTATTTTACTTCCAGCGTCGAAGTGCTGGGCCTTACGGTTTACACGGGGCCCGACAAATTCTCGGCCATCGGCGGGTATCTCACCCTTTGGATGCGCACGGACGCGGGCGTCGTCGGTACGAAAGACACGTACTAATGAACAATAACAGCAAGGCGCGGTTGGCGGCGGGTTTGTCCCTTTGCTTGGGCGTGATGCTTGCCTGGGTGCCGGCCGCACGGGCCCTTTCCGTGGCGGGCGATGAAACCCGGACGCAATTCAGGCTCGATGCCTTCTCCGCGAAAGTTCCCGCGCTTTCGTCGCTCTCCTGGGGAGGCTCGTTCCGTGGCGTTTCCACGGGCGGCCGGGAGGATTTGCGGCCTTCTTATCTCCTGGCTCAGGAAATTCCCGCGAGTGGCGGAGAGCCTGCCGCTTCCGAAGAAGGAAAGTTCGCGCGGCCCGAGCCGGGCATCGGCCAATACAGCCTCGACATCTTCCTGATCAGCGCCGCCACCTTCGCCTGGAAGCGGGCCCTCAACGTCACGGCGGCAAGGCGCATCGTCGTCGAGACGTACGACGGTTTCGGGGACAACGTGACGACGACGCCGTACATCAACGACGCCAACACCTGGAGTACGAACTGGATCGGCCACCCGCTCCTCGGCATGTGGTTCTACCAGTACTTCCGGTCGCGGGGGCACACGCGCATGCTCTCTGGCGTGGGAAGCTTTCTCGTCAGCACCATTCACGAATACCTGATCGAAACATCCTTCGAGCCCGCCAGCGGCATCGATCTCATCATGACGCCCGGCCTCGGCGTTCCCATGGGAATCCTCACGGATGAAGTATCCGTCCGGTGGGTGAAGAGCGATTCGAACGTGAAGCGCTTTTTCGCCTACGTGATGAACCCGTTCCTCACCATGCCCTGGGCGAGGTGGCGCCGGGATATCCGCTACGACCCGCGGGAAGACCGCTTCGCTTTCCAGGTGGGGTTCGATTACTGAACGGCGGTAGCCCGGCTTCGCCGGGGTTCTCTCCCGAGCCGGCAGACGGGCTGGATGGGGCAGGGGTCGCACTTCACGGCCATCCGCCGGTGGGGGCAATCGCGAAGTATTCCCAGCCGCGCGAGGGCGAAATCGAAGCGCACCGGGTCCTCCGGGTCGATCCGCGCGAGCTTTTCCGTCACCTCTTCGGCCATCTTCCAATTGACGGTCTTCCGTTTCGTAAGGCCGATGTACCGCACGATGCGGGAAAGATGCGTATCCAGCGGGATGCGAAGGGCTGATTTCGGGAAAAAATCCTTCCAGAGCCCCACGTCGATTTCATCGTGCCGGACCATCCAGCGCGCGTACATCGCCAGGCGCTTGGAAGCGCTTCCGCTGGCGGGCGAAGCGAGGAGGAAGACGAGGCCCCGGCTTTTTGCTTTTTCCGGCGGCAAGCGGCTTTTGAGCGCCGTCGTGAGGTCGTCGAGCACGCCGGCAAGATCGCCGTGGCGGCGGAAGGATTTTTCCGCGAAATGGTCGATCGATCCTTCTTCGCCAAGGAGCCGCCCCACGGCCTGAAGGAGTAAGCGGAGATCCTCCGCGCTCACCCAACGGTGGTAGAACGCCCCGAAAGTCTCCCCGTCCATCCGCGGATCGAAGGCGGCGGCAAAGCGCGCCGGATGCTCCCCCATGGGGCGCAGGAGCGTCTCGATGGAAGCGTGGATCGTCTTCACGTTTCCGAAAGCAAAAAGGGCGGAGAGAAGGCCGGCTACCTCCTGGTCTTCGGGTTTGGAATAGCGGTGAACGAACTGGACGGGATCGCTCGAAAGAAAATCCCGGCGGTGGTAGCGGGCGAGGAGCGCCTCCAGAAAAGGCGCCAGGTCCGGCCGGCTCTGGCGCGGCCGCTGGAGAAGGGTGTTGGCCGGGGAGGCGTTCATCACGCCGCGCAGAGTAATTGAGGAAATTCTGGAAAAATCGGAGGGCGCCCTTACGCCGCGGTCGCGCGGCGGGGAAGGCCCTGAAGGACGACGGGGGGCTTTAGTTCCTTGCGGTCGATCCCTTCGACCACGAGGCCGGTTTTCCCTTCCTGGTGTTTTCCATCGGGCCCCACGACGCGCCGCACGACACCCAGGATCCGGAGTTCCCGCGCCGGCCCTTCGGCCGGGGCGAAGCGCAGGAGATCGCCCACGCTGGGCTCCCCGCCCAGGCGCACGCCGGTCAAATACGTCCCCTTCTCGGGAATCGTGTGGATGCTCTCCACGGAAAACGCGAAGGCGGCCTCCGGGGCGGGCGAGGGGATTTGATCAAGATCGTTCATGGCACGAGGTAGAAGTGAGTAACCGCCGGGCCGGGGGGCCGTCAACCGGCCCCTCCCAGGACCACGAGAATCCGCCGGGCGCCGCTCAAGGG
>JBFLVN010000227.1:0-6078 GCA_040758475.1 Bdellovibrionota bacterium
GGAAGACGCTGAAAAAGGAAAACTCGACAAGGACCTCGTGGATCTCTTTGTCCAGTCCCAGGCCTGGAAAGACTTCAAGCAGACTTTCGATACGCTGGCCAGCAAGGCCCAGGCGGTGGGGTGATTCCCCGCTCCCCGCTTGGTTCGCGTTTCCCTGATGGCCTCCGTCACCCTTTATACCCGCCGGAATTGCCACCTCTGCGAAGAGGCCAAGGCAGTCCTCGAAAAAGTCCGGGCCGAAATCCCCTTCGAACTGGAAGCCGTCGATGTGGATTCAAATCCCGTCCTCACCCGGCAATACGGGGAAGAAGTGCCGGTCATCCTCCTTGACGGGAAAAAACGCTTCAAGTACCGCGTAGAGGAGGATCGCTTGAGGCGCCTGCTCATGGAAACAGCGCAGACACCGGCCGCTCCCGCCGGAAAGAAGAGTTCGGGCGCCCAGTTTTTCATGGCGCTGGGCGTTTTCGTCATCCTGGTGGGAGTCGTTCTCCGGCTTTTTCCTCCCGAGGAGCAAGAGCGATCCTTCGCTAAAGAAGGAGCGCAGGCCATCGCCTTTGATCTGCCCGCCGTGGACGGATCGTCCCATCTTTCGTGGCAAAGGGACTTGGCGGGACGAGTCGTGCTTCTGAATTTCTGGGCCACCTGGTGCGCCCCGTGCCTCGAAGAGATGCCCTCGCTCAACCGCCTTCACGCCAGATTGGAAGCAGAAGGGCTTACGGTGGTCGCCGTGAGCGAAGACGAGCACACGGGACTTCCGGCATCCTACGTGGCCAAGGAGAAATTCCAGTTCCCCGTCCTCTTCGACGACGACCACCGCGTCGCGAGCCAATGGGGAACGTTCAAATACCCCGAGACGTACATCGTGGGGCGGGATGGAGTTGTAAAGAAAAAACTCTTCGGCCCCGCCGAGTGGGATTCGCCCCAGGCCATTGAATATTTCCGGGAACTCCTGGCCAGCGGGACGGAAGTCGCCCCCAGCGCCCCCGAGATTCCTTCAGACCCCGACGCCGCCCGTTCTCCCGAGCGGGAAGCCATGCGCAAGAAAATGGAAGAGCGGGGCGGCACCGCCGGTTCGGCTCCAGTCGAGTAAATATTTAGTAATTTCAAGTAGTTAGATAAATAACTTAAACTGATAGCTGAAGATTATTAGCCTAGCTCGGATTTTGCCAAAATCCATCGATTTTTCTTGATAATAAAGAAGTAATTCGATAGTCTCTTTCCTGCCTCACAATGCCATACGTTACGATAGATCGTAACGGCACGCCCGCATGAGAGCGGGGCGCGCGGGGCAGGGGCCGCTTCCGGGAAATGCCTCGGGGTAGTTTGAGAGCACCGGGCGGCGGCCGCAAAAGAGGCTTAGAATTGCCGACCGGCAAGTGAGGAGCCGGCCTTGGGGAAGGCCGGTTCGGGGAGTTTCCAACTCCCGCCTTCTTGCGGTGATGGCCGAGGGGTTTCGCGCGGGCCGATGAAAATCAAGGAACTCAAAGCCCACGGCTTCAAGAGCTTCGCCGACGGCATCCGTTTGCAGATGCACGAGGGCGTGACCTCCGTCGTAGGCCCCAACGGGTGTGGCAAGTCCAACATCGTGGACGCCATGCGCTGGGTGATGGGCGAGCTGTCCGCCCGGCACCTGCGCGGCCACAGCATGGAGGACGTGATCTTCGGCGGTTCCGAATACCGCAAGCCCATGGGCCGCGCCGAAGTGAGCGTGATCCTGACGGACGTGGCAGGCCTCTCCGAGCCCTACCGCAATTTCACCGAAATCGAAGTGACCCGCCGCCTCTACCGCACGGGGGAGAGCGAGTACCTCATCAATCAGGTTCCTTGCCGCCGCCGCGACATCGCCGAGCTTTTCCTGGAGAGCGGTGTAGGGACCCGGACCATCTCCATCATCGAGCAGGGGCAGGTAGGCCGCGTGATCGACGCGGGCCCAATGGAGCGCCGCTTCTTCATCGAGCAAGCGGCCGGAATCCTCAAGTACAAGAGCCGCCGCGAAGAAGCAGTCCGCAAGCTCGACGCGACCAAGCAGAACCTCCTGCGCGTCGAGGACGTCCTGCGGGAGCTCACGCGCCAGCGCACCCAGCTCGAAAACCAGGCCGAGCGGGCCCGGCGCTACAAGGCCGTCGTGGCCGAACTCAAGACCGCTGAATTGGCCGACGCTTCGGCCCGGTACCTGGACATGGAATCCCGCCGGGCGGCCCTTGCCGCCGAAGAGGGCCGTCTCTCGTCGGAGAAGGAAGCCCAGAACGCGCGGCTTTCCTCCCTGGATGCCAAGATCGCCCAGGCGCGGCTCGAACGGGCCGAGCGGGAGCGGAACCTGACCGCCGCTCAGGAAAAGCTTCTCGAAGTCTCCAAGAAACTCTCGGCCATCGAAATGGCCAAGCAGGTGGCGGCCGAGGGCGTGCGCCTCCATGGCTCGGCCGCTCAGCTGGCCGACGAGGAAGCCGCCCGCCTGGAAGGCCGGGAAAGCCAGCTCTCCGAAGAGCACGCGGCCGCCGAACGGGAAGGAAAAGAAGCGGAAACCCGCCTCGAAGAACTCGCCCGCCGCCTTTCGGAAGAACAGGCACAGGTCGAAGCCCAGGCGGCGCGCCACAAGGAAGCCGAAGCCGCTCGCGAGGAGGCCCGCGCGCGGGCCCTGCAACTTGCTTCGCGCCTGGAAGCCTGCTCTTCCCGTCTCGCCTTCGCTGAAAAGATGCGAGAGGAAACCTCCCGGCGCATCGCCCGCCTTGAAGGGGAACTCTCCGAAGTACAAAGCCAACTCGCCCGCCTCGCTCAGACTTCTTTTGGTTTTGAAGAAGTTCTCCGGAGTTCCCGCGAGAACCGGGGGCGCGTCGAGGCGGATGCGAAGAGTACGGAAGAAAAACTCCAGGCCCAGCGCTCCGCCATCGAGGTAACCCGCGCGGAACTTCGCTCCGCTAAAGAGAATCTTGCCCAGTCGGCTACGCGTCTTTCTTCCCTCCGGGAAATCGAACGCCGGTATGAGGGTTATGGTGCGGGGGTCCAGGCCATTATGCTGGAAGCCGAGCGCCGCCTCGCCCAGGAAGGGCGCAACGGCATCTACGGCCTCGTGGCCGACGTGATCCGCACGCGCCCCGAATACGAGCGAGCCGTCGAGAGCCTGCTTGGCGAGCGTCTCCAGTACGTCGTTGTGAAGAGCCACAACGAAAGCGTCGAGGCCGTTGAATTCCTGAAACGCGAATCCCGGGGCCGGGGCTCCTTCGTACCGCTCACGCTCCGGGCCGATCCCGCCGCGGCCCCCGCCGCCGACCGCTCCGAAGGGGTGGTAGGAGCCTTGCGAGAGGTCGTGGACGTCAAGGAAGGCTACGACGCGGTGGCCGATTACCTCTTGGGGGACGTCCTCCTTGTGGACCGCCTGGACCGGGCCGTAAACCTCTGGGAGCGCGGCCCCCAGGTGGCGGGCACGCTCGTCACCCTGGACGGGGATGTGGTGGACCGCCATGGGGTCATTACGGGTGGCACGGCGGGCGGCACGGGTGCCGGCATTCTCCAGAAGAAGCGCGAAATCGCTGAGCTAGCCGAAGCCGTCGAACGGGCGGGGGAGGCGGTCCGTCAGCTAGAAGCGCGGGAAGCTTCCGAAGCGGCGCAGCTTTCGGCGACCGAGGCCGATCTCGAGCGTTTCCGGCTCGCCCTTCACCGGACGGACATCGACATCACGAGCCAGGAAAAGGACGTCGAGCGCATCGGGGAAGAAAAGACCCAGACCCTCCGGCGTCAGGACGTGATCGAAGCGGACCTGGCGCGGGAGCGGGCCGAAGGGGCCCGGTTCGAGTCCGACGTCTCTCAGGCTTCGGGTGAGCAGAAAGTCCTCGAAGAAGAGCGCCGTACCGCCGACGCGGCCCTCGTTCAGGCCGAAACGCTGGCCCGTTCGGAAGAAGATTCGCTCCGGGCCGCTTCCGCCCGGCTGGGCGAAGTAAAAGTGGAGGCGGCGAGTCTCCGCGAACGGGCCGAATCGCTTGCCGCCCAGGTCCAGCGTCTCGCGGCTTCCCTGGCTGAAGTTCAATCGCAGAAATCCGAAAAGAAGGACCTTGCCGCCAAGGAACGCAGCGAAGTCGAACGCCTGGCCGCCGAAGTGGCCGCCCAGGAAACGGCCCTCTCCGAAGGTCTTGCCGAACGTGAAGCCGCAGAGCGGGGCGTGGGCGAAGCCCGTGAGGTTTTCGATTCGGGCGAACGCGGGTTGCTTACTCTCGAAGAGGAGTTAAGCCGCGAGCGTGCCGGGATGGACGAACTGGGCCAACGCCTCTCGGAAATCACGGTTTCCCTTCGAGAAGTGGAATTGCACTTGGGGCAGGCCGTGCAGGACATCCGAGAGCGCTACGAAATGGAACTCCCCGCCCACGTGGAATCCCTTGATCCGGTGGAACGGGAGCGCCTCCAAAGTGAGCAAGTGCGCGCCGAGCTTCACGAAGAAGCCGAACGCCAGCGCCGGCGCCTCAAGGCCGTGGGCTCGGTCAACGTGGATGCCATTCAGGAGTTCGACGATTTGATCGAGCGGGAAAAATTCCTAAAGACCCAGCACGAGGATCTGGTAAAGAGCGTTTCAGACTTGGAAAAGGCCATCGCGAAGATCAACAAGACCACCCGGGAACGTTTCCGCGAGACGTTCCAGGCCATCGACAAGGGTTTCCGGGAGGTTTTTCCGAAGCTGTTCCAGGGCGGCCGGGCGCGCCTCGAACTCACGGACGAGATGAACCTTCTCGAAACGGGTGTCGAGATTATCGCCCAGCCCCCCGGCAAAAAGCTCCCCGGCATGAACATGCTCTCGGGTGGTGAGAAGGCGCTTACCGCCATCGCCCTCTTGCTCGCCATCTATCTCATCAAGCCCGCTCCGTTCGTGATCCTGGACGAAGTGGACGCGCCGCTCGACGACGTGAACGTGGGCCGTTTCGGAGAAGTCGTCCGCCGGATGATCGATCACTCCCAGGTGATCGTCATTACCCACAACAAGCAGACTATGCAGCTCGCCGATACGCTCGTGGGCGTCACGATGGAAGAGCCCGGCGTTTCGAAGCTCGTGAGCGTGCAACTCGATTGATTTTCTGAGCGTTGTTTTTCAGGCATCCTTTCGGACGGGGGACGCGGGGATGTTCGCCGGAGCAGCAGGGGTAAATAAAACTTCCTCTTTGTTCGGAGTAGCGCGTCTCGCCTTTGTTGGCGCGCTTTTTGTCTTGCTTTCCGCTTGCGGCCCCCCGGTGGCGCACTCCCGCTTCTGGGCATATCCCGAAAATTTGGGTGATCTTAAAATCTACGAATACGCCCCCGATTTCAAGGCGACCGAGATCAAGGATCTTTTCTCCGATTGCGGGGAAGGAGTGGTCGCCCGGCACTGTCCGCCTTACGAATCGCTTCCTCTATCTCTCCGGCTTCGCTACCGGGCGCGGTGGCTTCTTGGGAAATCCTTTTTTAGTGGTACCCGTGAAGTGGCTTCGGGCCTCGTATGGGATGAATCACGGTTTTATTTTCTGAGTCTTTCCGAAGGGGCCGTTTATGCCTTCGACAAAGAAGGAACGGACCCTCTGTGGGTTTCGGATGCCGCTACGGGGTATGCCTGCGATTCTTCGCTCGTTCCCGTTGGGGCGGTGCTTTACCTCGCTTGCCGCCACGATCTTGGAAGAAAGTGGTCTGTTTTCGCTTTGGACGCCAAGACCGGCGAACCCCTGGCAGGGGCTTCGCTCGAATCCGAACTTTCCGCTCTCATCCCTGGTCCCGAAGGAGTGCTCGTGCTTCTTTCCGATGGCTCTCTCTGGAAATGGAGTGCCGGGCAGGAAAAATGCGCCCATTTTCTCGATCTGGGAGACGCTTTCCACCGGGTGAGCGATTTTCTTCCCGGACCCCTCCGCATCGAGGCGCCCTGGACCTCCTCGGAAGGCCTTCTGGTTTTGGGGGGAAAGACGAACGTTTGGGTTATCGATCCTTCGGCTGGTACCGTTCGCTGGAAAACGCCGGTTTCAGGAGTCGTAAGGGGCCTCAAGGCATCCGCTATCGAGAACCGGCTCTGGGTAGTGACGAGTGCCGCCGAGATTCTCACTCTGGAGCTTTCGGGCGGCGTCCAGCTTGCAC